>JAFYVA010000034.1 GCA_017549325.1 Oscillospiraceae bacterium
AGGGCGATGTGTTCCGCACCCAGCGCGGCGAGATGAGCGTCCGCGCCAAGGAGATCACCCTGCTGAGCAAGTCTCTGCGCCCCCTGCCCGAGAAGTTCCACGGCCTGACCGATAAGGAGATCCGCTATCGCCAGCGCTATGTGGACCTGATCGTCAACCCCGAGAGCAAGCGCAATTTTGAGATCCGCAGCCGCTTTGTGAAGTATCTGCGCAATTTCCTGGACAACCGGGGCTACATGAAAGTGGAGACCCCCGTCCTGAATACCATCCCCGGCGGCGCCAATGCCCGCCCCTTCATCACCCACCACAATGCTCAGGATATCGACATGTATATGCGTATCGCCACGGAGCTGCACCTCAAGCGCCTGATCGTGGGCGGCATGGAGCGCGTGTATGAGGTGGGCCGCATCTTCCGCAACGAGGGTATGGACACCAAGCACAATCCCGAGTTCACCACCTGTGAGCTGTATCAGGCCTACACCAACCTGGACGGCATGATGGACATTCTGGAAGCCATCATCTCCGGCGCCGCTATGGAGATCCTGGGTACCTACCACGTGCAGTGGCTGGGCAATGACATCGACCTGACCCCCAACTGGAAGCGCGTGACCATGGCAGACGCGGTCAAGGAAGTCACCGGCGCCGATTTCATGGCCTGCGAGGGTGACGGCGAGGCCGCCGTGGCCCTGGCCAAGAGCGTGGGTGTGGATATGGATGGCGTGGACAAGACCTGGGGCAACGCCCTGTATGAGGCCTTCGACCAGAAGGTGGAGAGCACCCTGGTGCAGCCCACCTTTATCACCATGTATCCCGTGGAGGTCAGCCCCCTGGCCAAGCGCAGCCCTGCCGACCACCATCTGACCGAGCGCTACGAGGCCTTCATTTGCGGCTGCGAGATGGGCAACGCCTTCTCCGAGCTCAACGACCCCATCGACCAGTACGAGCGTTTCAAGGCACAGGCTGCCAAGCGCGCTGCCGGTGACGACGAGGCCGATATGATGGACGAAGATTTTGTCATGGCGCTGGAATACGGTATGCCCCCCACGGGCGGTCTGGGCTTCGGTATCGACCGCTGCTCCATGATGCTCTGCGGCACCGACTCCATCCGCGATGTGATCCTCTTCCCCACCATGAAGCCCCTGGATGCCCCCGCCAAGAAGGAGGAGGCACCCGTGGCCGCCGCTGCCGCCGTGGAGGAAGCTCCCGTGGCGGAGCCCATCGACTTCTCCAAGGTGGAGATCGAGCCGCTGTTCAGCGATGAGGTGGATTTTGAGACCTTCTCCAAGTCCGACTTCCGCGCCGTCAAGGTCCTCAAGTGCGAGGCGGTGAAGAAGTCCAAGAAGCTGCTGCAGTTCACCCTGGACGACGGCACCGGCACCGAGCGCACCATCCTCAGCGGTATTCACGAGTACTATGAGCCCGAGGAACTGGTGGGCAAGACGCTGATCGCCATCACCAACCTGCCTCCCCGCAAGATGATGGGCATCGACTCCTGCGGAATGATCATCTCCGCCGTGCACAACGAGGAGGGCGAAGAGAAGCTGCACCTGCTGATGGTGGATGATCACATCCCCGCCGGTGCCAAGCTGTATTGATCGAAACGACGGGAAATCTTCGGGAGGCATTGCAATGAAAAAGAAGCTTTACAGATCTGCCACGGATAAAAAGTTGGGCGGCGTGTGCGCCGGCATTGCGGAGTATCTGGAAGTGGATGCCACCGTGATCCGACTGGCCTGGGTCATTTTCACCCTGCTGGGCGGCGCCGGTGGTCTGGCGTATCTCATCGCCCTGCTGGTGATGCCCAATCCCCCCGTGGAATAAATTGACCGAGCATAAAAATTCCCGCAGTCCATTGTGGACTGCGGGAATTTTTTGCGCTTATTTTTCTGCGGCAGTATGCGGCTGCTTTAATGCACCTTCGGCACATCATAGTAGGCCCGTTCATCACAGACCTCCCGGTTCGGAGTGCCCAGTACGGGGAGAGGCCGCTTTTCCAGGCAGGCCCGGTGGTTGTCCTGATAGTCCGCAACGGTCATATCCCGGCGGTGGATGGTGCGGACGGCCTCAAACCCTACCTCGTACAGGAAGGGACCGTCATAGCCCGCTTCCTCCAGTGCGGTCACCAGCTCCACCCAGTCCACCTTGCCCTCGCCGGGCATCCAGTTGCGCTCGTTGCGGAAATCGTAGTCCGACACATGGAGTGTGATGATCCGATCGCCCTGCGCGCGGACAAAGTCCACATTTCGCTCGTCCAGCAGATGGTTGGTGTCAAAGCAGACCCGCAGCCGGGGATCGGCAGAGAGCAGCTCCAACATGTCGGCGCTGCAGTTGCCAAGGCAGGTGCGGGGGAGATCCTCTACGGCAAGGGTGACGCCCCAGGCCTCTGCGATTTCCGCAAGCTGCACAAGGGAGGCCTTGGCGGTGGTCATCCACTCCGCCCGCTCTTCCGGGGGGATGGGTTCGAAGCTGGGATGGATCACGGCGATCTTTGCGCCCAGCTCACCGGAGCGCTTGATGTACTCCGCCTGCAGCGCCACGGCGTATTGGTGGGTGTACTCATCGGGATCGGCGATATCCAGCGGGCCGAAGGGAAGATGGAAGGACCACAGCTCTACGCCGCTCTCGTCGATCCACTCCTTCAGCTTTTTCCAGTCCATTGTCACCAGATCATGGGGCTCGATGCACAGTTCCATGCACGCGCCCTTTTTTGCCATCTCTTCAAAGAGCTCTTTGCTCGGAGCTTCAATGGAGATGCCAAGCTTCCAGTTTGCCATATGTTTTCTTCCTTTCTCACAGAGGGGTTATGTTTCTGACGGCTCCACATCGATGACATACCGCTCGTAGGCGTTGATGATGCGGGTGCCGTTATAGGGGATCTCCCGAAGAATGTCGTGGCCGTAATTAAGGTGGACGTGGCCGTGGATCAAAAAGCGGGGATGATATTGGTCCAGCAGCTCCAGCAGCGCTTCGCTGCCGCGGTGGGCGTAATCATTGCCGTCGCCCAGACCGTTGGGCGGCGTATGAGTCACCACGAGGTCCACGCCGCCGGCGCGGCGCAGCTTCCAGCGGAGCTTACGAATGCGGCGGCGCATCTGGGCGTCGGTGTACTGGTGCTCGCCGGG
>JAFYVA010000035.1 GCA_017549325.1 Oscillospiraceae bacterium
ACCATTGCCTTAATTTCCGGCAAAAGACTCTGTACATGCGTGTATTTCCTTTTAGACATAAGAACACCCCCTGATGTAGGTATATTTTCCTACATCAGGGGGCCTTTTGTCTATTGTCCGTTTTTACTGGACCTGTTCACTGTGAGGCGGTCTTTTTTCTATATCCTTATTGCGCTTTCAGCCACGCGGGGAACTCACGCAGGGAGCCGTGGGGCATGGTGATGGGCGTGCCGTCGCGGTTGATGGGATGGTCGGTGACGAAATAGCGCTTCGTGATGCCTGCCGCAGCGGAGGCCAGCATATCCTCCTGCATATCGTTACCCACCATGGTGATCTCCTCGGGGGCAAGGCCCAGCTTGCCCATGATCTCCCGGTAGTAGTCGGGGTTGGGCTTGCAGAAGGAGGAATTCTCGTAGGTGGTGATGTAGTCAAAATCCTCCGCCGACAGCCCCACCCAACTGAGGCGGCTGAGGACCGCATCACGGGGGAAGATAGGATTGGTGGACAGTACCACTACATCGGCCCATTCACGGGCGGCCGCCACGGCGGCGCGGGCAGCGGAGGCATCGGGAAGGCAGGCATCCTTCACCGCATGGAACTCCTTGCTGTAGAAGGCGTGAAACACGTCGCGCTCGTCATAGACCCGCTGGCCGCACAGCTTGGCAAACGCCTGCCAGAAGCGCTCGAAATTGCTGGTGGTGCCGTCGTTGGCGATGACGGCGGCGGTACACTGCCACATGGCGTCGGCCATATCCTTCGGCTCGTAGCCCATAGGCGCGGCGAAGGCCGAGAGGTGACGGAGATAGCCGCGGATAAACGTCTCCATATCCATACCCAGCAGCGTGCCGTCCAGATCGAAAAATACGGCTCTCTTCATCAGCTTCTCCCGTGAATCTCACCGCGGCAGCGGGGACAGGTGATGACGATCTTGCCCTTGCCCACCGGCACACGGCACACGGCGCGGCAGTTGGGGCAGGTGAAGTACTTGTGCTCACGATCGGCCCGCTGCTGCTTATTTTTGCCCAGCTTGCCCTTGATGGGCCACCAGATCTTCTGCAGGAACCATGCATTCTCTGCCCGGCGCTTATCCAGTCTGCGGGAGAAGATACGAAAAACGGTCACCACCAGCAGCACCGTGGAGACGAAGCCCAGCAGCCCCTCCACCGCATCGGGCATTTCGAAGATGGCGGCGATCACATCCAGCGCGATGGCCGTCCATATGGTGGCCAGACACAGATGGTCAGCACCGTTGCGCCCGTACATAAAGCGGCTCAGGCCGTTGCGCAATTTTTGAAAGAAACCCATGTTATTTCCTCGTTTCTCCTGTTGTTTTCTCTGCTATTTTATCCCAATTCCCTCCAAAGGTAAAGGGGCGGTTTTGAAAATTAACAAATCGGTCAAATTTCTTCTCTTTATTGCATTTACGCGGCGGCATTGGTATAATGGAACGATAGAAATACACTGGGAGCCGACGGACAGCCGTCCGCCGACCCCCTATCTGAAAAGATGCTGCCCGCGGTGCAGCCCTCACACCTATTGTATGATGCCGCACTGTCCCCCGTGCGGCAAGGAAAAAGGAGTCACATTATGGTCAAGATCGCCCCCTCTATCCTCTCTGCTGACTTTGCCAACCTGCAGCGCGACATTGAGCGCATCGCCACCGCCGACTATGTCCATGTGGATGTGATGGACGGCCTGTTCGTCCCCAACATCACCATCGGCATCCCCGTGGTCAAGTCTCTGCGTCCCACCACGGAGCTGCCTCTGGATGTGCACCTGATGATCGACCGCCCCGTCCGCTACGTGGAGCAGTTCTGCGACGCAGGTGCCGACATCATCACCTGCCACGTGGAGTCCGACACCGAGGAGAATACCCGCGAGGCACTGCGCCTGATCCGCGCCAAGGGTAAGCGCGCCGGCGTGGTGGTCAAGCCCAAGACGCCCGCCTCCGCCGTTCTGCCCTTCATCGAGCTGTGCGACATCATCCTTGTCATGACGGTGGAGCCCGGCTTCGGCGGCCAGAAGTTCATGGCCGATATGATGCCCAAGGTGGAGACGATCCGCGGCTACATCGACGCTATGAACCCCGCCTGCGAGCTGGAGGTGGACGGCGGCGTGGATACCGCCACGGCCCCTCTGTGCATCCATAGCGGCGCCAATGTACTGGTGGCCGGCAGCGCCGTGTATAAAGCCGCCGATATTCCGGCCAAAATCAAGGAACTGAGAGGATAACAACGTCTATGGAATTTTTCCCCGCACCCCTTGAACATTTGGTGGAGCAGTTCGCCCGTTTGCCCGGCATCGGCGGCAAGTCTGCCCAGCGTCTGGCCTTCCACGTGCTGAACCTCCCCGAGGACGAGGCCCGCGAGTTCGCCGACGCCATCGTTGATGCCAAGCGCAACGTAACGCTCTGTCCCGTGTGCTGCTCGCTGACCGCCGGCGGCCTGTGCCCCATCTGCGCCGACCGCAAGCGCGACGAGCGCGTCATCTGCGTGGTGGCCGACCCCCGCGATGTGCTGGCGGTGGAGCGCGCCCGCGAGTTCCACGGACGCTACCATGTGCTCCACGGTGTCCTCTCCCCCATCAACCACGTGGGCCCCGACGATCTGCAGATCCGCTCGCTCCTTGACCGCGTGGCCACCGGCGACATCTCCGAGGTCATCATGGCCACCAATCCCGACACCGAGGGCGAGGCGACGGCACTGTATCTGGCCCGCCTCCTCAAGCCCTTCGGCGTGAAGGTGACCCGCCTTGCCTACGGCATCCCCGTGGGCGGCCATCTGGAGTTCGCCGATGACGCCACCTTGATGCGCGCATTGGAAGGACGCCGCGAGCTATGAAAAAAGTATTTCTCCCGCTGTTGATCCTGCTGTTGCTGCTGACGGGCTGCGCCCCCAAGACCGAGTCGCTGGACATCTTCGCCATGGATACCTACATGACGCTGGTGGCCGTGGGCGACGGCGCCTTCGACGCGCTGCAGACAAGCGCCAACATCGTCAATACGCTGGAGCAGTCCATGAGCCGCACCGTCGAGAGTTCCGATGTGTCGGTTTTGAATGCCGCGGGCAGCGCCGAGCTGGGCTTTGATACCGCCGCGCTCTTGGAGGAGGCGATCGCGCTGAGCGAGGCCACCGGCGGCTGCTTTGATGTGACCGTTGCCCCGCTGGTGGAGCTGTGGAACATCAACAGCGATACCCCCTATGTGCCCACGCAGGCCGAGATCGACGCCCTGCTGCCCTCTGTTGGCAGCGAGCACATCTCTCTCGACGGCGGCATTGCCACGCTGGACGAGGGCTGCGCCATCGATTTGGGCGGCATCGCCAAGGGCTTCGCCTCCGACCGCATCGCTCAGCTCTACCACGAGCGGGAGCTCAAGGGCGGCTTCATCTCCCTGGGCGGCAACGTGTACGTCCACGGCGACAACACCGACGGCGAGGCGTGGAGCGTGGCCATCCAGCACCCCGAGGACATGAGCGGCTACGCCTGTATGCTGCACCTGCGGGATGCCTTCGTGGTGACTTCCGGCGGCTATCAGCGCAACTTCACCGCCCCCGACGGCACGGTGTATCAGCACATTCTCGATCCTGCCACCGGAAAACCTGCAAACAGCGATTTGCTGAGCGTTTCCATCATCCTGCCCTATGACGATACCGCCCTCCACGGCTCCATGGCCGACGCCTATTCCACGGCGCTGTATGTGATGGGCGAGACGGGTGCCTGCGATTTCTGGGCACTGAGACAGAATTTCGACATGGTGCTGGTAACTGCCGACGGCCGCGTGATCTACACGCCGGGTCTGATCGATCAACTATCCCCCGTTGAGGAGAGCGGATATGACTACCAAGTACTCACCGCCTGATGGGCGGCCTAAAAAATGGGATATTGCCGTGGTCATCATCGTCCTGCTGCTCTCGGGCGCGGTGGCGCTGGGCTTCTACGGGCCGAAGCTGCATCAGGAAGACGGTCTCAGCGCCGTCATCAGCATCGGCGGCGAGGTGACGGAGCGCATTGACCTGCACCGTCTTGATGGCGAAACGCATCTGACGGTAGAGGGCGAATGTACGCTGGAGGTGCTTCTCAGCGCCGATGGCGCCGCCGTCACAGCCTCCGACTGTCCCACACAGGACTGTGTCCACACAGGGCACATCTCCCGCCCGGGCCAGTCCATCGTCTGCCTCCCCGGACAGGTGGTCATCCATCTGGAGGGCGCATCCAGTGATGACGCGCCCGATATCGTAGTGGGGTAAGCCGTATGAAATGGACGACAAAACAACTCACTCTCTGCGCCGTGCTGACGGCGCTGGCACTGGCTCTGAGCACACTGGAAAATCTCTTTCCCGTGACGCTTCTCATCCCCCTGCCGGGTGTGAAACTGGGTCTTGCCAATATCGTGACCCTCTTTGCTCTGTACTATCTGGGCACCGGCTCTGCCTTTATCATCCTCATCGCCCGCTGTATCTTAGGCGCCATGTTCGCCGGTAACGCCTCGGCGCTGCTGTTCTCGCTGTTGGGCGGTGTCCTCGCCATGGCGGTGATGGCGCTGCTGCGCAAGGGTAAGCGCTTGAGCGTCTACGGCGTGTCCATCGCCGGTGCCGCCGGACACAACATCGGCCAGATCTGTGCCGCCATGATCACCCTGGGCAACACCATGGTGCTGGGATACCTTCCCTTCCTGCTGCTGGTATCTCTCTTCAGCGGCGCACTGACCGGCTTTGTGGTGGCGCTTCTGTTCCGCGCTATGGAACATGTGAACCTATCCCGCTCGTAAAGGAGATGCCTATATGGATAAAAAAGACGAGATCATACTGCAGCAGCTGGATGTGATCCGCTCCATGACGGAGAACGGCCTGCGCCGTATGAACACCGACTTCTGGGGCAATCCCCAGCCGAAAAAGGAGACGCCCCCTCCCGCTGTCCAGGAGGTCAAGACCGAGGCCGCCAAGCCTGAGGAGGAGGAACTCCCGCCTCCCGAGAAGCTGGAAGACCTCCTCGCCGAACTGGACACCTACATCGGCCTCGATGTCATTAAAGAGGAAGTCCGCAGCCTCATCAACATGGTGCAGATTTATAAGCTCCGCCGTGAACACGACCTGCCCACTACCGATATGTCCCTTCACATGGTGTTCTCCGGTAACCCCGGCACCGGCAAGACCATGATGGCCCGATTGATGAGCCGCATCTACCGCTCCCTCGGCATCTTAAGCCGCGGCCAGCTGGTGGAGGTGGACCGCAGCGGTCTGGTGGCAGGCTATGTGGGCCAGACGGCGCTGAAAACTGCCAAGGTACTGGAAAAGGCCATGGGCGGCGTGCTGTTCATCGACGAGGCCTACGCCCTCAACGGGAGCGGCGACAACGACTTCGGTCAGGAGGCCATCGACACCATCTTGAAGGCTATGGAGGACAACAGGGACGATCTGGTGGTCATCGTGGCGGGCTATACGGAGCTGATGGACAAGTTCGTCCATTCCAACCCCGGCCTTGAGTCCCGCTTCAACCGCTTCCTCTTCTTCCCCGACTATACGGTGGAGGAAATGATGGACATTTTCAAAATGCGCTGCGGCGAGGGCTATACGCTGGCCGAGGATGCCGTCCCGCTGGTGCGGGATTTCATCGCCGAGGAGAGCGCCGACGCCGAGAGCTTCGGCAACGGACGCGGTGTGCGCAACATCTTCGAGCAGATCGTGGTGGCGCAGAACAACCGCCTTGCCGCGATGGCAAACATCACCCGCGAGGACTTGATGCTCCTCACCGCCGACGATGTGCTGAAGGCAAGAGGAAAAATCGACTAAACGAGAAAAACACCGCCCACCGGGCGGTGTTTTTGCTTCTTTCAACTCAATTCATAGGCTCTTCGCGGCGTGCCGTCGGCGATATAAATCGTGCCGCAGTAGGCAAAGCCCAACTTTTCAATCGCCCCACGCATGGCGAGATTGCTCTCGTGGGTGTCAATGCGAAGGTGGGGAATTTGCGCCATCGACCACTTGACACACTCCGACAAAACGCCGCGGTGTGTCCCATCAGAGGCGATGCGGTGGATGGTGCCGTAGGGGCTGTCCTCACGCCACGCACCCTCGATGTATTGATAGGTGGGGTCGTCACCGATGACGAGGGCGAATACACCATAAATACCGCCTTCATCCTCCATCACATAGCATCGCCCTTGCCGAATATCCTCGCTGATTGCCGCCTCCGCCTGTCCTGTGGGCGACCACTGGACGGTATTTCCCGCCGCACGCATGGCGGCGCGACCAATGCCGATAATCTCGTGGGCGCGACCAAGGTCGTCCATCGTTGCAATTCGAATCATAGCCCTTACTCCAATTCGTCCAGTGTCAGGCGGTACGAGGGCAGGAAGTGCTCCATAAAGTACTCCAGCTCCGGCAATCCCATAGCCTTGAGGGCATCCATGGTCTGCTGGGCTGCCTTGCGGAATTCATCGTTGCCCGCCTTCAGCTCCTCGACGCATTTGATGTAGGCCGAGAGTTTGTCGGCCGCGTGTACAATCTGCTGCACCGCCTCTGCCGCAGGGGAAAGGGCCGCGCGATAGCCGGGGCGCAGATCCTCGGGCAGCATGGCCAGCAGCTTTTCCTCCGCCACCAGCTCCACCTGACGGTAGGCCTCGCGGATGGCGGGGTTGTGGTACTTGATGGGGGTGGGCATATCGCCGGTCAGGATCTCGGGTGCATCGTGATACAGTGCCGCCACCGCCACGCGGCCCTCGTCCACATCACCGCCGAAATAGCGGTTGCGGATGACGGCCAGCGCATGGGCGAGAATGGCCACGGTATGGCTGTGCTCCTGCACGTTCTCGCAAAAGCTGTTGCGCATCAATGCCCAGCGCTGGATAAAGCGCATACGGCTCATATAGGCAAAAAAGTGATAGGTTTTCTTCATACGATCTCTCCTGTCAACACGCCGTCCTCCACGGCGGTGATACGGACGTCGCGCACCACATTGTGGAGGTCACATCCCTGTGCCGCCACCTCCATGTAGTTGGGAGCGTGGCCCACGAATTTCCCGTCTTTTTCCTGCTCAAAGAGCACCGCGAAGGTCTTGCCCACGCAGGAGGCAAGGTAGGCTGCGTGCATCTCCTCGGCCACCGCTGCGGCCCGGGCGGCCCGCTCCTCCTTCACCGCCATGGTCAGCTGGCGCATCTTTGCGGCCTTGGTACCGGGACGGACAGAGTAGGGGAAAATATGCATCTGGGCAAAGCCGCAGCGGCGGATGAACTCCAGCGTCCGGGCAAATTCCTCCTCCGTCTCCTCGGGGAAGCCCACGATGAGGTCGGTGGTCACTGCCACGCCGTCGAAGTACTGCTTCAAAAGGGATACGGACCGGTAGTACCGCGCCGTGTCGTACTTGCGGTTCATGCGCTTGAGCGTCTCGTCGCAGCCGGACTGGAGCGAGAGGTGGAACTGGGGGCAGAGGTTGGGCAGCTTCGAGGCGCGGCGGCAGAAGTCCTCGGTGATGGTGCGGGGCTCCAGAGAGCCGAGGCGGATCCGCATATCCCCCGCCACGGGAGAGATGGCCTCCAGCAGGTCGATCAGCCCCACGTCACCCGCCAGATCGCGGCCGTAGGAGGAGATCTCAATGCCGGTGATGACGATCTCGCGGTAGCCCTCCTGCCGCAGCTGTGCCACCTGCTCACAGGCGGTGGCCATCGGCAGCGAGCGGATGGGGCCGCGGGCATAGGGGATGATGCAGTAGGTGCAGAAGTTGACGCAGCCGTCCTCCACCTTCAGCATGGCGCGGGTGCGTCCCTCCTGTCCTCCGGGTGCCAGCACCTCAAACTCGCGGCGGTGCAGGGCGTCGTCCAGCAGCGTGTAGCGTTTTTTCTCCTCCGCCGCCTGCTCCACAAGGTCGAGAAAGGCCATATGGTCGCCGGTACCGGCCACGATGTCCACCTCCAGCGTGGAGGCCTCCTCCGGGTGGGTCTGGACATAGCAGCCGCAGGCAGCCACCACGGCCTCTTCATTGAGGCGGCGGCAGCGCCGCAGCATCTGCCGCGACTTCTTGTCGCTGACGGCCGTCACCGAGCAGGTGTTGACGATGTAGGCATCGGCCACCTCCGTAAAGTCCACCAGTTCGTGTCCCCGACGCAGCAATTCCTGCTCCATGGCCTGTGTTTCATATTGATTCACCTTGCAGCCCAAGGTGTAAATACCAACGCGCATCTTGCACTTTTCCTCTCATTCGAGTATAATAAGATGTTACTTATTATACAAAATCATTCCCTCTGTGACAAGACCCGACAGGGGAGAATTTTACGAGGTACACTATGATCTACTTAGACCACGCCGCCACCACGCCTGTACCCAAGGCGGTAGCCGACACCGTATACGAAGCACTGATGGCCTTTGCCAACCCCTCTGCCCAGTATCCCATGGGACAGGAGCAGAAGCGCACGGTGGAATCTCACCGCGCCACGGTTGCCAAGGCCCTTGCCTGCGCTCCCGAGTGCGTTCACTTCACCTCCTGCGGCACGGAGAGCGACAACTGGGCCATCATGGGCGCGCTGCATCACGGCCGCCATGTGGGAAAGCACATCATCACCACCGCCGTGGAGCACAGCGCCATTCTCGAGACGTGCAAGGCACTGCAGCAGCAGGGCTATGAGGTCACATACCTCAAGCCCGACAAGACCGGCCACGTCACCGCGCAGCAGGTGGCCGACGCCCTCCGCGAGGACACGGTGCTGGTGAGCGTCATGCTGGTGAATAACGAGACGGGCTGCATCTTCCCGCTGTCCGACATCGCCCGCGTGATGAAAGAGCGGGGCAGCCGCGCCCTCCTCCACACCGACGCGGTACAGGGCTTTTTGAAGGTACCCTCCGCCCCCGCCCAACTGGGCGTGGATCTGATGAGCCTCAGCGGCCACAAGATCGGCGCGCCCAAGGGTATCGGCGCTCTCTATATCGCGCCCCACCTGAAGAACTTCCGCCCCCTCCTCTTCGGCGGCGGGCAGGAGATGTCCCGCCGCTCCGGCACCGAGGCCACGGCCCAGATCGCCGGTTTTGCCAAAGCCGTGGCGCTGCGGTGCGAGGATCTGGAGTCCTCCTGGCAGCACATGGCCGATATCAAGGCCTACTGCCGTGAAAAGCTGCTGGCGATGGACGGCATCGTGGCGGTGGGTGCCGGCGAAGCACCTCACATCCTCTCGGTGTCCATGGTGGGCTATCCCAGCGCCAACGTGGTCACCGACCTCGGCGCACAGGGCATCTGCCTCAGCGCCGGCTCTGCCTGCCACCGGGGCAAGCTGAGCCATGTGGTGCAGGCCCTTGGCCTCGATAAGCGCACCGCCGGCGGCGTGCTGCGCCTCAGCTTCGGCCCCGAGACCACCTTTGAGGAGATCGACGCCGTCTGCGCCGCCCTCGCCAAGCACAAAGCCAGCCGCTTCCCCATGCTGTAATTCTTACCAGAGGTATTTGTTTATGTTGAAAGATCTTCGCCGCGAGAGCGGCTTCTACCGCTATCTCATCGCGCTGACGGCACCCATCGCCCTGCAGCATCTGATCACCTTCTCCCTTGGCCTGATCGACACCTTTATGGTCAGTCAGCTGGGCAACGCGGAGATGGCCGCCGTCACCGCCGCCAACGTGCCGGTATTCCTGCTGCTGTCCCTCAGCTTCGGCGTGCAGGGCGGCCTCGGCATTCTGGTGAGCCAGTACTGGGGCAAAAAGGATATGCAGAACATCTCCCGCGCACTGGGCGTGGCCCTCTTCCTCGGCACCGGTATCGTGCTG
>JAFYVA010000036.1 GCA_017549325.1 Oscillospiraceae bacterium
AAATTGCGAATTTTACTCTGGTCAAACATAGTCTATTCAGTCCTCCGTATGGTGGTTTGCTCGCTCGTCAACATTGTGGAGCACCTGTGCCGCGCTCTGGCCCAGCCCGGGAATGCCGGTCAGATCGTCGGAAGTCAGCTCCGGCAGTGTCTCACAGCCGTTCAATGCCTGCAGATAGCGCAGACGGCGAAGGGTCATGTCTGCCTCGATGGCTCCGCCGTTGAAATCGGCGGCGCAGACGGCGAAGAAGTCCTCATTTCCGCCGCAGCGGCGATAGAGCGTGCGCAGCAGCGTGTAGAGGGCGCAGCTCAGATAATCGCCCGCCGCCGTGATCGCGGTGCGGTCGCCGCTCTTACCCAGCAGATCGAAGAGAAGGCCCGTGGTGTTCATCACCAGTTTTTTCTGCAGCGTTGCCAGAATGCTGCCCTTCAGCGTGCCCTTTTCATCGGCGGCATCGTACAGCTCCGAGGCCTCGATCATGGCACCGTCGCGGCTGGCGGTACGACCCAGCAGGAAGTCGGCCGAGACATGATAATATTCGCACACCTTGGCCACGAAACTGAGGCCCGGCTCGCGGATCCCGTTTTCATAGTGGCTCAGCAGCGCCTGCGATATGCCCAGATCCGATGCGGCCTTGCGCTGGGAGATACCCTGCTCCTGCCGCAGCAGACACAAGGCGCGGGAAAAATCACTTGCCATGTTTTCTCACCCGTTTCCTCTCTTTTTGAATACAGTGTGTAGAGTATACACCCGATTATACGAATTGTAAAGACGCTCTGTGGCAATTTTAGGCGAAAAAGATACGCGGCAAACGCCGCGTATCTTTGTGCACTTTCAGGAAAATTACTTGGCCTTTTTCTTGTCCAGCACGCTCAGCACCAGAGAGCAGACGATACCGGCAACAGCCAGACCCACGATCAGGAGGAAGGTGGCGTTGTAAGACTGCGTCTTATCGAACAGGGCACCGGAGATGGTGGAGCCGAAGGAGGCAATGATCAGGTTGGTGTTCACCAGGGGCAGGTTCATGGGATAGTACTTGGGGCCAAAGTAAGCGCGAATGAATGCGGAGTTGGTGGGGGTGATGCCGGAGTAGGCCAGACCGCCCACGATGAAGCCGATAACGACCACCACAACACTGTGGCTCTTCAGGGCCAGCAGCAGGATGGCGGCGGTGACGATGAACAGGATGTTCACGCCCTGCATGGACACGCTGCGGCCAAACTTATCGTACATACCGCCGAAAATGACACGGCCCACGGCGTTGAAGATGGAGATGAGGCCCACGATGGTGGCAACAGCGCCGCCGGCGACGGTGGCGTCAACCTCACCCACCATGCCGCTGGCCTGAGAGATCAGGGCAAGACCGGCAGCGGACAGGGCGATGGCCCACACATAGAACAGCCAGAAGGAGGGGTTCTTCAGAGTCTGGCCGGGAGTGGACTCCACCAGCACGGTGTTCTTGGCAGCGGTGGCCTTGGCAGGAGGTGCCACGAAGTCGGCACCGGGAGCCACCATGAAGAAAGAGCAGATCACAAGGATAACGAAGATGATGGCGCCCATCACCACGAAGCTGGTGCGCCAGCCACCGATCTCGGCGGGAGTCCAGGCCTGATAGAGCTTGCCGATGATGAAGCTGCCGCCGCCGAAGCCGCACAGCAGCACGCCGCCGATGAGACCGGGACGGTCAGGGAACCACTTAACGATGGTGGCCATAACGGCATTGTAGCCCATACCGGAGGCCAGACCGCACATGACACCGAAGCTGATGTACAGCATGGGCAGGCTCTGGGTGCGGGAAGCCAGGAAGAAGCCCACCAGGAACAGCACGGCGCTGGCCCACACGAAGGTGCGGGCAGAGATCTTCTTCAGGGTAAAGCCGCAGATCATGCAGCCGATGCAGAAGCAGATCATGACCAGCGTAAAGGTCAGGCTCAGCTGTGCCTTGGTCCACTCCGTGAACTCAGCGGCGATGGGGCCGGACAGCACGCTCCAGGCGTACACCAGACCGGCAAACAGCAGGATCACGACGCCGGCAATGGCGTAGACCCAACGATTGAGGTTCTTCATGTGTTTTCTCCTTCTAATATGTAGAGTGTATAGGTTGTCAACATTCCGATTTTAACAAGAAGTTTTGCTAAATGCAATAGTTTTCCAGAAAAATCTGCGATTTGGGGCTCTATTCCCAATTTTTCCTACACAAGTCCAAACAGCACCTTTCCGTTTTGACAGGTAATCGTCTCAGCATCGGAAAGGCTGATGCCGCGAATCTCGGCCAGCTTACCGAGAATGTAGGGCACATTGCGGGAGTCATTGCGCTTGCCGCGCATGGGAACGGGAGAGAGATAGGGGCTGTCCGTTTCCACCACGATGCGCTCGAGAGGAATGGCCTCGGCCACCTCCACCGTCTTGCGGGCGTTCTTGTAGGTAAGAGGGCCGTCAAAGCCCAGATACCAACCCATCTTGATGAGTTCCCGCGCCATCTCCACGCTGCCGGAATAGCAGTGGAACACACCCCGCAGACCGGGGAACTCCTTCACGATGGCCAGCGTGTCACCGTGAGCCTCCCGGTCGTGGATAATCACGGGCAGATCCAGCTCCTGTGCCAGCTGCAGCTGGGCGCGGAACACCTCCTGCTGAAACTCGTGGGAGGGATTCTCCGGCCAGTAGTAGTCAAGGCCGATCTCACCGATGGCCACCACCTTTTCCTGCTTGGCCAGTTCTCGCAGGACAGCGATATGCTCAGGGACAAAGTCGCCGCAGTTCTCGGGATGGATACCCACCGCAGCATACATATTCTCGTGGCGCGCAGCCATCTCCACCGCCATGGCAGAGCTCTCCAGCGTGCAACCGGGGTTGACGATCAAGCCGCCAAATTCGGTGATGACCGCATCGCGGTCGAGGTCGAAGGCCTCGTCATCATAATGGGCATGGGTGTCAAATACCATCGTGCAGATCCACCTTTCCCAGTTTTACATCGGCGATGTACTTGTCCTTCAGCGCCATCAGGGGCTTCATGTGGCTCTGCTCCATGTGGATACGCTGATGTTCGGCACTCTCCCACTGCTCGAGGAGCAAGATCACATTTTCATCCTGCGCAGAGAGGTAATAGTCATAGAAAATGCAGCCGTCCTCGGCGCGGATGGCGGTCAAAATTCCCTGCTCTACGATCTCACGGAGAAACTTCTCACGACAGCCCTCATGGGCCGTATATTTCACATAAATGGTCAGCATCGTTTCACGCTCCTTTTCCTTTAGTCTACTCCATGCATCTGCAAATGGCAAGAAAAATCCCACCCTTGCGGGTGGGATTTGCCATCAGGTTAGCACAGCTTGGCGCCGGCAGGGACGGAATCGTCGATCAGCATCAGGTGCAGCTTTTCCTCGCCCTTCTCCTTGTGAACAGCAGAGATCAGCATACCGCAGGAGGGGATACCCATCATCTTGCGGGGAGGCAGATTCAGAATGGCGATGGCGGTCTTGCCGATGAGATCCTCGGGGGCATAGTACTGACGGATGCCGGAGAGGATAGTACGGTCAACACCGGAGCCATCGTCGAGGGTGAACTTGAGAAGCTTGTCGCTCTTCTTCACCGTCTCGCAGTTCTTGATCTTCACGGCGCGGAAGTCGGACTTGAGGAAGGTATCGAAGTCCACGTTCTCCTCCACATAGGGCTCCAGCTCGATGGCGGGGAGAGCCGCCTTGCGCTGTGCCTCCTGCAGAGCCTCCAGCTCAGCCAGAGCCTTCTCGGCATCGATGCGGGGGAACAGGTTCTCGCCCTTGGAGACGGTCACATCGGCGCACAGGGTGCCCCAGACATTGGCCTTCTCCCAGCTGCGGCAAGCCTGGCAGTTCAGGCCAATCTTTTCGAAGATCTTCTCGCAGCTATCGGGGGTGAAGGGGGTCAGCAGGGTGGTGCAGATACGGACGGTCTCGAGGAGGTTGTACAGAACGGTAGCCAGACGGATACGCTTCGTCTCATCCTTGCCCAGCGCCCAGGGAGCGGTCTCGTCGATATACTTGTTGGCGCGCTCGATGACCTTGAACACCTCTTCCAGCGCGTTCTGGAACTGGAACTTCTCCATCTCGGCAGCGTAACGATCGCGCAGCTCGCAGGCCATGGTCTTGAGCTCGCAGTCGATGCCGTCGTCCTCGCGCTCGGTGGGCAGCGTGCCGCCGAAATACTTCTCCACCATGCTGGTGGTGCGGCTGACCAGATTGCCCAGCTTGTTGGCCAGATCGATGTTGATGGTGTTGATCAGCAGCTCATTGGTGAAGTTGCCGTCGGTACCAAAGGGGAAGGTGCGCAGCAGGAAGAAGCGCAGAGCATCCACGCCGAACTTCTCAGCCAGCACGTAGGGATCCACCACATTGCCCTTGGACTTGGACATCTTGCCGCCGTCGATAACCAGCCAGCCGTGGCCGTAGACATGCTTGGGCAGGGGCTCTTCCACGCTCATGAGCATGGCGGGCCAGATAATGGAGTGGAAACGGACGATCTCCTTGCCCACAAAGTGGACGGTGGCGGGCCAATACTTATCGTAGTCGTTGTACTTATCGTTGCAGTAGCCCATGGCGGTGCAGTAGTTGAACAGGGCGTCCACCCACACATACACCACATGGCCGGGATCGAAGTCAACGGGCACGCCCCAGGTGAAGCTGGTACGGCTGACGCACAGATCCTCCAGACCGGGCTTGATGAAGTTGTTGACCATCTCGTTGACGCGGGTACGGGGCTGCAGGAAGTCGGTGTCCTCCAGCAGGTGCTGGATGCGGTCAGCGTACTTGCTCAGACGGAAGAAGTAGGCCTCCTCCTCGGCATCGTGAACATCGCGGCCGCAGTCGGGGCACTTGCCGTCCACCAGCTGGCTCTCGGTCCAGAAGCTCTCGCAGGGAGTGCAGTACTTGCCCTTGTATGCGCCCTTATAGATATCGCCCTTGTCGTACATCTTGCGGAAGATCTTCTGCACAGCCTCCACATGATAATCATCGGTGGTGCGGATGAAGCGGTCGTTGGAGATGTTCATCAGCTTCCACAGGTCGAGGATGCCGCCCTCGCCCTCGACGATGTGGTCGACGAACTCCTGAGGCGTACAGCCGGCCTCGTTGGCCTTGGTCTCGATCTTCTGGCCGTGCTCGTCGGTGCCGGTGAGGAACATGACGTCGGCGCCGGTGAGGCGCTTATAGCGGGCGATGGCATCGGCCGCTACGGTGCAGTAGGTGTGGCCGATGTGCAGCTTGTCAGAGGGATAGTAGATAGGGGTAGATACAAAGAAAGTGTTGTCGTGTGCCATTGGTTTATCTCCTTTTCCGCAGCACCGGATGGAAGCGCTGCTTTAAATTGAATACATGATTATTTTCGGCGGCAAAACAAAAATCGCCCCGGCTTGCGCCAAGGACGACCAACATTCTGACCGTGTTACCACCTTGCTTCACCAAGGGCTCGCGCCCATTGGCCTTACGGAGTGCCATCACACTCCCGCGCGCTGACGGGCGCACCCGTTCTGCCCTAACGCCGCAGCGCTCAGACAGACAGCTCCGGAGCCATGTTCCCCCATTTCTTCCGCGCCCGGTTCCACCAGTACGGGCTCTCTTGCAGCGGCCGAAGATGCGGTACTCTCTCTTTCATCGCCTTTGGTATGAAGTTCCTTGCCATCTTACCTTAAAGTAGCAGATTTGTCAACTGAATTGTGATTTTTCCGTGCAAATTGCCCGCTTTACAGTACCGCTCCTTTTTTGTATAATGTAGTGTGGAACAAGAAAGATTACTTTTCCCCCCAATTCTGAAACTTTTACAGGAGGGCATCATTATGGCTCATTATATTCTGGTTATCAACCCCGGCTCCACCTCCACCAAGATCGGTGTGTTCGAGGATGAGAAGCAGCTGTTCTCCAAGACGCTGCGCCACAGTCCCGATAAAATCGCCGAGTTCGCCGCTATTGCCGATCAGAAGAGCTGGCGTAAGGATCTGGTCATGGAGGCTCTGAAGGAGAACGATTTCGATGTCACCACGCTGTCTGCCGTTTCCGGCCGTGGCGGTCTGGTCGCCCCTCTCCGCGGCGGTACCTATGCCACCACCGATAAGCTGATGGCTGACACGGCTGCCGGCGTCGGCGGTCAGCACGCCTGCAACCTGGGCGGCCTGATCGCCCGCGAGATCGGTGACGAGCTGGGCATCCCCTCCTTTATCGTCGATCCCCCCGTGGTGGACGAGATGGCTCCCGTGGCCCGCTATTCCGGCCATCCTGTCATTGCCCGCCGCTCCACCTTCCACGCTCTGAACCAGAAGGCCGTGGCCAAGCGTTACGCCAAGGAAGTGGGTAAGAAGTACGAGGATCTGAACCTGCTGGTGTGCCACATGGGCGGCGGTATCAGCGTGGGTGCCCATGTCAAGGGCAATGTTATCGACACCGAGAACGCACTGGACGGCGAGGGTCCCTTCTCCCCCGAGCGCGCCGGTTCTCTGCCCTCCGGCGATCTGGTGAAGCTGTGCTTCTCCGGCAAGTACAGTGAGGCCGAGATCAAGAAGATGATCACCGGTCAGGGCGGTCTGGTGGCCTATGTCAACTCCACCGACATGAAGCAGCTGCTGATCGACGCTGAGACCGATCCTAAGCTGGCCGAGGTCATGGATGCCTTCCACTATCAGATCGCCAAGGAGATCGGTGCCATGGCCGCCGTTATGTGCGGTCAGATCGACCAGATCATCCTCACCGGCGGCGTGGCCTACGGTCCCGAGTCCGTGGAGGCTATCTCCAAGCATGTCAGCTGGATCGCTCCCATCACCGTGTATCCCGGCGAGGACGAGCTGCTGGCTCTGACCCAGGGCGCTCTCCGCGTCCTCAACGGCGAAGAGGAACTCATGGAGTATTGATTCCATACGAAACAACGAAACAGCACCGCGGAACGGAAGTCCCGCGGTGCTTCTTTTTTATAACGTTTCCTCTTGCAGAAGCTTGAAAGACAGCATCAGCAACAGCCGCTCATCGGCATCGTTCAAATCACAGCGCAAAATGCTGCGAATATGGTTGAGTCGGTAGAGCAGCGTATTCTTGTGCAGATACAGTCGCTCGGCCGTGCGGTTTAAGTTGCAGTTGCACTCCAGATAGGCTCGCAGCGTATCCACCAGAGAGAAAGAATACCCCTTTTCCGCCTCCTTAAGGCGGAAAATGTCGGGACTGATGAGAAAATGCGCCTCTTCCTGCGGGATGTGAGACAGCATCTGCTCCAGCATGATATTACGGTAGAAACTCAAACCTTCCTGTACATCACTCTGCAGCGCCGCCTGTGCCTGCCGGCAAAAACCGCGCAGGTCGCGAATGTGGCGGAACGGATTGCTGACACCACAGCGCAGATGATGGGCGGCAAAGAAGTGCGACAGGGTTACTGTGAGAGAGTCAAATCCCACCTCATCCCGGGCGTATGCCAACAGCACCAACTGCTCCTGCCACACCAGAGAGAGAAATGCGCCGTCAGGGTAGAGGCGTTGGAGGAGCGAGGCATAATAAGGGGCCATCTGTCGGTCATCCCGCGCCTTGACATCGGCAAAAAACACCGTCAGCAAGCAATCCTGCAGGTAAGGTGCAGAGCGCAGACGATCGTCGATCAGTTCTTCCGACAACTGTACGCCGTGGAGCAGTTCGATCAGTACGCTTTGCAGCGGTCCGCGGTCACTGCGGCGGTCGCTGCCCTCCACAATACGCCGCAGATGGGCGGTGATCAGTTCGCAGGCGCGAAGCATCAAAGGCGATGTGTCGCGGTCGATGCACAGCACCGTCAGGCGACTGACAAACGTGCCGCCTTGCCACACATTGGATGTAACAGAGGGGAAAGGATAGATGTCTGAATGATAGACCATCGGCGCGCGGGCGGGGGCCAACAGATCGAGATCGCCTGCATCCTTCATCTTTTGCGCATTCTTAGGGGAAAGATAGCCCTTCTCCCGCATATGGATCCATTCCTCATCGCCGGGAAAATCGAGGCTCTTGGTCATTGCGAGAATGCGGTAGCTGCTGTCCAAATAAAACATGGGTACACCCATGTGCAGGCTGGCACGATCCAACACCTCCTGATCGCCGGAACAGAGAGCCAGCGCGCTGTTGAGTCCGTCGAGCCACTTCTTCGCTGCGGCCAGCGTATTGAACACTCGGGCCAAATCCCTCTCTTGCAGGCAAATTCCGTTATCCACACCTGCGGGCATCGTCCCACACGCAATCACCAGCGCATGGTGGAACGGCCGGGGCAGCGCCGTTTCCGTGGTCACATAAGCCGTGTTGGGCAGGTCGGCAGCATCCGCAGTCATCAGCAGCAGCACATCCGCCTGCTCAAAGTTTTCTTTTTCCATCTGCACCACGCCAAACGGCTGCAGCACATGGCAAATCACATCCCAGGTCATGGCGTCTCCCCCATTTTTGTGATAGTATCACAAATTCTCGCAATTTCTTTCTGTATCCGCGCCCGTAGACAGCAGGAATAAATCGTGATATATGTTATTATAGACAGTTAAACTGCTATGTGCAAGGAAAATTGCATAAATTTCTACCACATTGCATTTTCGGTAACAAAGCACAAAAGAATCTGTTCTATTAAAATCTTAGGGAGGATTTGTTATGCAGACAGCGAAAGAAGCCATTCTGGCCAGAATGAAAGGCGAAAAAGCAGACTTTATCCCCGAGTATTACTCCGTGGTCAAGGATGTCGTCTATCCCGGCGAACGCTACATCGACCTGAAGCACTTTGATCCCTATGGCACCGGCCCCGACGCATGGGGCGTCATGTGGACCAATCAGGGCCCCAATCCCGCCGTGGACGGCAACACAGTGGCCAAAGACTTCCGTCTGTTTGAGGATATTACGGAATGGAAGGAAAAGGTCAAGTTCCCCAAGTTCAGCAAGTTCGTGCTGCGTATGATCTTCAAGGGAATGATGAAGGGCATGGGCGTTGACCGCAAGGAGCACGTGGTTTCCTGCCTGCTGCTCTCCGGCGCTTTTGAGCGCATGAACCAGATGATCGGCTTTGAAAATGCGCTGTGTGCATTCTACGAGGAGCCCGAGGCCACCAAGGAGTTCCTGAACGCCATGTGCGAATATAAGCTCAAGTGCATCGAGCTGGCCCACAAGGTTCTCAAGCCCGATGTGATCCATATGCATGACGACTGGGGCACCAACGACAATATGTTCTTCTCTCCCGAAATCTGGCGTGAGTTCATCAAGCCTTTGGAGAAGCGCTATGCCGACAAGATCCATGAGCTGGGCATGATCTACATGCACCATTCCTGCGGCTACATTACGCAGATCATCCCCGATTTGGTGGAGATCGGCGTGGACTGCATTAACCCCATGATGGTGAAGAATGATATTGACGGCATTATGGAGCAGTACGGCGACAAGATCACCATTATGGGCGGCGTGGACAGTCAGCCCATGGAGGTTGCCGGTACCCCCGAGGCAGTTACCAAAGCCGTCCGCGAGGCTATGGACAAGTATGTGAACAAGGGCCGCTACCTGCCCTTCATCATCCCCATCCGTCAGGAGACCTTCGGTATGTATATCGAAGCCGTCAACGAGTATGGCCGTCAAATCGAAGTAAAATAACCCGTAACACAGGAAAACAGGGCGTCGCCGTATGGCAACGCCCTGTTTTTTATGTATTTATCCGATGAGATATCCGCCCGTCTGGGCAGCTCTGTCCGTGAGCATGACATAGCGTTCAGCACCGTAAGCACCGCCCAGCGCCTCTTTCAGCGCAGGGACATCCACATTGGGCGCAACATAGACGCGGTCAAAGTGGGTCGTGATCAGTTCAGCACTGATACCATCCTCTGCAGACAGATCGTTGTGCAGTACGATACCCACCACGGTGTCCTCCGGCAGATTGGCGCGAAGTGCCGCCGCAAAATCGGACAACACCTTTTCCCGATCCGTTTCCTCAAGGCCGTAGATGGCCTCCACATTACCGGTAACAGGATAGGCGAAGTGATCCAGCATCAGCTCATCCACACCCAACTCCGCCAGTTCCTGACACAGGGTGGTGATATAGGCCAGCGTCTGGGGATGCGTCGGGTCCAACCAGGTTCGGTTGTCACCGTCATACCAATAGCCTCCGTTTTCACGGCTCAACGCCGCATCGCGGTGGGCGCGGACAAAGTAGCTGTCGCAGAAGGCAGACAACCGGGCAACCACATATTTTTCAACCGCCAGCACAGCCTTGAAATTGGCCAGCGTATCGCCGCGGGCCACATCCACCTCAGGCGGGATATCGATCTGCGAGTCGTAGTTGATAAACCCGTTGACGCGCTTGACCTCAATGACTACATCACTCTCCGGTACTGCAGCCACCTCTTTTTCCGAATCGTGGTTCAGCACGCGACTGCCCATCTGCCGCGCCTGCAATTCCTTTACAGGGCGCAGCGACAGCGTCTCCTCTTCCGGTGCGATCACATCGATGGTGATATCGTCAGCATCCACAGAGGGAACATCGTCGTCCTCAACACGATTGAAGAAGGGGATATCAAAGTACATCTTGCCGCTGTCGTCGTAAACCACATAGTTCTGCACCAGCAGGAAAGCGCCACCCAGCAGCAGCACCAGTATCAGAAGCAGCGTCAAAAGCCGCTTCTGTTTATTTTTTCTTCCGTGATAGCCGCTGTATCCTTTACTCCTCATATATCAGTCCCTCAGGGCTGAATGGCATCCAGCTGGTCCACGCGGCGGGCATGACGACCGCCCTCAAACTCAGTGGTCAGGAACAGCTCCACGATGCGCTCGGCAACCTTGGTACCCGTAACACCGGCACCCAGAGCCAGAACATTGGCGTTGTTGTGGCGGCGGGTCATCTCGGCGCTCCAAGGATCGGTGACATGGGCGCAGCGGATACCCTTGACCTTATTGGCGGCGATGGAGATGCCGATGCCGGTAGTGCAGATGACAATACCGAAATCGCACTCGCCGGAGGCAACTGCGCGGGCCACCTTCTCGCCGTAGATGGGATAGTCCACACTGTCGGTATTAAAGCAGCCAAAATCCTCGAAATCGTAGTCGTGCTCCTCCAGATAGATCAGCACATCCTGCTTCAGCAGATAGCCGCCGTGATCACAGCCAATGGCAATTTTCATAGTGTTCTCCTCCTGATTTTTTATGTTTGTTTACAGGGAATGAAATTCGGGTTTGCGCTGGGTATAGGTGGTAAAATAGCGGAAACCGCAGCTGCGCAGCAGCTCCTGCGCTTCGTCAAAGCGGAATCCGATATGCTCCGGTACATGGGCATCAGACCCGATGGTAATGATCTCGCCGCCCATGGAGCGGTAGAGCTTCAGCACCTCCGCCTCGGGCAGACATCCCTTTCCGCGGTTGGCATTACACTCAATGCCGATACCTTTTGGAATGATACGGCGAAAAATCTCCTCAGCCTGATGCATATGCTGAGAAAATGTCATGCTCAGTCCATGATGCTCATTGATGTAGCGCAGGGGCAGCGTCATGTGCCCAATCACATCGAACTTGCCCCACTGCACCAGCTTCTCCATCTCCTCCATGTATCCATCGATGACATCGTGGTAGAACGCCTCGGTGTTCTTCTCGATAAAATAGAGGTCGAAGGCACCGTGACGGCGGGCAGCCATGTGGACAGAGCCGATGAGAAAATCCAGAGGGGGTGCATCGGACAAAATCTTCTCCATGCGCTCATAGGACCAGTAGGCCTCGCCCAATTCGGCACCCAACCGCAGCTTGATGCGGTCACCAAACCGCTCTGCTGCCCGGTCAAAGTTAGCCTTGGCCTCAGCCCACGGAAAATCGTCACGAGGTGTGTACCCCTTCCAGTAGTAGGTATCCACATGGTCGGTAATACACAACTCATCCATACCGATGGCCACGGCGTGTTCCGCCAGCTGCTCCACGGTAAACTTGCCGTCAGGGGAGCAGGAGGCGTGGACATGATAATCAGCAAGATACATCAGCGTTTCTTGAAGAAGCCCTTGCCCTTATCCTCAGTCTCCTCGCCCAGCAGTTCGCTGAACTTGCGCAGAGCCTCTTTTTGCTCCTTCGTCAGATTCTTGGGAGTGGCGATGTTCACCGTGATGTACTGGTCGCCGCGGCCGCGACCATTGAGAACAGGGATGCCCTTTCCGCGGAGACGGAACACGCTGCCGGTCTCGGTGCCCTCGGGCAGGTCGTACTTGACCTTGCCGTCGATAGTGGGGATCTCCAGCGTGGCGCCCAGCACAGCCTGTGCATAGCTGACGGTGCTCTGGCAGTAGACATCGTTGCCCTCACGGCGGAACAGCTCGTGGGGCTTGACCATGACGGTGATCAGCAGATCGCCGCTTGCGCCGCCGTTTTTACCGGCGTGGCCCTGACCCCGCAGAGAGATGGTCTGGCCGTGGTCAATGCCGGCGGGAATATCCACCTTCACGGTGCGGCGCTTGCGCACATTGCCGCGGCCGCTGCACTCGGTGCAGGGCTGATGGATGATCTTACCGGTGCCGCCGCACTTGTTGCAGGGGGCAGTGGATGCAAAGACGCCCATGGGAGTCTGACGACGCACCTGCACATTACCGGTACCGCGGCAGGTGGGGCACACCTCGGGAGTAGTACCCTCGGCGCAGCCGGTACCCTTACAGGCGGAGCAGCTCTCGCTGCGGTCTACGGTGATCTCCTTCTCACAGCCGAAGGCCGCCTCAAGGAATGAGACGGTCACGCTGACGCGAATGCTCTCACCGCGCTGGGGGCCGTTTCGGCGCTGCTGAGCGCCGCCAAAACCGCCGAAGCCACCGCCGAAGAAGCTGCCGAAGATGTCACCCAAGTCGCCGAAGTCGAAGCCGGCGGCGCCGTCGCCCCAGCCGGCACCGCCTGCGCCGAAGTTGGGGTCGACACCGGCAAATCCGAACTGGTCATAGCGGGCCTTCTTCTGGGGATCGGACAGCACCTCGTTGGCCTCGTTCAGCTCCTTGAACTTCTCCTCGGCCTCTTTGTTGCCGGGGTTCATGTCCGGGTGATACTTGCGGGCCAGCTTTTTATATGCTTTTTTAATTTCTTCCTCCGAGGCACCCTTGGAAACACCAAGTACCTCGTAATAATCGCGTTTTTCCTGTGCCATTATATTTCGCTCCTAACACCACGAATAGGGACAGGGTCTCCCTGTCCCTTATTCGCCGTTTAGTTCTTACTTATTCTCGTCCTCGTCAACCACCTTGTAGTCAGCATCATAGTACTGCTGACCGCCGTTGGGATCGCCTGCAGCGGCGTTGGGATCACCCTGAGGGGCCTGCTGCTGATAGAGCTTCTCGCTCATCTGATAGAACAGCTGCGTCAGCTCCTCGGTAGCGGCCTTGATGGCATCGGTGTCGTCGCCCTTCAGGGTCTCCTTCAGCTTGTCGATACCGGCCTGGATGGGAGCCTTCTCGCTCTCAGGGATCTTGTCGCCCACCTCGCCGAGGGTCTTTTCGGACTGATAGACCATCTGGTCGGCCTGGTTGCGAACCTCCACCTTCTCCTTGAGCTTAGCGTCCTCAGCGGCAAACTGCTCAGCCTCCTTGACGGCCTTCTCGATGTCCTCCTTGCTCATGTTGGAGGAAGAGGTAATGGTGATGTGCTGCTCGGTACCGGTGCCCAGATCCTTAGCGGAGACATTGACGATACCGTTGGCATCGATGTCGAA
>JAFYVA010000037.1 GCA_017549325.1 Oscillospiraceae bacterium
GCCGCAACCGCGTCTTCATCGAAGAAGCCGACGGCATCCGCACCGAGGCACACGATCCCAGCCTCATGAGCGATCCCCATCTCATCATTTATCATCCCGTCCGGGAGATCGGTGAGGGCCTCATCGTTACCAACGGTGACCAGACCGATACCATCTGGGAGTATCTGGGCCGCGGCGAAAGCTGGGAAGCCGCTCTCCGCACCCGCCAGTTTGAGGATGACAAGCCCAACTGGACGCCCCGCATCTCCGGCCTCCTGTGTGCTGACGGCTCCTACAAGATGAATATTTTGAAGGCAGCTGACGCTGAAGGCAGCGCCTGCGCCCGCTTCACCTGGGAATATCCCGCCATTGCAGGTCTGGGCCACTTCCTCCACACCTATGTGTGCGACGGCAACCCCATCCCCACCTTCCAGGGTGAGCCCGAACGCGTGGAACTGCTGGATGATATCCACGCCATGACCGAGCTCATTTGGGAAAACCTCAACGAAGACAACAAGATCTCTCTCTACGTTCGCTACACCGATCTGGAAACGGGCGAATTTGAAGAGAACATTCTCAATAAAAATCAGTAAAGGAGCGTCCCCATGAAAGAACTGGAACTGAAGTATGGCTGCAACCCCAACCAGAAGCCTTCCCGTATCTTCACCCGCGAAGGTGAACTGCCCATCACCGTGCTCAACGGCCGTCCCGGCTACATCAACTTTATGGACGCCCTCAACTCCTACCAGCTGGTAAAGGAACTCAAGGCTGCCACGGGCCTGCCCGCAGCCGCTTCCTTCAAGCATGTTTCTCCCGCAGGCGCCGCTGTGGGTCTGCCCCTCAGCGATGTGGATAAGCAGATCTATTTTGTAGACCCCGCTCTGGAACTCACCCCCATTGCCTGCGCATATATCCGCGCCCGCGGCGCTGACCGCCTCTGCTCTTACGGCGACTGGGCAGCCCTCAGCGATGAGTGCGACGCTGCTACCGCCAAGTATCTTTTGAGCGAAGTCTCCGACGGTATCATTGCGCCTTCTTTCTCCGCCGAAGCGTTGGAGATCCTCAAGGCCAAGAAAAAGGGCGGCTACAATGTGGTGCAGATCGACCCCGACTATGTGCCCGCAGAACAGGAATATAAGGATGTGTTCGGCATCACCTTCGAACAGGGCCGCAACAACTTCAAGATCGATGAAGCGCTCCTGACCAACATCGTTACTGAAAATAAGGATCTTCCCGACCAGGCCAAGATCGACATGGTGGTAGCCCTCATCACCCTCAAGTACACCCAGTCCAACTCCGTCTGCTATGTTAAGGACGGTCAGGCCATCGGTGTAGGTGCCGGCCAGCAGAGCCGCATCCACTGCACCCGCCTTGCCGGCAACAAGGCAGACAACTGGTATCTGCGCCAGAACCCCAAGGTACTGGAGTTGCAGTTTGTAGACGGCATCCGCCGCGCTGACCGCGACAACGCCATCGACATCTACACCAGCGACGAATATGAAGATATCCTGGCAGACGGCGTTTGGGAAAAGACCTTTAAGGTCAAGCCCGAACCTCTCACCCGTGAAGAAAAGAAGGCATGGATCGCCACCCAGTCCGGCGTGACCGTGGGCAGCGATGCGTTCTTCCCCTTCGGTGACAATGTGGAGCGCGCCCGCAAGAGCGGCGTGCAGTACATTGCCGAGCCCGGCGGCTCCATCCGTGATGACCATGTCATTGCCACCGCCAACAAGTACGGCATTACCATGGCCTTTACCGGCATGCGCCTGTTCCATCACTGATCCTGTTTTCCGGAGGGGGAGCGCAAACTCCCCCTTTCGGTGCGTTTTATGAGGAGGAAATCATGAAGATTCTGGTCGTTGGCGGCGGTGGCCGCGAGCATACCATTATTCGAAAAATCAAGGAAAACCCCGCGGTGGAGACCGTTTACGCCCTGCCCGGCAACGGCGGCATCGCTGCTGACGCCGTGTGTGTCAACATCGGCGCCAAGGATATCGAGGGGATCGTGGCCTTTGCCGTGGAAAATCAAATCGACTATGCCATCGTGGCACCTGACGATCCACTGGCGCTGGGCGCTGTGGACGCCCTGGCTGCCGTGGGCATTCCCGCCTTCGGTCCCGACAAAAAGGCCGCTGTCATTGAGAGCAGCAAGGTCTTTTCCAAGAACCTGATGAAGAAGTACGGTATTCCCACCGCCGCCTACGAGGTCTTTGACAAGGCGGAGGACGCCAAGGCCTATGTGGAGACCTGCAAGATCCCCGTGGTCATTAAGGCGGACGGTCTGGCCCTGGGTAAGGGTGTCATCATCGCCATGGAGCGCAGCCAGGCCATCGAGGCTGTGGAGTCCATCATGTGCGACCGCGTCTTTGGCGACAGCGGCTCCCAGATCGTGGTGGAGGAGTTCCTGGAAGGCCCCGAGGTTTCTGTTCTCAGCTTTACCGACGGCAATGTGGTGATCCCCATGGTGTCCTCCATGGACCACAAGCGCGCCCTGGACGGCGATCAGGGTCTCAACACCGGCGGTATGGGCACCATCGCCCCCAACCCCTTCTATACCGACGAAGTGGCCGAGCGCTGCATGCAGGAGATCTTCGTGCCCACCATCGAGGCCATGAAGGCCGAGGGCCGTCCCTTCAAGGGCTGCCTGTACTTCGGTCTGATGATCACCAAGGACGGCCCCAAGGTCATCGAGTATAACTGCCGTTTCGGCGATCCCGAGACCCAGGTAGTGCTGCCCCTGCTGAAGAGCGACCTTCTGACCATCATGCAGGCTACCACCGAGGGCAAACTGGCCGAAACTGCCGTGGAATTCTCCGACGGCGCTGCCTGCTGTGTGGTCATGGCCTCCGGCGGCTATCCCGGCTCCTATGAGAAGGGCTATGAGATCACCATTCCCGAGGGCTTGAGTGCCGAGGTATTTGTGGCTGGCGCTGCCCTGAAGGAGGGCAAGCTGGTCACCGGCGGTGGCCGCGTGCTGGGCGTTACCGCCACGGCGGATACGCTGGCTGCAGCTGTTGCCAAGTCTTATGAAAATGTGGAGAAGATCACCTTTGAAAAGGCGTTTTATCGCCGCGACATCGGCCGCCGTGCCCTGGAGGTATAAATGATTTACAGAGTTTATGTAGAAAAGAAGGCCGGCCTTGACAACGAGAGCCGCGCCCTGCTGAGCGAGATCAAGGGCATTCTGGGCATCGAGAGTGTCACCGGTGTGCGCGTGCTCAACCGCTACGATGTGGAGCACATTGATCAGGCTCTCTTCAACGCCTGCGTTACCACCGTGTTCTCCGAACCCCAGACCGACGATGTGTACTTTGACCAGCCGGAGCACAACGGCGTGGTGTTCGCCGTGGAGTATCTGCCCGGCCAGTTTGACCAGCGTGCCGACTCCGCTGCCCAGTGCGCGCAGATGATCGCCCAGTGTGACCGTCCCACCGTCCGCAGCGCCCGCGTATATCTGCTGGAAGGCGATGTGTCCGCTGAGGATGTGGCCGCCATCAAGCACCATGTCATCAACCCCGTGGAGTCCCGCGAGGCTGCTCTGGAGCTGCCCGAGACGCTGGATATGGACTACACCGTTCCCGAGGCCGTGGCCAGTATCGAGGGCTTTACCGAACTGGACGAGGCCGGCCTGCAGGCCATGATCGGCGATATGGGTCGTGCCATGGACCTGGCCGATATCCGCATGGTCCGCGACTATTTCCGCAGTGAGAACCGCCAGCCCACCATCACCGAGATTCGCGTGCTGGATACCTACTGGTCCGACCACTGCCGTCACACCACTTTCAACACCATCATCGACTCCGTTTCCTTCGAGAGTAAGGAGATCCAGAATACTTGGGACGCCTATATTGCTAAGCGCCAGGAACTGGGCCGCACCAAGCCCATCTGCCTGATGGATCTGGGCACCATCGCCGCCAAGGCGCTGAAGAA
>JAFYVA010000038.1 GCA_017549325.1 Oscillospiraceae bacterium
GTCTTTTCTATTATATCAGGATTTACTCCTTCACCACATCGGCGTCGGGGGCGTTCTTGCGGACGGACTCGATACCGTTCATGCAGGAAGCCTTGGCCTTGTAACCCTCGGAGGCGGCAATGGGCTCGCCGTTGCGGGCCTTCAGGCGGAAGCGGAACTCGCCGGCCTTGTCGGTATATACCTCGAACTTGGGGTTGGTGACGGCGACCACCTCGGCCACGGTCTGATCCTCAACCTTGGCTTCCACCGCATTCTTACGGACGGACTCGATGCCCTTCATGCAGGCAGCTTCGGAGGAATACACCTCGGACACAGCGATGACTTCACCGTTGCCGGCCTTCAGATTGAACACAAAACCGGTCTTGGTCTCTTTGACGACAAACTTACCCATATTGGAAGCCTCCTATTCTCTTTTTCATCAATTTGCTCCCTGTCGGAAGCCTTTTCATCATTTTACACGATACAAACACATCTGTAAAGTAGAAATTTACAGCCATGTGTGGTCAAAGCCGTAAGGCAGCAGCTCGCGGAGGGCAAACGCCTTGCTCTCCCCTGCGGCATTGAGGCAGATGACCTCCATCTCGGGGGCGAACTCCATCATCACCTGACGGCAGGAGCCGCAGGGGACGCAGAAGTCCTCCGAATTCCCGGCGATGGCGATACGGACGAAGTCGCGGTGCCCCTCGCTGACGGCCTTGACGATGGCGGTGCGCTCGGCGCAGATGGTGCTGCCGTAGGCGGCGTTCTCTACATTGCAGCCGGTGAACACCGTTCCGTCGCTGCACTCCAGCGCCGCACCCACGGGGAAGCGGGAATAGGGCACATAGGCAAAGTTCTGCATCTGCACAGCCTTCTGGCACAGTTCCTGTCTGGTCATAGGGGGTTCTCCCTTCTGTTATGAGAGTTCGGCGTTGCCGGTATAGAGCTGATAGTATCTGCCCTTCTCCGCCAGCAGTGCCTCGTGGTCGCCGCGCTCGATGATCCTGCCCTGTTCCAGAACCAGAATGGCCTGGGAGTTACGGACGGTGGAGAGACGGTGGGCGATGACAAAGACGGTACGGCCCTCCATGAGGGAGTCCATGCCCTTCTCAATGAGCTTTTCGGTGCGGGTATCAATGGAGGAGGTGGCCTCGTCCAGGATCAGCACCGGCGGGTCGGACACAGCGGCGCGGGCGATGGACAGGAGCTGCCGCTCACCCTGACTGAGGCCGCTGCCGCCGGCGGTGAGCATGGTGTCATACCCCTTGGGCAGGTGGCGGATAAAGGTGTCGGCGTTGGCAAGGCGCGCCGCGGCACGGACTTCTTCATCGGTGGCATCGGGCTTACCGTAGCGGATGTTCTCAGCCACCGTGCCGGTAAAGAGCTGCGTCTCCTGCAGCACCATACCCAGCGAGCGGCGCAGGGAGTCCTTGGCGATATTCTTGATATCGATGCCGTCGTAGGTGATGGTGCCCTCCTGCACGTCGTAGAAGCGGTTGATAAGATTGGTGATGGTGGTCTTGCCGGCGCCGGTGGAGCCCACGAAGGCGATTTTCTGTCCGGGCTTTGCGAAGAGAGAAATGTCGTGGAGCACCGTCTTCTCCCCATCGTAGGAGAAGGTCACATCGTGGAAGCGCACGTCGCCGCGAAGCTCGGTCAGACTGCCGTCGCTCTGTTTCCATGCCCAGTGGCCGGTACGGCGGGTGGTTTCGGTGAGCACGTCGCCATCCTTCTCCACGCGCACCAGAACGGCCTTACCCTCGTCCGTCTCGGGCTCGGCATCCATCATATCGAAGATGCGCTCGGCACCGGCTGCGGCGGCGAGGATCACGTTGACCTGCTGGGAAATGCCGGCGATCGGCTGACCCACCTGCTTGACATACAGCAAATAGGCGCCCAGCGAGCCGATATCGAAGGTGCCGCCGATGGCCAGCAAACCGCCGATGCAGCAGGTAACGGCATAGTTGATACGGCTCAGGTTTGCCATGGCCGGCATCATGGCACCGGCATAGGACTGGGCCAGCGTGGCAGCGCTGCGGTACGCCTCGTTCAACTCGGAGAACTCCTCCATGGCCTTTTCCTCGTGGGAGAAGACCTTGATGACCTTCTGGCCCTCGATCATCTCCTCGATGTAGCCGTTGAGAGCGCCCAGTGTCTGCTGCTGACGGCGGAAGTTGGTGCGGCTCTTGCCGCCGATGATCTTGACCACCAACAGCATCATCAGCAGGAAGGCTACGGTAATGAGGGTCAGCAGCGGGTTGAGCACCATCATCATAATGAAGGTGGCGACGAAGGTGATGGCATTGGAGAGAAGATTGGCAAAGCTGTTGCCGATCATCTCCGAAACGGTGTCCATATCGTTGGTAAAGCGGCTCATCATGTCGCCGGAGAGATGAGTGTCAAAGTAGGACACGGGCAGCTCCTGCATCTTGTTGAACAGCTCTTCACGGATACCGGCCACAGAGCGCTGGGCAATATAGACCATCACTCGGGCATAGACGTAGTTGCACAGCGCCGAAAGGAGGAACACCCCGCCCTGCAGCACCAGCATCCGCAGCAGGCCCGGGAAATCACCGGGGATGACATAGTCGTTCATAATGGGCTTGAGCAGATAGCCTACGAATACCGATGCCACGGAGGACACGATCAGGCACAGTGCCACCAGACAGAGCAGCAGCTTATAGCGGGTCAGATAGCGCAGCAGACGCAGGAAGGTGCGCTTTGTGTTCTTGGGGCGCTGGAAACCGTGTCTGCCGGGGCCGGGGCCATGTCCGCCGCCGTGGGAGGGAGCATTGTTCTTAGCCATTGTCTTCCACCCCCTCCTGCTGAGATTCATAGACCTCACGGTAGATGGAACAGCTCTCCATCAGTTCTGCGTGGCGGCCCTGTCCCACGATCTCGCCGTCGTCCAGTACCAGAATGAGGTCGGCATCCATGACGGAGATGATCCGCTGGGCAATGATGATCTTGGTGGTGTCGGGCAGCGTTTTCCGCAGACCCTCGCGGATGGCGGCATCGGTGGCCGTATCCACGGCGGAGGTGCTGTCATCAAGGATCAGCACCTTGGGCTTACGCAGCAGTGCGCGGGCGATGCACAGGCGCTGCTTCTGTCCGCCGGAGACATTGGTGCCGCCCTGCTCGATGTGGGTGTGATAGCCCTCGGGCATGGCCTCAATGAAACCGGAGGCGCAGGCAATATCGCAGACGGCGCGGAGTTCTTCATCGCTGGCATCGGGAGCGCCCCAGCGGAGGTTTTCCGCCACCGTGCCGCTGAAGAGGGTATTCTTCTGCAGCACCATGGCGCAGCCATGACGGAGGGCATCCAGCGTGTAATGCTTCACATCCCGTCCACCCACACATACGCTGCCCTCGTTGGCATCGTAGAGGCGGGGGATGAGGCTTACCAGCGTGGACTTGGCACTGCCTGTGCCGCCCAGAATACCCACGGTCATGCCGCTCTTGATATGCACGTCGATGTCCCGGAGATTCCACTCCTCGCCATCGGCATGGTACTTAAAATAGACATGGTGAAAGTCGATGTCACCGTTGTCCACCGTCAGTGTTTCCTCGGCTTCCTCCTCGTTCATGGCGCTCTCGTGGCGCAGCACCTCGGCCACGCGCTTGCCGCAGGCGATGGAACGGGTCAGCATCATCAGCACCATGGCGAACATCATCAGCGAGGCCAGGATCTCGGTGGCGTAGGTAAAGAAGGCCATCAAATCGCCCGAGAGCATGGTGCCGTCGGCCACGAAGTGACCGCCGATCCACATAAGGGCGGTAATGGTGCCGCCCATCAGCAGCGTGATGACGGGAGAGAACGACACCACGAATCCGAAGGCCCGCTCGGCAGTGGCGCGCAGATCGTCGCTGCGGCGGCGGAACTTCTCTTTCTCCTCACCCTCACGGACGAAGGATTTGACCACGCGGACGGCGTTGACATTCTCCTGCACCACCAGATTCACCGCATCGGTGGCCTGCTGCAGGCGGGTAAAGAAGGGGCCGACAAGCGCGATGACCACACCCACCGCCACCGCCAGCAGCGGCAGCACCACCAGGAACACGTTGCTCAGCTGGCGGCTGATGCGCAGGGCCATCACCAGCGCCGTCACCAGCATAACGGGGGCGCGGACACAGATGCGGGTGCCCATAAAAAGGGTGTTCTGCAGCGAGGCCACATCGTTGGTCAGTCGGGTGATGAGGGACGAGGTGGAAAAATGCTCAATGTCGGAAAAGGCAAAACGCTGGACCTGAGCATACTCCGCACTGCGAACACGGGCGCCAAAGCCCATGGAGGCACGGGCCGCAAAGATCGAGCCGCCCACACCGCAGAGGAGTGCCAGCACCGCCAGCACCAGCATTTTCACGCCCATCAGCAGGATGTATTCTCTGTCGCCCGTGGCGATACCGATATCCACGATATCACTCATGGCCTGAGGCAGCATCAGTTCCAGCACCGCCTCACCCACAGAGAACAGCACCGCCAGAAGGATACACAGGCGGTAGCCCTTTGTCAGGGGAAAAAACAGTCTCATATACGCACAAACCTCCAGTTTATGGCAGGAATTTTCATCAGTAAGCGTAACACAGCATAGTGTACCCGTCAAGTGAGAATCCTACAAGGTCATGTGAACAATCCGTAAATTGTCCCTCCGAGCCGTTGACTTGCGGGGCGGGATCATATATAGTGATCTCAGACAAAGAAGAATTGTCCAACATTGTATTCTCTCTCTCCTTTCACTGAAGAAGTGGGGTCTGCATCGGCAGACCCCACTTTCCTGTTTTTTATCTCTGTTTTTCGATGGTATACGCCCCGTTGAGCACCAGATATGTCTGGGGTGCGGGCCGCATGAGATTCCACAGTCCCACACCCTGCAATCCCCGCTCCTGCGCCAGAGAAAATTTGGCCAGAGATGCACGGGCATCCTCGAACCACACCACATGGGCCACGCCGTCGGCGGCGGTGTAATAAAAGTAGGGTGCCTCTGCTGCGGTATCGTACTGGATCTCCGCCCCGTACTGCCGCGCCAGACGCAGCGCCTCCAGCGGCGAGATGGACAGAGCCTGCGTTTTGCCCCGCTCGTAAGGCAGTGGCCAATCGTAGCCGTAGGTAGGGACGCCCAAGAATATTTTCTCCCGCGGTATCTCCGTCAAGGCATAGTCCAGTACGCGGCGCACCTGCGGCATGGGCGCCACGGCCATGGGTGGGCCGTAACGGTATCCCCATTCATAGGTCATCAGCAGCACGGCATTGGCCGCCTCACCCAGCAGGGCATAGTCATGGGCTTCATACAGCAGCCCCTGCTGCGTCGCTGCGCTTTTTGGTGCAAGGGCCACCAATACGGGGATCCCCTTGGGGTTGAGCCGCTGCCGCAGCACGGTGATAAAGGCCGCATATTCCTCCGCCAGATCGCGGTCGAGATACTCAAAATCCACATCCAGCCCGCGGTACCCCTTCTCTGCGACGGTGCGCTCAACATTGTCGATCAGCACGCGCTGCACCGTAGGGTCGCGCAGCAGATTGCTGCCCAGAGCATTGTCGAAGGTCTCCCGCTCCGTCAGCGTAGACAGGTGCATCCACGGCACCGCGCCGTAACGCGCTGTCTCCTGCAGCATCTGCTCATCCTCCGGCACGATCAGCCGCCCGGTGGGGAGGAATCCGTAAGTAAACGGTGTCAAATAGGTCATGTAGGGCAGTGTCTGACGCAAAAGCGCCGAACGGATAAAGGGATATGCATATCCGTTGACCCCCAGCGTGCTCCGCCGCTCCTCCCCCAGATCTACGATCAGCTCTTCCCCCGCCTCGATGTCGCTGCTGCCGTTTAAAAAGAGATTGTTTTGATACAGACTCAGCTCCGTCACGCCCTCGCTGCGGGCAATGCCCGAGAGCGTTTCACCCGGGCGCACCACATGGGTGCGGGCATTTTCAAACACCACCAGCGTCTGCCCCACCGCCAGCGCACCGCTGGGGGGTACTTCGTTGAGCCGCTGCAGCAAGGTCACAGAGACACCGTACTCTCCCGCGATGGAACTGAGCGTTTCACCTGCACGCACAATATGGATCTGCATGATTACCACCTCATCTCCACTCTATGCAGCGGATGTGGTTCCTGTACCAAAAAGAGGACGGCACGCCGTCCTCTTTTTTCTGCGTTGTTACCAGGTGGTATTCTCACCGTCCAGCAGGAAGCCGTCCCGATCGTGGACACGGCCGTTTTCCAGCATCTGCTGCCATGTGGCGGTGCGGTCGGCGCGGTAGGTGCCCATGCCGTCATAGACGGTGTTGTCCTGATCGATGCCGCCGAATGTGCTGCCGTAATTGTTGTCAAAATCATAATCACGGTTGCCGCTGCGAACATCGGTTTCCCAGGTGCGCCCCTTCTGATTGCCGGGCACCGCACTTCTGATCTTGGGCTCAACATCGCTGCCGGCGGCATCGTCGCTCACGCCGCCATTGTTGGCGTCCGTATTCCCGGTGGGGTCCTTCTGCTCTCCGCAGCCTACCAGAGACAGCACCATCATCCCCGCCAGTACCAAGGCAATGAGTTTCGTTTTCATGGATATCTTCCTCCTTTCATCTGTGTGCGATCGTTTTGTGATCGTAACAGTGGTAGTATGTTCTTTTTGCAAGGAAAAAACTTAGGCCAACTTTTGGCGTAAGTTGCAATTTTTTAAAACATCGTGTATACTGGATAACGATTGGATTTCCGTATACTATTCGTAATACTTTTTCGAAATTATACAGTTTGTACTTTTTGGAGGGTCTGAACCATGCAGAAACTGGAGAAACAGTTCCATATTCGCTGCGCCGAGGGAGTTGTGGGCCGCTATGTGCTGCTGCCCGGTGATCCCGGCCGCTGCGAGGCCATCGCCGCCCATTTCGATAATCCTCAGTTCGTCTCGCAGAACCGCGAATATACCGTCTACACCGGCACACTGCTGGGCGAGAAGGTGTCCGTCTGCTCCACCGGTATCGGCGGCCCCTCCGCCGCAATCGCCATGGAGGAGCTCCACGCCATCGGAGCCGACACCTTTGTCCGTGTGGGCACCTGCGGCGGCATCGATCTGGATGTGCGCAGCGGCGACGTGGTGGTGGCCACCGGCGCCATCCGCTATGAGCACACCAGCTGCGAATACGCCCCCATCGAATTCCCCGCCGTGGCAGACTTCGCCGTCACCACCGCACTGGTGCAGGGTGCACAGACGCTGGGCAAGCGCTATCACACCGGCGTGGTGCAGTGCAAGGACTCCTTCTACGGTCAGCACGATCCCAAGCGGATGCCCGTCAGCCATGAGCTGCTGCAGAAGTGGGACGCATGGAAGCGTCTGGGCGTGAAGGCCAGCGAGATGGAGAGCGCCGCTCTGTTTGTGGTGGCCGCCGCTCTGGGCTGCCGCTGCGGCTCGTGCTTCCATGTGATCTGGAATCAGGAGCGCGAGGCTGCGGGTCTGGATCAGGATATGAGTGAGGATACCAGCAGCGCCATCGCCGTGGGTATCGAGGCCATTAAGAACCTTATCCTTGCGGATAAGAAGTGAAAGGAGCGTACAATATGCTTTGGGGTATTATCATCGGCGGCGTCGCCGGTTGGATCGCCAGCTTGCTCATGAATGCCAAGAAGGGCCTGCTTCGCTACATCGTACTGGGTGTCGTGGGCGGTTTCGTGGGCAACATTCTGGCCGGTGCCATCGGTCTGGGTGCGCGCAACTCTATCGGTGCCATTATCATCAGTGTGATCGGCGCCTGTGTCATCCTCCTGTTGGGTCGTTGGCTATTCGGTAAAAAATAAGCTAAAAACTGCCTGTTCCCATCTTTCTCAGCGAAAGATGGGAACATTTTTTGCAAATTTTTCAAAATTTTCTCTTACATTTTTCTACAAACTATGCTATACTGGGCGAGTGTGAATAAAGTGTAAACATCGTATCTTCGGGCGAGTTTTTTGCCTGTGATTTGGGAGAAAGGGGGCGCACTTCGGTGTTTTCTGTTGGTGAACTGGTGATCTACGGCGGCGAAGGTGTCTGCCGCGTAGAGCGCATCGGGCCCAGCACCCTCAGCTGCGCCGACCGCAACCGAGAGTACTACACGCTCCGACCCGTCTATCATACCGGCGAGGTGACCACACCCGTGGATACCCGCGTGCTGATGCGCCCCGTGATGACGCTGCAGGAGGCAGAGGACTTTCTCATCGCGCTGCCACAGTTGGCGGCCGATGCACCGGGTGAGCTGAACCAGCGTACCGCCCGCGAGCACTATCAGGCGGTGGTCTCCTCCTTTGACTGCTGCCGCATGGCCGCCCTGCTGAAGATGCTGTACGCCAAGCGGGATACGGCGCGGCGCAGCGGCAAAAAGGTCAGCCAGCTGGACGAACGCTACGGGAAGCGGGCCGAGGACCACCTCTACGAGGAGCTGGCCGCCGCGTTGGGCATCGAAAAGAACGCCGTCTGCGCCCGCATCCGCCTCTGCTGCCCCGAGTGGCCGGAGAAATAACGATAAAAAAAGAGAGCCGTTCGGCTCTCTTTTCTCTTTATGCGCGTCTGTTACATCTTCTCCGGTGCCGTGCAGCCAATGAGGGTCATGGCGTTATAGAGCACGGCGCGGGCAGTATCGGCCAGCTTCAGGCGGGCGTACAGGACAGCCTCTTCCTCGCCCTTGATGCGGCAGGCATTGTAGAAGCGGTGGAAGGCGGCGGAGAGCTCCACCAGATAGCGGTTGATGTGGCTGGGATCGTAGTTCTGGGCGGCAAGGCGAACCGCCTCGCCATAGCGGGCCAGCTCCTTGATGAGGGCGATCTCCGTCTCGGAGGAGAGGAGCGTCAGATCCACATCGGCGGCAGACTTCACATCGTAGCCCTCGGCTGCCAGATTCTTCAGCAGCGTGCAGATACGGGCGTGGGCGTACTGGACGTAGTACACGGGGTTCTCACTGTCCTCACGGACGGCAAGACCGAGGTCAAACTCCATCTGCGTCTCGGGCTTGGCGTTGAAGAAATAGCGGCAGGCATCCACCGGCACCATGTCGAGGAGGTCGGTAAGGCTGACAGCCTTGCCGGTACGCTTGGACATACGCACCACCTCGCCGTTCTCCACCAGCTTTACCAGCTGCATCAGCACGATGTCAAGGCGGTTCTCACCGTCGAGACCGAGGGCATCCATCGCGCCCTTGATGCGGGCCACATGGCCGTGGTGGTCGGCGCCCCAGATGTTGATGACCTTATCGAAGCCGCGGACGGCGAACTTATTGCGGTGGTAGGCGATATCGGCGGCGAAGTAGGTATAGAAGCCGTTGGCGCGGCGCAGCACATCGTCCTTCAGCTCCAGCTTCTCAATGTCGGCTTCCTTCTTGCCTGCCTTGAGAAGATTCTCCCGCATGATCTCGGCAGTCTTGAGCCACAGAGCACCGTCCTTTTCGTAGGTGTAGCCGCGCTTGGACAGCTCCTCCACCGTGTCGGCCACATAGCCGCTGTTGTGGAGGGAGGACTCGAAGAACCACTCGTCATAGTGGATGCCGTAGCGCTCCAGATCGGACTTCATCTTGGGGATGTTGTGCTGGAGGCCAAACTGGGCCAGTGCATCGTGACGGGCCTGCTCGTCGGCGTTGACGAAAGCCTCGCCGTGGAGCTCATAGAACTTCTTTGCCAGCTCGCGGATATCGTCGCCCTGATAGCCGTCCTCGGGGAAGGCGATGGCATCCTCGCCGTGGATGATCTGGAGATAGCGGGCCTCGAGGCTCTTGGCAAACTTGTCGATCTGGTTGCCGGCATCGTTGACATAGAACTCGCGCCACACCTCGGCACCGGACTTTGCCAGCACGGCGGCCAGCGTATCGCCCAGCACGCCGCCGCGGGCGTTGCCCATGTGCATGGGGCCGGTGGGGTTGGCGGAGACAAACTCCACCATGTACTTCTTGCCGCGGAGCATATCGCCGCAGCCGTAGTCGGCGCCGGCGTTCTCAATGGCGGCCACGGTGTCGCCAAACCACTTGCTGCCCAGACGGAAGTTCAAAAAGCCGGGGCCGGCAATCTCCACGGCGGTGAAGTAGCTGCCCTCCAGCGCCATGTTCTGCGTCAAGATGGTGGCCACCTCGCGGGGGTTTTTCTTCATGGCCTTGGCAGCGGCAAGGCAGAAAGTGGTGGTATAGTCGCCGTTGGCGGTATCCTTGGGGATCTCCACGGCAGGCTTGACGGTCACGCCCTCGGGCAGCAGACCGGCGGCAACGGCAGTTTCATAGGCATTCCATGTCAGGCTCAGCACCTGATCCTTGGCTTTCTGGATCATATTCATAGTACATCTCTCTCCTTAGTACAGATCAATATCCACACCCTCCACGGGAGGGACTTCTTCATTGAGGAATCGGCCTGCCAGCGTGGCAAAGTCGCCGGTGATATCGCTGGCATAGAGTTGGTAGGTACCCTGCCGCTCGGGGGCAAGGGCATCGGTGGCGGTAAGGGTACGCTTGAGTTCCCATGCAGACTCGGCGCCGGCGTTGATGAGCTCCACACCCGGGCCCATGATCTTGCCCACCACCTCGGTCAGCAGGGGATAGTGGGTACAGCCCATGATGAGGGTGTCCACTCCCGCCTCACGCAGGGGGGCGAGGTACTCCTCGGCGATCTGCTCCACCACCTTGTCACCGACACTGAACCGACCGTTCTCCACCAGGGGCACGAACAGGGGGCAGGCTGCGCCGATGACCTCCACCGTGGGGTCGATGGCGGCAATGGTGCGCTCATACTGTCCCGAACGGACGGAGGCGGAGGTGGCAATGAGTCCCACCTTTTTGCTCCGGGTCAGCTTCACCGCGCGGCGGCAAGCGGGCTCCACCACGCCTAAGATGGGCAGGTCGGACTCAGCCTTCAGCTGGGGAAGCGCCGTAGTGGACACGGTACCGCAGGCCACCACCACAGCCTTGATGTCGAACGAGCGCAGGAACTTCACATCCTGCCGGGCGTACTTGAGCAAAATCTCCGGCGAACGGCCGCCGTAGGGGACACGGGACGTGTCTCCGAAGTATATAATGTTTTCAGAGGGCAAGATGTTCCGAATCTCAGCCACGGCGGTCAATCCACCGAGACCGGAGTCGAACACACCGATGGGACGCTGGTCCATATACCCACTCCTTTACACTGTCAATCAGTTTATTATACTATGTTCCACGCGGCGGCACAAGTCAAATTTTCCCGTCTTTACCCGTTTTTTTATATGGCAATCCCCCAAAAGCTGTGGTATAATCGACACAATCCTGTATTTTGTATCGTCACGGGAGGTGGCATCATGGAATTGAAACTGACGCAAAAGCAGTTCCGGCGTCTGCTGGATCTGGTGTATATCGGCAACTGGGTCTTGAACTCCACCCGCGGCAACGACCGCATCCGGGAGTATGACGATGTGGAGAGCCGCGTGTTCGCTCACTGTCTGACACAGGGCATGGCCCCCCTCACGGAGCTGTACGAGGGCGAGCTGATCCCCAGCCGCGCCTTTGCCGAGGGCGGCATCCACGAGGCCATCATGGCCTATGAGGACACCGTTTTCTTTGAAATTCTGGCCCAGGAGCTGGCGCTGCGGGATATGAACGACCCGCCCGTCACCCCGGAGAACTACGATGAGATCATGGCCCGTATGGAGACATATCTGGGCGAATTTGAGATGAACGGCACGGATAATATCACAGTGGATATTCAGGAGTAAAATTACTGGCGCAAAATCTTAACCAACAGGCCCCTTGCAAGGCAAGGGGCCTGTTTTTCTTTTGTCCGCCAAAAGTTTCTTGCAATCATCCCTGTAATATAATATTATTAGCTTGTATTATTGCGCTTTGTAATATGGAAAACATTTATCTATATAGGAGGAGCCCTTATGAGCCGCGCTGATGAGATTTTCCGTCAAAATTGCATTGATATTCTGACCAACGGTGTGTGGGATACCGACCAGGCTGTCCGCCCCCGCTGGGAGGACGGTACTCCCGCCCACACGGTAAAGAAGTTCGGCATCGTCAACCGCTATGACCTGCGTGAAGAGTTCCCCATTCTGACGCTGCGCCGCACCTATCTGAAAACGTGCATCGATGAGCTGCTGTGGATCTGGCAGAAGAAGTCCAACAACATCCACGACCTCAACGGCCACATCTGGGACAGTTGGGCCGACGAGACCGGTTCCATCGGCAAGGCCTACGGCTACCAGCTGGCGCAAAAGCACATCTACACCGAGGGCGAGTTCGATCAGGTGGATCGCGTGCTCTATGACCTCAAGCATAATCCCGCCTCCCGCCGCATTATGACCAACCTCTATAACTTCAGTGACCTCCATGAGATGGCACTGTATCCCTGCGCCTACTCCATGACCTTCAACGTCTCGGGCAACACCCTCAACGCCATTTTGAACCAGCGCTCCCAGGATATGCTGGCGGCCAACAACTGGAACGTGGCCCAGTACAGCGTGCTGGTACACATGATGGCGCAGGTGTCCGGCCTGCAGGTGGGCGAGTTGGTACACGTCATCGCCGACGCCCACATCTACGACCGCCATGTTCCCATCGTGGAGAAGATGCTGGAAAAGGAGGGCAAGCCCGCCCCCAGGTTCATCATGGACTCCTCCGTCACCGATTTCTACAGTTTCAGTCGCGACAGCTTCTCGCTGGAGGGCTACGAGCCCCACCCCTTTGAGGACAAGATCCCCGTGGCCGTGTAAGGAGTATACCTATGTTTGCTATTGTTTGTGTATCGGAAAACTGGGGCATCGGTAAGAACGGTGAGCTGCTGTTCCATATCAAGGACGACCTCAAGCGTTTCCGCGAGCTGACGCTGGACAAGAGCGTCATCATGGGCCGCAAGACGCTGGAGAGTCTCCCCGGCGGCAAAGGGCTGCCCCGCCGCCATAATGTGGTACTGACCACCAACCGCGACTATACCGCCGAGAACGCCGAGATCATCCACTTCCCCGTGGAGGCCGTGTTTGCCGGCGGCGAGGATGCTGCCGTCATCGGCGGTGAGCAGATCTACCGTCTGCTGCTGCCCCTGTGCGACAAAGTCTATGTTACAAAAGTGTTCGCCGCCCCCGAGGCCGACGCCTTCTTCCCCGATCTGGATGCCGATCCCAAGTGGCAGGTGGAGTGCGAGGGCGAGATCTTCGAAGAGGACGGCCTGCGCTGGCAGTATGTGGACTATGTCCCCGCCGATGAGGAAGAGGACGAGGAGATTGCCGCACTGCTGGACACCCGCAGCGACGAGCCGACGGAGTTTTATCCCCAGCCGGATCTGAGCGAGTTCTCCCAGTTCCACGGTTTCTGATATGGCCACACTGCAGACCGATGTGCGCACCATAAAGGGCATTGGCGAGAGCCGTGCCAAGGCGCTGGAAAAGCTGGATATCCGCACGCTCCATCAGCTCATCACCTATCTCCCCCGCCGACACGAGGATCGCCGCCGTATCTACCCCGTGGCGCAGCTGAGCGTGGGCGAAACCGCCTGCTGCCGCGCCATGATCGCCGACAACCCCACGGTGCAGCGCATCAGCGGCGGCCGAACGGTGGTGAAGGTGCGGGCGGTAGACGAGAGCGGGCGGTTGGATGTGACGTTCTTCAATCAGGATTACCGCGCCCGCCAGCTCCGAAAGGGAGAGAGCTTCGTTTTCTGCGGCAAGGTGGAGGGCAACCTCCTGCGCCGCCAGATGACCAACCCCATTCTGGAGCGGGATGGCGAGAACCGCCTGACAGGGCGCATTGTGCCCATTTATCCCCTCACCGCCGGAATCAGCCAGCCGCTGCTGCAAAGCGCCATGCGGCAGGGTCTCGATGCCTGCGGTGAAATTCTCCCCGATGTGCTCCCCGACGAGGTGCGGCGTGCCCACAGCCTCTGCCACAGCAGCTACGCCTACGAGCACATCCACTTCCCCACCGATTTCGAAACGCTGTCCTCTGCCCGCCGCCGTCTGGCCTTTGAAGAGCTGTTCGTGCTGACTTGCGCCCTCCATCTCCTGCGGCAGCGCCGCACCGATGTACAGGGCCCGCAGATGGCCGCAGTGGACATGAGCGGATTTTATTCTGCCCTGCCCTTCACCCTTACTGACGACCAGAACAAGGCCATCGACGACGCCATCGCAGACATGACCGCCCTGCGGCCCATGAACCGCCTCTGTCAGGGCGATGTGGGCAGCGGCAAGACCATGGTGGCCGCCGCCTGCGCCTACTTCGCCGCCCAAAACGGCTGGCAGTCGGCACTGATGGCACCCACCGAGGTGCTGGCGCGACAGCACTACAAGACCCTCGCTCCCCTCTTTGAGCGATTGGGCCTCACCTGCGCCCTGCTGACGGGCTCTACCCGCGCCGCCGAGCGAAAAAAACTTCTCGCCGCCTTGGAGGCAGGAGAGATTCACCTGCTCCTTGGCACCCACGCTCTTTTGACGGAGGATGTGGTGTATCACAAGCTGGGATTGGTCATCACCGATGAGCAGCACCGCTTCGGCGTGGCACAGCGCGCCGCACTGGGACACAAAGGCGAGCATCCCCATCTGCTGGTGCTCTCCGCCACCCCCATCCCCCGCACGCTGGCACTGATCCTCTACGGTGATCTGGACGTATCCCTCATCCGTCAGCTGCCCCCGGGACGCAAGGCGGTGGAGACCTTCCGCATTCGTGAAAAGCTGCGCCCGCGGCTCAACGCCTTTATCCGCAAGCAGGTGGAGGAGGGGCATCAGGTGTTCATCATCTGCCCGCTGGTGGGCGAGGAAGATATGCTGCCCGACGAGCGCAAGGCGGTGACGGCCTACACGAAGAAATTGCGCGAAGAGGTGTTCCCCGACCTGAAGATCGCCTCCCTTCACGGCAAGATGAAACCAAAAGAAAAGGACGCCGTCATGTCCTCCTTTGCCGCAGGAGAAACGGATATCCTCGTCTCCACCACGGTGGTGGAGGTGGGCGTGGACGTGCCCAACGCCACGCTGATGGTGGTGGAAAATGCCGAGTTTTTCGGTTTAAGTCAGCTCCACCAGCTCCGCGGCCGCGTGGGCCGGGGCGAGGCCCAGTCCTACTGCATCCTCCTCTCCGATACGGAGAACGCCGAGACGCTGGAGCGGCTCAACGCCTTCAAGTCCACCACCGACGGCTTTGCCATTGCCGAGGCGGATTTGAAGCTGCGTGGCCCCGGCGACTTCTTCGGCGCGCGGCAGCACGGTCTGCCGGAGTTAAAGCTGGCCGATCTCAGCTGCGACGTGCGCCTTCTGGACGAGGCGCAGACGGCGGCGAAGGCGCTGCTGGAAGCCGATCCGGAGCTGACGGACAGCCGCCACACCCTGCTGCAGGAGCGGGTTCGCGCACTCCTTGTCACCTCCGCCGAGGGGTTGAACTGAACGCATCATAAAAAAAGAGACCCTCTCGGGTCTCTTTTTATCATGCCTGTACCGATTCCACAATGGCATCGGCCAGCACTTCCAGCTCGGCAGCCTTGTCAGCACCCATGGAGGAGGCGATGCTAAGGCGCTCGTTCAGGACGGTCATATTCTTCAGTTCCTCATTGATGAACTTCTGCATCAGATCTCCGGACTTGCTGGCCCAGGAGCCGTTCTCGATGAGGGCGAAGGTACGGTTCTGCAGATTCAGAGCCTTCATATCCATCAGGAAGTTGTGCATCACAGGATAGATGCCCAGATTGTAGGTAACGGAGGCCAGTACGATATGGCTGTACTTCCACGCCTCGGAGATGAGGTAGGAAACGTGGGTGTTGGACACGTCGCAGACGGTCACATTGGTCACGCCCTTGTCGCAGAGCTTGGCGGCCAGTGCCTGTGCGGCGGCCTCGGTGTTGCCGTACATGGAGGCGTAGGCGATCAGCACACCCTTCTCCTCAGGCTCATAGCGGCTCCACTTGTCGTACTTGTCGATAAAGTAGCCGAAGTCCTTGCGCCACACGGGGCCATGGAGGGGGCAGATGAACTTGATCTGGTCGATGATGGTGCCGGCCTTCTTCAGCAGCAGCTGAATGTGAGGGCCGTACTTGCCCACGATATTCACCAGATAGCGGCGGGCCTCGTCGATCCAGTCGCGGTCGAAGTTCACCTCGTCGGCGAACAGCTTGCCGTCCAGTGCGATGAAGCTGCCGAAGGCATCGGCAGAGAAGAGAACACCGCTGGTCACATCGAAGGTGACCATTGCCTCGGGCCAGTGGACCATGGGTGCGGCCACGAAGGTGACGGTGTGGCCGCCGAAGCAGTGGGTGTCGCCCTCTTCCACGATGCGGATCTCGTGGTCATCGGGGTGGAAGCCGAACTGGCGCATCAGCATGAAGCCCTTCTCGGTGGAGATGATCTTCACCTTGGGCCAGCGGGCGAGAATCAGGTCGATGCTGGCGGCGTGGTCGGGCTCGAGATGATTGATGACCAGCCAGTCCAGAGACTTGTCGCCCAGCAGGTATTCCAGATTCTCCATCATCTGGCGGCTGACGGACCAGTCCACGGTATCGAAGAGCACCGTCTCCTTGTCCAGCAGCAGGTAGGCGTTATAGCTGACCCCCTTGGGGATGGGATGGATATTTTCAAACAAATGGGTGCGGTGATCGTTGGCGCCGACCCAATAGAGATCGTCAGTAACTTTACGAACGTTGTACATAATTCGCTCCTCCTTTCCTTTCGTTCCTATGTTCAGGCTTCGATGAACTGCTCTTTGCCCTCAGAGCACTCGGGGCAGACCCAGTCCTCAGGCAGCTTCTCGAAGAGGGTGCCGGGTGCGACCTCGCTCTCCTCGTCGCCCAGATCGGGGTCGTAGGTGTAGCCGCAGCCGCTGCAGACGTAGCTCTTTCCAATGGGGGTGGGCTTGGGGGGCGTGGGACGCTTCATCTTGACCATGGGAGGTGCCGGAGCCTTCTCCTCCGTGCCGCCGAGGGCCTCGGTCAGCAGGGGCAGGATCTCCATCACGTCGCCCACGATACCGTAGTCGCAGTTCTTGAAGATGGGAGCGTTGCCGTTCTTATTGATAGCCACGATGGTAGAGGCATCCTTGATGCCCTTGAGGTGCTGGGACGCGCCGGAGATGCCGCAGGCGATGTAGAGGTTGCCCATGAACTTCTGACCGGACATACCCACATAGCGGTTCAGAGGCAGATACTTCAGCGTCTCGGCCACGGGACGGGACGAACCGATGGCGGCACCTGCAGCCTTGGCCAGATCCTCGATGAGCTTCATGTTCTTCTTATCTCCGATGCCCTTACCGGCGGAGACAACGCGCTCAGCCTGAGGAATGGGGGTATCGAGGGCAATGCCCACGGAGAAGTCGTGACCGTCCTTCTTCAGAGCCGCCACCAAATCGGTGACCTTCTGGAGAGAATCGCCGTCGCGGAAGATGTGCTTTTTGCGAACGCCGGTGATGGGAGCGGGCTTCTTGGCCACACTGCGGCCGCCGCCCTCGTTGCCCTTTGTCAGCTTGCCCAGCAGGTGGGAGGCGATGACCACGCGCTGGATCTCGTTGGTACCTTCATAGATGGTGGTGATCTTGGCATCGCGGTAGGCGCGCTCGACTTCCGTACCCTTGAGGAAGCCGGAACCGCCGAACACCTGCAGAGAGTCGTTGCAGACCTCCAGCGCGATGTCGGATGCGTACATCTTGGCCATGGCAGACTCCATGCCGTAGGGCACGTGTGCCTCCTTCATCTCGGCGGCGGAGTACACCAGGAAGCGGGCACAGCGCAGCTTGGTGGCGCTGTCGGCCAGCTTGAAGGACACGCCCTGATGGACGCCGATGGGCTTGCCGAACTGCTCGCGCTCGCGGGCGTAGTTCAGTGCGTGCTCGAAAGCGCCCTGTGCGATGCCCAGCGCCTGAGCGGCGATGCCGATGCGGCCGCCGTCCAGTGTGGCCATGGCGATCTTGAAGCCCTCGCCCTCCTTGCCCAGCAGGTTCTCCTTGGGGACCTTCACATCGTTGAAGATCAGCTCGGCGGTAGAGGAGGAACGGATACCCATCTTGTCATAGTGGTCACCGAACTCGAAACCGGGCCAGCCCTTCTCCACGATGAAAGCGGAGATACCGCGGGTACCGATGTCGGGGGTGGTCACGGCGAACACCACATAGGTGTCGGCCTTGGGCGCGTTGGTAATGAAGATCTTGCCGCCGTTGAGCAGCCAGTGGTCGCCCTTATCCACAGCGGTCGTCTCGGTGCCGCCTGCATCGGATCCGGCGTTGGGCTCGGTCAGGCCAAAGGCGCCGATCTTCTCGCCCTTTGCCAGAGGCACCAGATACTTTTTCTTCTGCTCCTCGGTGCCGAAGGCGTAGATGGGCCAGGAGCCGAGGGAGACATGGGCCGAGAGGATGACACCGGTTCCGCCGTCCACGCGGGCCAGTTCCTCCACGGCGATGGCGTAGCTGAGGGCATCGAGGCCGGCGCCGCCATACTCTTTGGGGAGGGGGATGCCCATGAGCCCCATCTTGCCGAACTTGGCGATGGCCTCACTGGGGAACTCGTTCTGCTGATCCAGCATGAACGCGATAGGCTTTACTTCTTCTTCAGCGAAAGCGCGGATCTTGGCGCGGAGCTCCTCATGAGCGGGAGTGGTCTGAAACAACATATAGTCTCCTCCTTTATGTCTATATTTATCCTTCTTGTATTCTTTTTATTCTTGATAATTTTTATCCAGTATTGGGGTAAAATTTTTCTTCCTCATGTCAGCAGCGACAGCAGATCGCAGGCGCGCAGCTCGTTGTCCATGCGCTGCTGGATACCGTTGAGCTTCTCGTGGACACAGCAGCCGCCGTTCTGTTCACGCCAGGGGCAGGTGTAGTGGGGATCCATGCAGGCGTTGACATCGCTGCGGGCCTCCATAATGGTCATCAGATCGTAGAGGGAAACCTCCTTGAGATCCTTGACGAGGCGGCAGCCACCGTCGACACCGCGGCTGACCTGTACCAGCCCTGCGCGGGAGAGCTTCTTGACGATCTTGTAGGCAAACTGCTGGGGGATCATCTGCTGCTGGGATATCTCACCCACCGCACGCTGTTCGCCGTCCAGCAGACTGCGCAGCACACGCAAAGCATAATCCGTTTCTCTTGTCAGCAGCATCGCGCCACCTCCCTTTTGTATTCTTGATTCGTATTCTACTAAACTAGACTTGATTTGTCAAGTATTGTTTTATACCTTCATACGAAACTTTTGCGCTTTTTTTGCAAAAAAACACCGCAGACCTGTCGATCTGCGGTGTTTTGATTGGGAAGGTTTCAGCGATAGAACTCCTCGGCGGCAGCGAAGAAAGCCTCGATGTTGGCCCAGGGGGACATGGGAGGAATGTCGCAGCCGGAAGAGATGACGAAGTTGGGTGCATGGCAGCACTCCTTCATCACCTGCAGGGTAGCCTCACGGACAGACTCGGGCGTGCCCTGATTGATCTGGCCGGCGGGGTCCACATTGCCCATCACCAGCACATCGGCGGGGGCGGAGGGGATCATATCGGCCAGACGGCAGGCGTTGCCGAAGTGGTAGCCCATCGCGCCGATGCCGTAGATAGCATCGCTCATCAGTGCCACATTGTCGCCGCAGTTGTGGTAGATCAGGGCGAACTCGTCGCTCTGCACGGCATCCACGATCTTCTTGACATAGGGGTGAGAGAACTCCTCGGCAAGATTGGGAGAGAGCATACCGGCCAGAGGCTCGGCCATCACCACGCCGTTGGCACCGGCGGCCTTATAGGCGTTGCAGTACTCGATGAGGAAAGCGGTGGTCTTTTCCAGCACGGTGTGCACCATGTCGGGCTCCTCATAGCAATAGGCCATGGCCTCGCCCACATCCATCAGACGGCCGGCCAGAGAGAAGGGGCCGATGACGCCGGCGAACACGGGACGGTCGGTGATCATCTCGCTGGCCTTGGCGATGGCGTCGATATAGATGCCGGTGCGGCACACGCCCACTGCGGGCACTGCCAGAGCATCGGCCTCGTCCTCATCGGTGACGATGGCGCCCACCACGGTGGGGACCTCGTCATCGCTGACGCGGATCTCGGAACCGAAGCACTCGGCCTCCACGGACAGATCCATCAGGCTGACGGATGCACCGGAGGCAACCTTATCGGCCACCATCTTCATGCCCTTGGCCTGATACTCGCTGCTGGAGATCAGGTCGCGGACAGTAATGTCCATCAGCTGCACGGCAGGGAAAGACAGAACGGGAACGGCCTGCTTGGTGGGGGCGGCAATGGTGTCGGCCACCCACTGTTTCATATTGCGCTTCATTACGGGTCGTTCTCCTTGCTGCTTACTTCAGGATCTCAGCGGCCACAGTGGCAGCGGAAGCGGCGTCGGAGGTGTAGTAGTCAGCGCCGACGGACTTGCAGAACTCCTCGGTAACGGGAGCGCCGCCGATCATGACCTTGACCTTATCCTTCAGGCCGGCGGCCTCAACAGCCTTGACGACCTCGGCCATGACGGGCATGGTGGTGGTCAGCAGAGCGGAGCAGCCGATGATGTCGGCGTTGTGCTCCTTGGCAGCCTCGACGAAAGCCTCGGCGGAGACATCCACGCCCAGGTCGATGACCTCGATGCCCTTGCCCTCGACCATCATCTTCACCAGGTTCTTGCCGATATCGTGCAGGTCGCCCTTGACGGTGCCCAGCACCATCTTACCGGGGGTGCCCACACCGGCCTCGGCCAGCAGGGGCTTGAGGATCTCAGCACCGGCGTTCATTGCGCGGGCTGCCACCAGCACCTCGGGAACGAACACTTCGTTGTTCTTAAACTTCTGGCCCACCACGTCCATACCGGGCAGGAGACCCTCGTTCAGGATCTGCTGAGGAGCGATGCCCTCTTCCAGTGCCTGCTGCACATACTGCACGACCAGCTTCTTCTTACCCTTCTGCAGGGACTCGGAAATCTCAACCAAAACGCTCATTTTCTTGTTTCCTTTCTCATTGTTTGTGTTGTGTATGTGAAGTTTTTCAACTTTCCTACCAATTCATTCAGCGAACAGAGTCGATCAGTGCCTTCAGGTTCTCCACCTTGCAGTTGAGGGGAACCTCGCAGCCGGTACCGAGAATAAAGCCGCCCTCCATACCCATATCGATGAGCTTGTTGCAATAGGCGGTGACCTCCTCGGGAGTACCGAACGCCATCAGCGTGGGAGGCACATCGCCGCGGATGACCTGATAGCCCTTGAGGATCTCGTAGGCAGCGGCCATATCGGTGGCGCCATCCAGCTCGATGATGCAGCAGCCCTTGGGCAGTTCCTTGAAATAGGGCAGCATGGGCAGCCAGTTGCCGTCGCAGTGGACGACGGAGGTGATTCCGGCCTCATAGAAGCCCAGGATCATCTGCTTGAGATAGGGCCAGGCAAACTCCTCGAACATAGCCGGGGAGATGAAGGTGGCGGAGGAGCGCATAGCGAAGATGGCGATACGGTTACCGCCGGCACTCTTGACGCCGGTAATGCCGGTCTTGATGATCTCGGGGGTAGCCTTCTCGCAGGCGGCCTTCACCTTCTCGGGGCAGTCGTACAGATCGCAGCAGAACTCGCCCATACCGCGGGACATGGAGAAGGTATCAAAAGCAGGGGCGGTGCCGGAGTGGAACATGAGGGGGATGTTCTTGGAATCCCAGAACTTTTTGTTCTTCTTCACTTCCATACCGCAGCCGATGAATCCCTTGAGCACCTTGAACTTCAGGAAGGGGCCCTTGAAAGGAGGATTCTGGATGGAGGCCACGAAGGGGGTCTGCCATGCGCCGAAACCCTTCTCGATAATGAGATCGTAATCGGACTCCTGCATGATGGACTCCTCGATGAACTGGAACAGCTCATTCTCGCCCAGATCCTTGCCGGGGATGCGTACCTTCATCTGCTCGATGTAGGTGACGGTCTTGGGGCCGAGGGGGAACACCACATCGGGATAACCCGTCACTTCGCAGCACTTCTTGTAAGCATCCATCCATGCGTCATTGCCCTTGAAAATATCGGCCTGGGTCACGCCGGCAGCCACAGCGGCAAAGGTGCAGGTATGGGGGAACACGGGGATGTCCTCACGCTTGGCATAAGGCTTCATGCTCATAGCATAATCGAACTTTTGCTGGCTGGTCATTAGAAAACCCTCTTTCCTGTAGAATACTTGTCCATATTCTACAGGAAAGAGGAGCATTTGTGAAATTGAACTTTTGCGCCGTATCGATAACAAATTGTTATCACTCCATGTCCGTAAGGAGTTTCTCAAACAGGATGATGGCGGGATTGGGGTTATCCTTACGCCATGCAAGACAGGAGGAGGCATCACCCAGCGGCAGTTCATTGATGACGCGGATGGACGGGTTGTTGGCAAGGCTGGAACTGTTGTTGATCAGTCCCACGCCGAGGCCCGCCTCTACCCACAGCATCAGCGTGGAGCGGTTGGGTGCGCGGCGCACATTGTTGGGCCGCAGCCCTTCCCGCCGCAGATCCCGCTCCAACAGATCGTAGCCCATGCGGCTGTCCTCGGGAGAGATGACCAGCAGCGTCTCGGTCAGCAGTTCCTTGAAGGTAATGTTCTCTTTCTGCGCAAGAGGCAGCTTACGGGAGACGGCGAACACAGCCTTCTCCTCGTAGAGGCGCCGCAGCACCACGCCGTTCTGTCCGGCGATGTCGAACTCCAACGTCACGGCGATGTCGATCTCACCGCAGGAGAGCTGGCGGCGCAGTTCGGAAAAAGAGCCCTGATCGATCTTCAGGTCGATGTTGGGATAGGTCTTCATAAACTGGCGGCACAGGTCAGTGAAGTGCTCGCCCATCCACTGTCCCTCCAGCGTACCGATGGTCAGAGAGCCGGCATAGCCCATGCCCACCGTCTGCACCTCGGAGACAAGGGTATCGATGGCCGTCTGGATATCCTCCAGACCCTCTGCCAGCAGCGCACCGGCAGGTGTCAGGCGCACACGCTTTTGATCGCGGAAAAACAACTGCGTGTTGATCTCCTGCTCCATATTGGCGATCTGGCGGCTGAGGGCGGGCTGGGAGATATAGAGCTGTGATGCCGCCTTGGTAAAGTTCAGCGTATCGGCCAGCGCCAAAAAACATTTGATCTGCATGGTATTCATTATCCCGCCCCCTTTCTATTTGGCTCAGTATACCAAGATTTCGCCCTGTTTGCAACAACCAAACGCCCGGTTCCGTCCGACTTTGGGACGAAACCGGGCGTTTTTTCAGTCGATCAGCACACAGGAGGTGTAGGTCATGGTTCTGGGGCCGTAATAATAGGGGACACCCGAGCCCTCGCACACCTGCGAGACCACCAAACCGTAGGCCTCCATGGAGGGGATCGCCCTGTGGGGGAAGCGGCAGGGGGCATCGGGATAGGTGCACTCCTTACAGATGGTGCAGGCGCCGGCCGCCATGGGCAGGCAGTTGGGATAGCGCCGGCGGATCGCATCGGTAAAAGCCAGAAAACGCTCTTTCTGCAGCTTCTCCGTGTCCATCATGGTCTCAATATCAAAGTCGTCCTCCATCTGTCCCGTAGACTGCACCAGCACGCCGCGGCGATAGGCCGCAGCTCTGGCCGAGATCTCCTCCAACGTGCCGCAGCCGGGAGGACAGGTCCAGCACTTTCCGTAGGCGTGACAGCGGTTGGCCTCACACATCTCACGGACAGCGGGGTTAAATTCCAGACAGGACATATTCAACAGTCCCGCATGTTCAAAGCCACACTCTGCGGCAAGATCCAGCAATTCCTGATCGGTCATCTTTCAATCCTCCTCGGGGAACATCATAGCTTCCATATAGGCATCGTTAAACTCCGGCAATCCGGACAGTTCCTTATATTCCATGGCCTGCTGCAGCTTGTTCAGCCGCGCCCGTGCCTCAACCGACACCAGCGAGGCCTGTGCACCCTGCGCCGCCGTATTACCCACAGCGCGGGTCACATCCAGCAATTCTGCCGGGATGAGTCCAATTCTCGCAGCGCTCTCGGGACGGATGAAGCTGCCGAAGCCGCCTGCCAGCAGCAGAGCGGCGATGCCGTCATAGTCCGCGCCGTAGGCATCGATCAAAATCTGCACACCGGCGGCGATGGCACCCTTGCCCAACTGCAGCTTGCGCACATCGCCCTGCGCCACCCACACATGCTCGGCAAGACGGAAGGCGGGTTCGCCGTCATCCAACAGGAAGAGGTAGGAGCGTGCCTCGTCGGTGATCTCGTCCTCATCCTCCTCGGCGTCCAGCATACGGCCCGTCTCGTCCACGGCACCGAGGCGCAGCATCACCGCCATGGCGTCGATAAGGCCGGAGCCGCACAGACCCACCGCCTCGCCGCCGCCAATGACGCCGCAATTCACCTTCTCGCCGTCCCACTCCACAGAAGAGATGGCACCGGCTGCCGCCGTCATGCCGCAGGAGATCTGGGCACCCTCGAAAGCGGGGCCCGCCGCCGTGGAGCAGCAGACGAAGTGATCGCCGCAGCCCAGCGCCATTTCGCCGTTGGTGCCCACATCGATGAGCAGTACAGGTTTTTCCTCCCGATCCAGCTCCACGGCCAGCAAATCGGCAGTAATGTCGCCGCCCACATAGCCGGAAATGGCGGGGGCAATGTACACCTTGCCCTCAAAGGGCAGGCCAAGCGCCTTGGCATCCCACTCATCACCGAAACGGGACAGGGGGGTAAAGGGGGAGACGCCGATGCTGTCGGGTGCCAGACCCGTCAGCAGATGGCACATGGTGGTATTGGCGGCGATGGACATCGTCCGGATCTCCTCCACGCTGATTTTCGCCGAGGTACACAGCGCCACGATCATGCCTCTCAGCTGCCCCGTAATGGCAGCGGTCAGTGCACCGCGACGGCCCTCCATAGACGCCTTGATGCGGGAGATCACATCGCCGCCGTAGGGGCGCTGGGCGTTACCCTCGCCCACGGTGGCAAGCTTTCTTCCGTTTGCCAGATCGATCAGGTGGCACACCACGGTGGTGGTGCCGATGTCGCAGGCCACGCCGTAACCCGTCATGCCCTCGTCGGGGATGAACACTTCCTCGTCCTCGGCGGTAAGCTGCACCTCCAGAGGCGAGGCCGCGGGCACGCGCACCGTCATGCCGTCCTCGGCGGCGGTGCGGCAGGCCAACACCGCCCGCTCACCCGTCTCCGTCACCAGATAGACGGTGCATTTTTCACACGTTCCCTGTCCACCGCAGGGGGCATGGACAGGCACACCCTCGCCGCGGATCACCTCCAGCAGATTCTGCCCGTCGACAAAGGGCAATATGACGGTATTGTCATTACATAATACGGTAATGTTCATGTTTTTTCCTCCTATCAGGATACGGAGTCCATCCCCGCCTTGAAATCGCCGAGCATATCATTGGGAACAAAGGCCTGAACGGTGCCGGCAAAGCCGCCGTGGACGCAACATATCGTCATGTTCTCCCGCGCGCAGCGCACGGAGCAGCGTTTTGCAATCACGCATACAGAACTCTCCTTTTATTTTACGCGGTACACACGGCATTCATAGGGCTGCAGCGTATGGCCGGTATTGTCATAATTCCCCAACAGCAGCTCCGCCGAAGCGATGTCAAATCCGCGGGGCACCTTCATCTTCACGGGCTTGTCCGAGAAGGAGCAGACCACCAGCAGACGCTCGCCCTCCGTCTCGCGGCTGTAGACATAGAGCTGGCCGTGAAGGGGGAAATGGTCGCGGTAGGTGCCGTAGCGCACCGCCTTAAGGGATTTGCGCAGCGCGATGGCCTTGCGGTAGAAATTCAACAGGCTGTCAGGATCGTTTTCCTGCGCCGCAGCGTTGATGCGGGTGTAGTTTTCATTCACATAGAACCACGGCTTGCCCGTGGTAAAGCCCGCGTTGTCCGTTGCATCCCACTGGACGGGAGTGCGGGCCGAGTCGCGGGAGGAGCGCCACATTTTCTCCAGTCGCTCCTGCGGCGATTTCTTCAGATTGCTGTGGGCATAGGTATAGCGGGTCTGGACATCCTCGTACATCTCCGCGCTCTCGGGACGCCAGTTCTGCATACCGATCTCCTGTCCCTGATAGAGGAAGGGCGTGCCCTGCTGGAAGAGATAGCTGACGGCCAGCGTCTTGCCGCTCTGCACCCAGTAGCGCTCGCTTCCGTAGCGGGAGATCATGCGGGGATGGTCGTGATTTTCAATATAGAGCATGTTCCACGCCCGACCTGCCAGCTTATACTGCCACTGGCTGAAGGCACGCTTCATCCGCCGCAGAGAGAATTTCGTGGGCAGATAGTCGGTGAAGAGGCAATCGGCACACTGGCTCTGGAACTGGATCATCATGTCGATCTGGCCGTACTCTTCATCGATATACTTCAGCGCCCGTCCGGGCCACACCAACGGCGCCTCGGCGAGGGTAAAGCAGTCATAGCGGTCGAATACATCGGCCTTGAATTCCGCCAGATATTCGTGGATGTGGGGGCCGTGGTTATAGTTGAGCATACCCTTGTAGATGGGGAAGAGGTGGTCGTCGGGCAGCCCCTCTTTCTTGGAGATGTAGGTGATGACATCCTCGCGGAAGCCGTCCACACCCATGTCCAGCCAGAAGCGTAGGATCTTCTTGACCTCCTCGCGGACAAGGGGGTTATCCATATTCAAATCGGGCTGCTTGACGGCGAAGAGGTGGAGGTAATATTCCCCGCGCACCTCGTCATATGTCCACGCCTTGCCCTCAAAGTTGGAGTCCCAGTTATTGGGCAGCTTGCCGTTGGGCTTGGCGGGACGCCAGATGTAATAGTCGGTATAGGGCTCGATGCGCCGGCGGCTCTTTTGAAACCACTCGTGCTCATCGCTGGTGTGGTTCACCACCAGGTCCATCAAAAGCTTCATGCCCCGGACATGCACGCCCTCCAGAACCTGACGGAATGCCTCCATACCGCCGAACTCGGGGGCGATATCCATATAGTCGGCAATATCGTAGCCGCAATCGGCACCGGGGGAGGGATAGATGGGCGAGAACCAGATACCGTCACAGCCCAGAGACTTGATGTAATCCAGTTTTTCCAGCACACCCCACAGGTCACCCATACCGTCACCGTTGCCGTCTTTGAAGCTGCGAGGCCAAATCTGGTAGAACACCATATCCTTATACCAGCGATTCCGCTCCATTGCCGCACCACCTTTCGTTTCGCTGTTTTTCACTATACCACACTTTCCGCCGAGCGTCACCCACAATTTCATTGACAGGCCGATTTTTCCCCGATAGAATAGAGAAAAATGAGGTGATACGATGGCATTTTCACTCCCCAAAAATATGTTGTTGGGTGTTTCCACCGCCTCCATGCAAATTGAGGGCGGCGCCTTAGACACCAACTGGAACGATTGGTACAAACAGGGTTTTATCAAAGACGGCACAGACCCCGCCACAGACAACGACCACTGGATCAAGTGGCGCGAAGACACGGCACTTTTGTCGGAGATGGGTATGCAGCTGTACCGCTTCGGTGTGGAGTGGGCCCGTCTGATGCCCGCCGAGGGACAGGTGGACGAATCAGCCGTGGAGCGCTACCGACAGGAGTTGACGGCGCTGCGGCAGCGCGGCATCCGTCCGCTGCTGACCATCCACCACTTTTCCAACCCCAGGTGGTTTGAGAATAAGGGCGGTTTCACCAAGAGAGAGAACCTGCACTACTATCTGGAGTTGGTGGCCTTGGTGGCCGAGCGCTTCGGCGATTTGTGCAGCGACTACATCACCATCAACGAGCCCAATGTCTACGCGGTGAACTCCTATTTCTTCGGCCTCTGGCCTCCCGCTAAGAAGAGCCTCAGCGATACGCTGGCCGTTATGGAGAATTTTGCCTACTGTCACATTCACGCCTACAAGATGCTCCATGAAAAGCGCCGCGCCATGGGCTATAGCGACACCATGGTGGGCTGCGCCAACCATCTGCGTGTCTTTGCGCCCAAAAACAAGCGCAATCCGTGGCATCGGCTGGGCGCCTCTTTGACGGCGTTTCTGTTCCAGAATGCGCTGACCAAGGCCATGACGCTGGGCCGCTTCCCCTTCCCTCTGCGTAACTTCGGCAAGCTCCCCAAGGGGGAGTACACCGACTTCATCGGTCTGAACTATTATACCCGCTCCACCGTCTCGGGTATCGGCGACGGCGTGCGGGAGAACAGTCCCCGCAACGATCTGGATTGGGAGATCTATCCCGAGGGCATCGTGGAGTGTGCCCAAGCCCTCTACGATGTGCTGCCCCGCCCCATCTGGGTGACAGAGAACGGCACCTGCGACAACGATGACCGCTTCCGCTGCCGCTACCTCTACGACCATCTCCGCGCCATCAGCGAGTCGGAACTGCCCTTTGAGCGGTACTATCACTGGTGTTTCTGCGACAATCTGGAGTGGATCGAGGGTAACAGCGCCAAGTTCGGGCTCGTCTCCGTCGACCCCGAGACGCGGCAGCGCACCGTCAAGCGTGCAGGGCACTTCTACTCCCGCCTGATCCGCGACGGCGGCGTAACGGAGGAGACCTATCAGCAATTTGTGGCACCACAGGAGTATGATGTGCGATGATGGAATGTAAGGACAATGTTTTCGCGCTCCACGGGCAGGAGGTCTCCTGCCTGCTGCGCATCAACGAATACGGACTCTTGGAACTGCTGCATTTCGGCGAGAAGCTCTCCACCGACGACGCTGCCGCCATGGTGCTCCGCCCCGGTCTCGGCTGGGGCGCCTCTGTGCTGCTCAACGACAGCGACACCGCCTCCTGCCCCGATGCCATGGCCTTGGCATGGAGCGGTGCCGGCCGCGGCGATTATCGGGAGAGCCCCCTGAATCTGGGTGGCATCAGCTCCGATTTCCGCTATGCCCATCACGAGATCATCAGCGGCACCGTCCCCATGTCCACCCTGCCCCAGGCCCACGGCGAGGCAGAAACGCTGAAGGTCACCATGGCGCAGGACGGAGCAACGCTGGAGCTCTTTTTCACCCTCTTCGGCGATGTGCTGACGCGCCGCGCAGTGCTGCACAATACAGGTACACAGCCCATTACCGTCACCAAGATCATGAGCAGCCTCATGGATCTCCACGGCGCATACGAGATGACCGCCTTCAACGGTGGCTGGATCTCCGAAATGCGCAGGCTCACCACCCCTGTAGGGGCAAGCCGCGTGGTCAATGAGAGCACCACGGGTTTCTCCTCCCACCGCCACAATCCCGGCTTTTTGCTGAGCGAGCCCCACGCTACTGAGGACAGCGGCCGCGTCTACGGCTTCAATCTGGTCTATTCGGGCAATCACTACGGCGCTGCCCAGCGCTCGGCACAGGGCTTCACCCGCGTGGTTCAGGGCATCTGCCCCGATAATTTTGTCAAAACGCTCCTCAGCGGCGAGTCCTTCGAGACGCCCGAGGCGGTGATGACCTTCTCCTCCCGCGGCTTCGGCGGCGTGTCGGAGAAGATGCACGCCTTCGTCAACGACCACATCATCCCGCCCGCATTCCGCAACAAGCCCCGCCCGATCCTGTTCAACAGTTGGGAGGGCTGTATGTTCGACTTCGATCAGCGGCGGCTGCTGGGTCTGGCCCGTCAGGCCAAAGACCTGGGCTGCGAGCTGTTCGTGCTGGACGACGGATGGTTCGGCAAGCGCAGCGATGACACCGCAGGTCTGGGCGACTACAGTGTCAACACCAAAAAGCTCCCCGCAGGGCTCAGAGGTCTGGGCAGCAAGCTCAACGCCATGGGGCTGGAATTCGGCCTGTGGTTCGAGCCCGAAGCGGTGAACCCCGACTCCGATCTCTACCGCGCCCATCCCGACTGGGCGCTGCGCGACGGCTTCACGCCTCTCACCGCCCGCCACGAGCTGCTGCTGGATCTGACGAAGGCCGAGGTGCGGGACTACATCGTCGAGCAGGTGGGTGCCACGCTGGACAGCGCCCCCATCACCTATGTCAAGTGGGACATGAACCGCCACAGCATTGCTCTGGGCACCAAGGCACACGACTATATCGTGGGTCTTTACGAGGTGTTAGACCGCATTTTCACACCCCGCCCCCATATCCTGCTGGAGAGCTGTGCCTCCGGCGGCAACCGCTTCGATCTGGGTATGCTCTGCTACGGGCCGCAGGCATGGTGCTCCGACAACACCGACCCCATCGAGCGGCTGATCATTCAGGGGAATCTGTCCTACCTCTATCCCCAATCCACTTTCGGCGCCCATGTCAGCGCCGCACCTCACGCCCAGACACTGCGCAGCACACCCCTGTGCACCCGCGGCAACGTCTCCTTCTTCGGCTGTCTGGGATATGAGCTGGATCTGAAGCATCTGCTGGGCATCGAAAAGGATGAGATCGCGCAGCAAATCGCTTTTTACAAGGCGTACCGCGAGGTATTTCAGTTCGGTACCTTCCGCCGCGGCGCAGGCATCTGGCAGGTCAGCGACGGCAGCACCACCATCGCCGCCGTTTTTCGCACGCTCTTCTGCGCTGCACCGCCCTACGAGAAACTGTATCTGAAGGGTTTGGACAGCGGCAAGCGCTATCGCCTCCGCTCCCGTGAGCAGAAGCTGCGTATCGGTCAGTTCGGCAGCCTCGTCAAGCATGTGGCCCCCGTAAACCTCAACCCCAACGGCGCTGTTCTGCGCACCGCAGACCGCCATATCACACTGCCCGACGGAGCCATGGATGTGACCGCCTCCGGCGCCGCGCTGATGGCCGGTATCCCGCTGCTGCCCCTATTCCGGGGCACGGGCTACGATAAAAACCAGCGCACCCTTACCGACTTCGGCTCGGAACTTTTCATCATCGAGGAGGCTTCTACCGATGAAAACTCTTGACAACCGCAACCGCGTCTACTTCGGTCTCGGCACCGTGGGCCGCGATATGTTCTACGCCTTTGAGGCCAACACACTGCTGTTTTTCCTCTCGGATGTGCTGTCCTTACCTGTATGGGTCTTTGCCGCCGCCAGTCTGATCCTGTCGGTGCTGCGTATCTTCGACGCCTTCAATGACCCCATCACGGGTCTGGTCGTCGACAACATCCGCTCCCCGTGGGGTAAGTTCAAGCCCGCTATTCTGGTGGGCGGCATCCTCAGCGCCGTGTTCTCGTTGGTACTCTTCGGCGGCATTGGCGAGGGGTGGACGTTCGTCATCATCTTCGGCATCGCCTACTTCCTGTGGGATGTGACCTACGGCATCAACGATATCGGCTACTGGACGCTGCTGCCCGTGCTCTCCTCCGACCAGAAGCAGCGGGAGAAAACGGGTGCTTTCGCCCGTATCTGCGCCAATGTGGGTATGTACATCGTCATGGTGGCATGGCAGCCCGTCACCAATGCGCTGGGCAATACGCCTAAAGTATGGTTCTGGTGCGCCGTGGTCATCGCTGCAGTATATCTCCTGGGTCTCCTCTTCCCCCTGCTGGGCATCCGCGAAAAGCGCGACGCTCTCCGGCAGCAGGAATCCACCACCGTCCGCCAGATGGTGCGGGCACTGGTGGGCAACGATCAGCTCATGTGGACGACGCTGGCCATGGGTCTGTTCATGGTCGGTTACTGCACCACGGTGAACTTCGCCATCTACTACATGAAATATATCTTCGGCAACGAGGGAATGTATGTGGTGCTGGTGGCCGTGGTGGGTGTCTCGCAGCTGGCAACGCTGGCGGTCTACCCCAAGGTGGCCAGAAAACTCAACCGCCGACAGCTCTACACGCTGGGCACGGCACTGGTGGTGCTGGGCTATCTCATTTTCTTCTTTGCCGAGGTCTCTCTCGTTCTCATTGCACTGGCCGCCGTGCTGGTGTTTGTGGGACAGGCCTTTATCCAGACATTGATGCTGATGTTCCTTGCCGACACGGTGGAATACGGCTACTGGAAGCTGGGTAAGAAAAACGAGGCCATCACCTTCTCCATCCAGCCCTTCATCAACAAAATCGGCGGCGCACTGGCCACCGGCATCGTCAGCCTCACGCTCATCCTCTCCGGCATCAAGATCGACGGCGGCACCGCCGATGTCATCGATGCCGGCGGCAAGATGATGGTCAAGGGCTCCATGTTCTTCATTCCCCTGCTGATGATCGTGGTGGGCTACCTCGTGTATTTGAAGAAATACAAAATCGACAAGGCGCGCTACGCCCAGATTCTGAAGGATCTGGAAGCACGGGAAAACGCGCAAGACAGCGCCGAGAGAGGTACTCCTATGGAACATATTGCCAATATCCGTCCCTTCGGCACTACCGCCAAGGGCGAAACCGTCCATGCCGTCACGCTGCAAAGCGAGGGCCTCACCTGCGAGATCCTCACCTTTGGCGCCACGATCCGTACCCTTTGGACAGCAGACCGCCACGGCCACGCCACCGATGTGGTGCTGGGCTATGACACTCTGGCCGAATACGAAGCCCACGACGGATATCTCGGTGCCGTGCCGGGCCGTTACGCCAACCGTATCGCGCGCTGCCACATCGCCATCAACGGACAGGATTACACGCTTACCTGCAACGATGGAGAGAACCATCTCCACGGCGGCACAGAGGGCTTTTCCCACCGCGTGTGGGCAATCACCGCCTGCAGCGGCGACTGTGTGACCCTCTCCCTCACCTCCCCCGACGGCGATCAAGGGTATCCCGCCGCGCTGACGGCTTCCGTCACCTACACGCTGCAGGGCAGCACCCTCACCATCGACTACCGCGCCGAGACAGAGGGCGACACCTACTGCAACCTCACCAACCACAGCTATTTCAATCTGGCAGGCCACAACGGCGGCAGCGTTCTGCAGCAGGAGCTGACGCTCTGCGCCGATCGCTTCACCCCCACCGATGCCTCCAGCATCCCCACAGGCGAGCTTGCCGCCGTGGCCGACACACCCATGGACTTTACCAGGGCCGTCGCCATCGGCGCACGGATCGACGAGGACTATGTGCAGCTGCAGCAGGCCAAGGGCTACGACCACAATTTCGTGCTGCGCCGCTGCGACGGCACACTGCAGCACGCCGCCACCGTTTTCTGCGCTGAGACGGGCATCACCATGGAGGTAGCCACCACGCAGCCGGGGGTACAGGTCTACACCGCCAACTATCTCACGCCCCGCAAGGGCAAGGGCGGATGCACCTACAGCTACCGCCACGGTCTGTGCCTGGAGACGCAGCATTTCCCCGACTCGCCCCATCACCCTCACTTCCCCTCCACACTGCTGCGCAAGGGCGAGCGCTACCACGAGATCACGGCATTTGCCTTTTCGCATGAATAAGAATAAGAAAGAAGGACATCCAGCGGATGTCCTTCTTTTCATGTGGTGCGCCTGAAGGGACTCGAACCCACACGTCTTGCGACACGGGAACCTAAATCCCGCATGTCTACCAATTCCATCACAGGCGCTTATTTCGTTAATAAACCGTATTCTATCACATTCTCCTATATTCCACAAGTGGCTTTTTTCGTCGCATCTGGTATTGCCAAACACGAGAAAAGTGGGCATTTGCATATATCCAAAAAGCGTGGTATACTGCATAGCGTTGAATTGTAAGAAAACGCGAGGACACGCTATGAAACGTATTGCCAGTATCCAGGATATCTCCTGCCTCGGTCGCTGCTCGCTGACGGTGGCGCTGCCGGTTCTCTCCGCCATGGGCGTGGAGTGCGGCATTATGCCCACGGCCGTTTTGAGCACCCACACCATGTTTCCCGGCTTTACCTGCGCCGATCTCACTGACGAGCTGCTGCCCATCGCACGCCACTGGAAAGAGCAGATGGTGCATCTCGATGCCATCTATACCGGCTATCTCGCCTCCACGGAGCAGATCGAGACGGTGCTCTCCGTCATCGACACACTCTCCACCGACGATACGCTGCTGTTCGTCGACCCCGCCATGGCCGACCACGGCAAGCTTTACGCCGCCTTCGGCCCCGAGTTCCCCGCCGCCATGGCAAAAGTGGTGTCCCGCGCTCACATCACCGTGCCCAACATCACCGAGGCCTGCCTGATGACGGGCCGCGAATACCGCACGGAGTACGACGAGGCCTATATCCGCGACCTGCTGCAGGCGGTGGCCGCACTGGGCGCGAAAAAGGTGGTGCTGACGGGCGTGACTTTCGATGCCGCGTCTTTGGGCTGCATGGCCTACGACAGCCAGACGGGCGAGTTCTTCTCCTACTTCAACCATCGCGACGGCGACTCCTACCACGGCACCGGCGACATCTTCGCCGCCACCACGCTGGGCGGCATGATGCGGGGGCTCAGCCTGTATGAGGCGCTGAAACTGGCAGTGGATTTCACACTGGAAACCATCCTCGTCACCCGCAGCGACCCCAACGCGGCGTGGTACGGCGTGGAATTTGAGCGGGCGCTCCCCATGCTGTACAAGCGTCTGGGCGAGGTATAAACGACAGAAAAAAGCCCCCTATCCGCACTGAACAGGTCCAGTAAAAACGGACAATAGACAAAAGGCCCCCTGATGTAGGAAAATATACCTACATCAGGGGGTGTTCTTATGTCTAAAAGGAAATACACGCATGTACAGAGTCTTTTGCCGGAAATTAAGGCAATGGTGGAGGCTGGAAAGACACAGCGGGAAATAGCAGAGCATTATGGTTTCAGCGATAAGTCTGTGGTGAAAAGGCTGCTGGAACGAGAGCGAAGAAAGGAACTTCAAGGAATTCCAAAGCAGCGAGGTCGCAAACCCGCAAAGACATTAGCTGAGTATAAATGCGAAAATAAACGGCTTAAGATGGAAAATGAGTTATTGAGGGATTTTCTGCAATCCACAGAAAGGAAGTGAGGCCACAGGCAAAGTATGCCGTTATCCATCGTCACTGCAAGGAGTATCCTGTGTCTGTTATGTGTCGGTTTTTCAACGTGTCACGGAGTGGCTATTATGATTTTGTGCATCGATTGGGTAGTCCGGACAAAGATGCTGCCCTGGCAGAAGTAATCCGGCAGCAACGGAACAACAGCGCTGGTACTTACGGATACCGTAGGATGCAGATCGTCCTGGCCGCCAATGGAATCCATCGCAACCCCAAGACTATACTTCGAGTAATGAAGAAGTATGATTTGCTGGCTGAAATCCGTCGCCGCAGGAGATGGGTTAATATGGGACAACAACTACATCGCTATGAAAATCTGCTTAACAGGCAATTCCAGGCCGACAGGCCTAATCATAAATGGGTAACAGATATTTCGTACATACACACAAAGCAAGGTGTTCTTTATCTGTCCATGATCCGAGATTTGTTTGATAACAGTATAGTGGCATACAAAACCGGAACCGAGCAAACAATCAATCTTGTCCTAGACACGATCCATCTCGCCATGCGCAAAGAGAAAAGAAGGGTCGCTGCAGAGCTGCAACTCCACAGCGACCAAGGCTTTCAATATACCTCGCAAGCATATTTCAAGCTAACTCAAAAATACGGCATAACACCTTCTATGTCAAGACGCGGAAACTGCTATGACAATGCTATGGCAGAAAACTTCTTCTCAATCCTTAAATCAGAGTGTATCTATAGGCATAAGCCCGCTTCGTTCAAAGAAGCGAACGAAATGATTGACCGCTATATACACTTCTATAACCATGAGCGTATCCAGTTAAAAACTGGAGTGGCGCCGCTTACGCTGCGCCACTCCGCTTAAAACTTAATATTTTCCTACCAGGGGTCTTTTTTTGTGCTGTCCGTACAACTTGGGGCAGTACA
>JAFYVA010000039.1 GCA_017549325.1 Oscillospiraceae bacterium
TGGTGTTTAATGTGTTTATGCTGGCGTGGGGCTACCGGGTGCTGGGAAAGGCGTTTGCGCTGACCACTGTGGCAAGCACCTTCCTCTATCCCTTGGCGCTGAATACGTTTGATCTGCTGCTGGGTGATTTGGTGCTGACGCAGGATCTGCTGCTGTGTACCATTTTTTCGGGTCTCGGCATCGGTGTGGCGCTGGGCATCGTGATTCGTAGCGGCGCATCCACGGGTGGCATGGATATTCCACCGTTGGTGCTGTATCGCTGGTTCCGCATCCCTGTGTCCACGAGCCTGTATGCCTTTGACTTTCTGATTTTGCTGCTGCAGATGATGTTCCGCCCGGTAGAAAACGTGCTCTACGGTATTCTTCTGGTGCTGATCTACACCTTGGTGTTGGATCGCATGCTGCTGGTGGGTCAGGCAAGAACAGAGGTGAAGATCGTCAGCACTCAGGCCAGGGAAATCGCCGATGCCATCCTGCATCAGGTGGATCGCGGTGTGACCTATCTGGATGGTCGGGGCGGCTATCTCGGCGCAGATACCGAGGTGATCCTGAGCGTGATCTCCAATCGGGAGCTTGCCAAGGTGGAAAAGCTGGTGCATGAGATCGACCCCACCTGCTTCATGGTAGTCAGCCGCGTGAGCGAAGTCCGCGGACGTGGTTTTTCCCTCAGCAAAAAGTACGAATAAGGTGCAAAAAACTCCGCAGGAAGCATTCCTGCGGAGTTTTTGTCATTTAATCGTGCTGATTCAGCCACTCTTTCAGCAGTGCGGTATAGCGGGGGGTATCCTCCACAAAGCAACTGTGGCGGCAGTTCGGGAACAGCTCCCAGCGGGAATCGGGGATACCGTCATACATGACCTTGGCGATGTAGGGCGTGCAGAGATCGTTGCCGCCGCTGATGACGAGGGCGCTTTCCTTGATGTCCTTGAGCTGATCGGTGACATCGTAATCCTTCAGTGTGCCGAGGGGAGTGAACTCGTTGGGACCCCAACCGGTCACATAGGCTTCGCGACCGCTCTTCTTCTCGCGGCGCAGGCATGCGGGAGAATCTTCGGTGACAGGACCTGCGGCATGGCGCAGCATGAATTCTGCTTCGGCGGCAAGATAAGCTTCACCGCTGTAATCGCCGCTTTCATCCGCCTTTCGGATGGCTTCCTGCATTTCCGCGGGCAGCTCCTTGATCATGCGGTGCTGCTCCTCGCCCCAAAGCTTGCTGGAGGGGAGGGTGCTGGAGAGGATGATGCTTTGGATGCCCTCGGGCTTGTAGTTGCAGATGTAGTCGAGCAGAAGCATACCGCCCCAGGACTGACCCAGCAGATGACATTCGCCAATGCCGAGGTGCTCTCGCAGCGCCATCAGTTCCTTTACCCAGGTTTCGGAGTTCCACAGCTCGGGATGGCCCTCCAGATAGGAATTGCCGCAGCCGATCTGATCGTACATGATCAGTTCGCGGCCGTCTTCCTTTGCCAGCTCGTCCAGCACCTCAAAATAATTGTGGGTGGAGCCGGGGCCGCCGTGGAGCAGAATGAGGGGCTTTTTGCTGCCGGTCTTTTCGCCCACAATGCGGTAGTAGGTCTCGTGCCCTGCAAAGGGCATATAGCCTTCGCGTACAGTCATGGGAGCATCCTCCTTTTCGTTTTTGGCGGGGGAAGGGGAGAGATAGCGGATCGCCGCAATGAGCAGCAGCGCAGCGCCCGCGAGCCAATGAACCCGCACGAGGGGGGCGGGTGCACCGTAGATCTCAAAGACACCGGTGAGGCAGCTTGCAAGGGTGAGGGTTACCACACCGAGCCGCCACAGGGTCAGTGTCATACTGTCGGGATAGCTCTTGCCGTGACGCTGCAGGAGTGTCGCTGCGCCGGCGCCGAGGACAAGGGGGAACAGGAACTGTCCCATCATGAACAGGGACATGACGCCGTGTCCGAAATATTCATAGCCGAGACCGAATACCGCGCAAAAAAAGGCGGCACAGAACCAACGCTCTGCTGCGCGGCGCAGCCGCTGCTTATCCGATGTAGACAATGTCGCTCACGTTCCTCTCTTCAATATTGTGTCCGTCGGTGGGTTGATTGACCAGCTTGCCGTTGAAAACCATGGTGGCAGAGCCACCGCCGTCCAGATTATAGGCGGTGCGGATGCCGAGATTGTTCATGAAATTGGTCAGCTGTTCCACGGTCAGTCCCTGACTGGTTTCGGTGCGGCCATCTGCCACGATCATGGCATAATGGCAGCCGCCGTAATAGCCGATGGCGGTGCGGGGATGGCGGGTCATCTCCTTACCCATGCCCTTGAGACGGTCATAAATGACTTCGCCGTCCAAAATCAGACCGGGTCCAAAGGAGAGCACCTGTACCGCACCGTTCTCATAAAGCTCCTGCGCGGTGGTAGAGTCTTCCTTCATGATGGTCATGGTGCCGTCGGCATAGATGACCATACATTCCTGGCGGTCGCTGTTGCCGCTGTCGCGGTACAGTACGCCGTTGCGGATCACATAACCGTCACGGACGCTGTAATAGTCGCCGTTGATGGCGAGGATCGCGCCATGTGCCTCGCCGATGACGGAGGTGGGCTCCAACAGGTTCTTGCCGAAGGTGTTCTTGGCAAAGGCGGTGCGGAGATGGGCGGGATCTTCCAGAATGATGTCCGCCACATAAATGTCGCTGTCATAGGCGCGGTGGCGGGAAATGGAGATATTGATGCCGTTGCCCCGATAGGTGGTGTCGGTGATGACGGCTTCTTCCGTCAGAGCGGGAGCATTGGTCTCATCCTCCACCACGGCGATGGACTTGGGCAGGACAAAGACCTCCAG
>JAFYVA010000040.1 GCA_017549325.1 Oscillospiraceae bacterium
ATGTTCCCCGCCCTCATCAGCGGTATCCTGCTCTCTGCCATTCTGGCCGCCGCTATGTCCACCGCCGACTCCCAGCTGCTGGCCAGCGCCTCCGCCTTTGCCAGCGATGTGTATAAGCCTGTCATCCGCAAGGGCAAGGCCAGCGAGAAGGAGATGCTGTGGGCCGGCCGCTTCGTAGTGCTGGTCATCTCCATCATCGCCGTGCTGATCGCCTCCAACCCCAACAGCGGTACCATCATGGGTCTGGTGGAGAACGCCTGGGGCGTCTTTGGCGCCGCCTTTGGCCCTGCTATCCTGCTGAGCCTGTTCTGGAAGCGCTTTACCTTCGAGGGTGCCGTGGCCGGTATCCTGGTGGGTGCCATCGTGGATATCCTCTGGCTGGCCTTCCTGGGCGGCACCGGTATCTACGAGATCATCCCCGGTTTCATCCTCGGTCTCGTTGCCGCCGTCATCGCCTCCAAGTGCAGCAAGGCTCCCTCTGCTGAGGTGGAAGCCCTGTTTGACAAGGCTGTGAATCTGAAGGACTGATTTTCCTGACATACGAAACCCCCGAAGCCGTAGGGCTTCGGGGGTTTTTTGTGTGTATGGGATTACTTGCAGAAGGGGGGATAGCCATCCTTCAGTGCGTCATCGTACATAGCGCGGTCGCCGCCGATAAACTTGGGACGGACGCGGGCTGCCAGCAGCATGGCACTGCCGATATGGTTCTGCTCAAGACGGACGGGAACGGCCACCTTCTTCAGGTGCATACCGATCAGTGTACCGCCGATATCGAGACCGGCATCGGCACGGATCTCCTCCACGGCAACGGGATGGGCAAAACTCTCATAAGCCGCCGTAGCGAAGGAGCTGCCGGCTTTGGGCTGGGGCATCACATTGACGATCTCGGCGCCGGGAACGGCATCGTAGTCCACGATCAGGGCGCGGTTGAGATGCTCACAGCACTGGGCGGCGATGTAGACGCCCATGGGGGCAAAGACGCTGTTGAGCCCGTCGAAGATCGCCTTGCCCACCTCGGGGGTAGACCAACTGCCCACGGCATGACCCACCACTTCGCTGGTGGAGCAGCCCACCACCACGATCTGTCCCTTATGGAGCTGTGCTGCCTTGCTGAGCTGCTGCGCTGCGGCTGCTGCCTCTTCCTTTACCTGTGCCAACAGGTCGATATTATCCACATTGTGTACGGTACCTGCCATAAAAGACACCTCGATCAAAAAAATTCCACCACATTATAGCATGCTCAGAACTTTTCTGCAATACGCGCTTTTTGGAAGATCTTCAGCAGTACGACGCCGATGACCAGACCGACGGCACCCTGCACCAGATTACCGGGGATGCTGGCGGCTGCGCCAACACCGTACTGAAGGAAAAGTGCCTCGTAGACGAAGTAACCGCCAACCATGATGAGTTCACCCACCACACCGCTGACGATGGCAGCGACGGTGTTGCGTCCCAGTGCACGGAAGATCAGCGCGGCAACAAGGGCATCCAGACCCTTGATGAGGAAGGTGCCGGGCACATAGCTGGTGTAGCCGGCAAAGAGATCCGTCAGCATCGAGCCGATGCCGGAGGCCAGACCGCCCCAGAAGGGGCCCAGCAGCCAACCGCACAGCAGAACGAAGCAGTCGCCCAAGTTCACATAGCCGTTGGTCGGCGTGGGGATACGAACCACCATCGTGGCAACGCAGACAAGTGCCGCCATCAGCGCGCTGATGACCATTCTGCGGATTTTCTTATCGCTCATGGAAACATCCTCCTTGCGTTTCACTCTACCGTGTAGTATAGTGAAAATTGGTATTATGGAAATATCCAAAACGATGTAATTTGTTAATACCAGATGGAGGCGCCTATGCTGACCTATACGCTGGAAAAGAGCGGTGATACGAGCCTGTACGAGCAGTTGTACCGCCATATCAAGGGGGATATTCTCTCGGGAGAGCTGACGGCAGGGGAGAAGCTGCCCTCCAAGCGGGCATTGGCCGCCCATCTGCGCCTGAGCGTTATCACGGTGAAGAATGCCTATGAGCAGCTGGTGGCGGAGGGCTATATCACCGGTGTGGAAAAACGGGGCTATTTCGTCTGTGACATTGATCGGCCGCTGACACCTGCTGTGGCTGTGCCGCTGGTGGAAAAAGTGGAGGAAAAGACATGGTTTATGGACTTTCTGGCCGGTTCCTCCGCGGCGGAGTTCTTTCCTTTCACCACATGGGCCAAGCTGATGCGCCGCACGATTTTAGAGCGTGACACGGGATTGCTGCGCTCCACACCCTCCACCGGTGCGCCGGAACTGCAGCGTGCCATTGCCGACTATCTCCATCAGTTTCGCGGCATGACGGTGGCGCCGGAGCAAATCATCATCGGTGCCGGTACCGAGACGCTCTACAGTCTGCTGGTGCAGCTGTTGGGACGGGAGAAGTGCTACGCCGTGGAAGACCCCGGATACGGTAAGATCAGCCGCATTTATCGGGGCAATCAGGTGGCGGTGCGGTATATCCCGCTGGATGAGGCGGGGCTCAGCGTGGAGACGCTGCGGAAAACTGCGGCCGACGTGGTGCACCTCTCGCCCTCTCACCACTATCCCACGGGTATCGTCATGCCCATTGCCCGCCGCCGCGAACTGCTGCGCTGGGCGGCAGAAGGGGAGGGGCGCTA
>JAFYVA010000004.1 GCA_017549325.1 Oscillospiraceae bacterium
CCATGGGTCTGACTCCTCTGGAGGGCCTGATGATGGGCACTCGCTCCGGCAGCCTTGACCCCGGAATCATCGAGTATATCGCCCACAAGGAGAACCTGTCTCTGGAAGAGGTCATGCGCGTGCTGAACAAGGAGTCCGGCGTGCTGGGTCTTTCCGGCGTGTCCAGCGACTTCCGTGATCTGATTGAGGCCAGCAAGAACGGCAACAAGCACGCTACCGAGGCTGTCGAGGCCTTCTGCTACCGTGTTGCCAAAAAGATCGGCTCCTATGTGGCCGCTCTGAACGGCGTGGACGCCATCGCTTTCACCGCCGGTATCGGCGAGAACTCCGCTCCCGTCCGTAAGATGGTGTGCGAGTATCTGGGCTATCTGGGTATCCAGCTGCAGGAGGAGAACAACCAGCTGCGCGGCAAGGAAGTGCGCATCTCCACCGCCACTTCCAAGGTGGCTGTGTATGTCATCCCCACCAACGAGGAGCTGGCCATCGCCCGCGAGACCGCCGCTCTGGTGAAGAAGTAATTCTCTTAAACGAATGCATAAAAAATCCCCCCATCCTTGCGGATGGGGGATTTTTTTGCTTACTTCTTACTTGTACAGATAGCTGTACTTGTCGCGGATGCGGAGGATAAAGACCTCCAGATCAGCGGGCAGACCGTTCTTGGGATTGCTGAGATCGTAATCCTTGGGCTCACCGAAGAGACGGACGCGCACCTTGTCGCCGCCCAGGAACAGGACACCGGCATTGTGGGAGTCCACCATATCCTCAGCCGTCTGGAACAGCGTGAACTTATCAAGGCTGGGTGCCGAATCGTAGGGGCAGAACTGGGTGCAGTTGCCGCACTCGTTGCACATCTTATCCACATGGAGGATCTGGTGCTTGCCGTTGGGCATGGCGATGGCGACATTGGCGCGGTTGGGGCAGGAATCGACGCAGTTCTCGCAGACGGTGGCGCACTGGAGGCAGCGCTCGGACTCGCGGCAGGGATAGCCGGCCATACGGAGGATGCCCTTCTTCTCCGAGGCGTCAGCCACGGTGGTGTAGGCCGCGGCGGGGATCTCGTAGACGTGGGGTGCGCCGATGACCTCGGTGGCAAAGCGGTAGGCATCGGCGATGCCCTCCACCACGGTGGCGGGGCCGCGCATGGCGTCGCCTGCGGCGTAGACGCCCTTCACGTTGGTCTTGAAGGCGGGGCGACCCTTCTTGTCAAGCTCCACGCCGTTTGCGCCCAGCAGGGCATCGTCCACCTGTTCACCCACGGCGGAGATCACCAGATCGCAGGGGATGGTGAAGTACTCACCCGTACCCACGGGACTGCGGCGGCCGGAATCATCGGCCTCACCCAGCACCATCTTCTCGCAGGTCAGCACGCCGTCGGCCTGCTTCACGGGGGCTGCCAGCTCGGCAAACTCCACGCCGTCGGCCATAGCCAGATACAGCTCGTGCTCGTCGGCGGGCATATACTTCTTGGTGCGGCGGTAGACGATGGTCACCGTCTTGGCACCGCTGCGCTTGGCAAGGCGGGCGGCATCCATAGCGGTGTTGCCGGCGCCCACCACGGCCACATTACCGCAAACGGCGATATTGCCGGCCTTGACGCCCTTCATCCACTGGATGGCACCGGCCACAGCACCCTCGATATCGAGGCGGCCGGCCTTCCATGCGCCAACGGCGAAGAGGATGTGGGTATAGCCCATGGCCTTCAGCTCCGCCACAGAGGGGGCGGGTGCGCCGCAGCGTACCTCCACGCCCTGCTTCTCCATGAGGGCAATATCCTTCTCGATGGTCTCCTCGGCAATACGGAAAGAGGGGATCACATGGCGGGGCACGCCGCCGAGGGTGGCCTCACGCTCGAAAATGGTGGTCTCCACGCCGCCACGGGCCAGGAAGTAAGCCGCAGCCATACCGGTGGGGCCGCCGCCGATGATGGCGGCCTTCTTCCCTGCCACCTTCTTGGCGGGCTTCATGGAGGCCATCACCGTCTCGAAGCCCTTCTCCGCGGCAACCAGCTTGGCATCGCGGATATGGACAGACTCGTCATAGAAGTTGCGGGAGCACTTGTTCTGGCAGCGGTGTGCGCAGATGGTGCCGGTAATGAAGGGCAGAGGATTCTTCTCGGTGATGAGCTTCAGGGCGGGGCCGTACAGGCCCTTGCCCACCAACTCGATGTACTCGGGGATATCCTGCTCGATGGGGCAGCCGCCCTTACAGGGTGCGGAGAAGCAATCCAGCCAGGGGACCTTCTTCTCGCTCTTGCGCTTCGGCAGCGGCTTGATGGGCTTGACATGGTGATAGTCGGTGTGGGAGGCGGTGCTGAGGGCGCAGATGGCCTCGGTATCGGTGCCGGAGAAGGGCTTATAGGGCATATCCTGCACCTTCTCCACCATCTGATGCAGACGGTTATAGCCGCCGGACTTGAGGATGGTGGTGGCCACGGTGATGGGCCAGATACCGGCATCGAAGAGCTTGTCGCAGTTGAAATACTCCGCGCCGCCGGCGAAGGAGATCCGCATCTTGCCCTTGAACTGGCGGGAGATGCGGTGGCACATCTCGATGGTAAGGGGATACAGGGAGCGGCCCGACATATACATCTCGTTGTTGGGCAGCTCGCCGCGGGTGGTATCCACGGGGAAGGTGTTGGAAAGCTTCAGGCCGAACTCGAGGCCGAGGCTGTCGGCCAGTGCCTGCAGGCGCTCGAACATGGGCACCGCGTCACACCACTGGAGATCCTCACGGAAATGGTGATCGTCAAAGACGATGTAGTCGTAGCCCATGCTGTCGAGGGTACGGCGTGCCGTCTCATAGCCGAGGATGGTGGGGTTGCACTTGACGAAGGTATGCAAGCCCTTCTCCGTCAGCAGATAGGAGGCGATGCGCTCGATCTCATCGGGGGGACAGCCGTGGAGGGTGGAGACGGTGACGGAGCGGCTCACGCGGGGAGAGATGGCGTCGATATAGGCGCTCTCTTCGGGGAACATCTCCTTCAACACCGCCTTGCACTCGGCGAAGATGGCGGTCTTGTTGGCGTCCATCATACCCTCGAGATAGGTGTTCACCTTCTCGCCCTTGATACCCTCGAGATCGTAGCCCACGGACATATTGAACACGAATCCGTCGGAATCGCCGAGCCCGTAGACCTTGGACATGACCTTCAGAGCGCACCATGCCTTGATGTACTCGTCCATGGCCTGGGGCACCGTCAGCTCGGTGGACCACTCCTGATTGTAGCCCTCGTCATTGGCGAGGATGCAGGGGCGGGGCACGCAGGCGGCCAGTTCAGCGCCGTCCATCTTCTGCACCGTCTTGACCTCGAAGAAACGGGCGCCGGCCACATAGGCGGCGATGATGTTCTGAGCCAGCTGGCTGTTGGGGCCGGCGGCGGGGCCGAAAGGCGTCTCGATGCGCTCGCCGAAGATGGGCAGACTCTTGCCGTCTGCGCGATAGGTCTTGTAAATGCCGAAAATCTTACCCTCGGTGGCGTACTCGGTGACCACCCAGTTCATCAGGGAAGAAAACGGAATGGGATACATTTTCTCAGACATGGTAACTCCTCCTATGTCATTATTTCTTAGTAAGTGCGGTTGTTCAGTGCGCCCCAGAGCTTCTTGGAGACCTCGAGGATACGGGCATTCTCGGCCAGCTCGTCGATGCCCACCAGCTCGCGATCCTTCATCAGCACACGGCCGTTACCGATGGTGGTGCGGCAGAGCTTACCGGTCATGCCAAAGAGGATGTGACCGTCGATGTTCTCGTCAGAGAAGGGAGTGTAGGGATAATAATCCATCACAATGATGTCGGCGGCGGCACCTGCCTTCAGCACACCCAGTTCCACGGGGAAGTACTTGCCCGCGAGGACGGCGTTGTTGCGGAAGAGCATATCGGTGACCTCGCACCATGCCACATTGGGCAGGCAGGCGTGGAGACGCTGGACGCAGAGGGCAGCCTTGAGAGACTCCACCATGTCGTTGGTCCATGCATCGGTACCCAGACCCACGGTGATGCCTGCGCGGGTCAAGGGCAGAACGGGGCAGACACCCACGGCGTTGGACATATTGGACTCGGGGTTGTTGACCACCATGGTGCCCGTTTCACGGATGATGTCGATCTCTGCGGAGTTGACATGGATGCAGTGACCCAGCACCGTTTTCTCACCCAGAATGCCGTGATCCATCAGCCGCTTCACGGGACGGCAGCCGTAGTTGCGAAGGGAGTCATACACATCGTCCATACCCTCGGAGACGTGGATGTGGAAGCCGGTGCGGCCATTGTTGGCCTCCACCATCCGCTCGAAGGTCTTGTCGGAGATGGTGAAGAGAGCGTGACCGCCGAACATGGCCGAGAGCATGGGGTCCTTCTCCTTCTCGCAGTAGGAGATGAAGTCGGCGTTTTCCTTAATAGCCTGCAGGCACTTCTCCTCGCCGTCGCGGTCGGACACCTCGTAGCACAGGCAGGAGCGGATGCCGAACTTCTTGGCGCTCTCGGCAATCTGGAACAGAGATCCCGGGATCTCGGCATAGGCAGCGTGGTGATCGAAGATAGTGGTGACGCCTTGCTTGATGCAGTCAATATACAGGGCATCGGCACTGGCGCGACTGCCCTCGAGGGTCAGCTTGCGATCCATGGCCCACCAGGTACCGTCCAGCACCTCGTAGAAATTGGTGGGGTTGTTGCCCACGATGCTCAATCCGCGGGCCAGAGCGGAGTAGATATGGGTGTGTGCGTTAATGAAGGCGGGCATGATGACGCCGCCGCGGGCATCGATCACCTCAGCATCGGCGTACTTGCTGCGGAGAACGCTCTCCTCACCCACTTCCACGATCTTGGTGCCCTCAAAGGCCACGGCACCGTGTTCATAATAACCCTTTCCCTCGCTGTCGCGGGTAATGAGCCGTCCGTTTGTAACCAGATACATAGTGGTAACCTCCTGCAAAATATCAGTTTTCTCCCTAAGTCTATCACCGGGGATAAGAAAAAATGTTCCAAATCCCCCGCTGGGATTTGAAACACTCAAGCGACCGCCGAGTGATAGTTGCAGCCCGTGCGCGCAGCACTTCGTTACAGCTACCAATCTTAGATTGTTGGGTAAATTATAACTGATTTTTTGTTAGTTTGCAAGATTTTTTTGTAGCCTTTGTGCCAAAAATGAGCGCCCCTCTCTGTGCAAAACAGAGAGGGGGCACGATGTTAGAAATTATGTAAACCTATGCGGTCGCTTACTCAGCCAGCGTTGCGGCCCATGCGGCGTACTTGGCGATGTTCGCATCGCGCTCGGCCTCGGTTGCGCCGAGGGTCAGGATGTAGACCTTGACCTTAGGCTCAGTGCCGGAGGGACGCACCACCAAACTGGTGCCGTCAGCCATCTCATAGCGCAGCACATTGGAGCCGCTGAGCTCCATGGTGGTCTTCTTGCCGCACTCGACGCAGACCACGCTGCCGCTCTCGTAGTCCTTCTGCTCCTTCACCGCCACGCCGGCGATCTCCACGGGGGGCTTGGCCCGGAGGTCGGCCATCAGCTGTGCCATCTTGCGCAGGCCGTCAAGACCGGGCATCACCAGATTGAGGGTCTTTTCACCGTAGAAGCCGTACTTCCGGTAGAGGGACTCCATGGCATCGTTCAGCGTCATACCCTGATCGGCGTACCATGCGCCCATCTCGGTGAGCACCAATGCGGCGGTAACGGCATCCTTATCACGGACATAGTCGCCGTACATATAGCCGTTGGACTCCTCGAAGGCCATCAGCACGCTGCCCTCGCCGGCAGCTTCCAGCTGATCCTTCTTCTGCGCCAGGAACTTAAAGCCGGTGAAGGTATCGTAGCAGGCCACGCCGTTGGACTCGGCCACCTTGCGAACCATCTCGGTCGAAACGATGGACTTGAGGACGGCGGGATTCGCGGGCATCTTACCGGCGCGCTTCCATGCGCCGATGGTGTAGTCCACCAGCAGGATGCCGATCTGGTTGCCGGAGAGCACCTTGAACTCGCCATTGCCGGTGTTGACCATGATACCCACGCGGTCGGCATCGGGGTCGGAGCCCAGAATGAAGTCGGCACCCTCAGCCTTGGCAAGATCCACTGCCAGATAGAAACCCTCGGGGTTCTCGGGGTTGGGAGAGACCACGGTGGGGAAATCGCCGTCGATGACCATCTGCTGGGGGACGCAGATCACATGCTTCATGCCCAGGCGCTTCAGTGCCTCGGGGATCAGCTGATAGCCGGTACCGTGGAAGGGCGTAAAGACCATCTTGAACTCGTCGGCCACCTTTTTCACCACGGCCTTGTCGCAGACCTGCGTCATCACATTGGCGAGGAATGCCTCGTCGGTCTCCTCACCCATGAGGACGATCTTACCGGCAGCGAGAGCCGCATCGTAATCCATGGTCTTGACGCAGGCAAACACATCCAGCTGGCGCATCTTCTTTGCCACCTCGTCGGCGTGCTCAGGGGGCAGCTGTGCGCCGTCCTCCCAGTATACCTTGTAGCCGTTGTACTCCTTGGGGTTGTGGCTGGCGGTAATGTTGATACCGGCGATGCAGCCATACTCACGGACGGCGAAGGACACCATGGGGGTAGGACGCATGGCAGAGAACAGACGCACGGGGATACCGTTGGCAGCCAGCACGCAGGCAGCCTCACGGGCAAAGAGATCGGAATTGTTGCGGCAGTCGTAGCACAGGGCCACGCCGCGCGCCACAGCCTCGGCACCCTGCTCCAGAATCACCTCGGCAAAGGACTGGGTAGCGTGACGGATAACATGGACATTCATGCGGTACAGACCCACGCCCATAATGCCGCGCAGACCGGCCGTACCGAAGGACAGGAGGTCAAAGAAGCGACCCTCGATCTCCTTGTCGTCATTGGCGATGGCGGCGAGTTCTGCCTTCTCGGTCTGGCTCAGCGCATCGCTATGTAACCACTTTTCATACTCTTTTTTGTAATCCATCCTCTTTATTCCTCCTCACAAATATCGGCACCGAGCAGTGCCATAGCCTCCTCCACACGGGAGGTGGGGACATACACATCTGCGCCGAAGCCGGAAAAGCCGTTGATGACCTTGCCCGCGGCGCCCTCTTTATCGTAGTGCTTGAAACAGGGGATACCGTAGGCCGTCAAGAGGGAGACGGTCATATCCACATCGGCGAGATTGTCAAAGCCCTGCGTCAGCAGCGCGGCCTGCTCTTTCACGCCTTTTTCATCGGTGGGCCATGGCAGCTCTGCATCGCCGTGACGGCCAAAGCGCCAGAAACTTTTGTCCATAGGAAATCCCCTCCTTACTTATGATACGCCGTGCCCTCAGCGATCTGATAGGCGCGGTAGATCTGCTCCAACAGCATAACGCGGGCCAGGTGATGTGGGAAGGTCATGGGAGACATGGAAAGGCGCCAGTCAGCTTCCTTCTTCAAGCTCTCATCCAGACCGAAGCTGCCGCCGATCAAAAACACCACGCGACTTTTCCCGTTCAATGCAAACTGCTGCAGTTTCTCGGAAAGAGCGGGGCTGTCGCAGCTCTTTCCCTCCACGCACATAGCCACTACCGCCGCGCCCGAGCCGATCTTCTCGCGGATGGCGGCGGCTTCTGCAGCCAGAGCCTTGTCGATCTCGCCGCGGGAGGGGTTATCCCCCAATCGCACCTCGGGCAGCTCGATCAGCTCAAACTTGCAGTGACGCTGCAGGCGCTTCATATACTCGGCCGAGGCATCGATATAAAACTTTTCCTTCAGCTTTCCCACGCAAATGAGACTCACACGCTGCATAAGGTTCTCCTTCTTGTGAAAACAGCGTCCGCAAGGGGTTGCAGACGCTGTGACAGGGTATCGCTTAGCCGATGTTCTGTTCTTCGGCCTCGGAATCGGGCACATCCACCATGCGGATGTCGGCGCCCAGCCCACGGAGCTTGCCCACGATGTCCTCGTAGCCGCGCTCGATGAACTGCACCTGCTCAATTTCGGTAGTGCCCTCGGCTGCCAGAGCGGCCACCACGAGAGCGGCACCGGCACGCAGGTCGGGAGACACCACGGGGGCGCCGATGAACTTCTCCACACCCTCGACAATGGCCAAACGGCCATCCACATGGATGCGGGCACCGAGACGCTTGAGCTCATCGACATACTTAAAGCGGTTATCCCACACGCTCTCGGTAACGAGGCTGGTACCCTTGGCCAGAGCCAGCACCGCCACGATCTGGGGCTGCATATCGGTGGGGAAACCGGGATAGGGCATGGTCTTGACGGTGGCGCGGCACAGCGGGCCGTGACGGCGGATGAGGATCTCGTCGCCGTTCTCCTCGATCTCCACACCCATCTCGCGCAGCTTGACGCTGATGCAGTCCAGATGCTTGGGGATGACGTTCTTAATGAGAACCTGACCACCGGCGGCGGCCACGGCGGCCATGTAGGTGCCGGCCTCGATCTGGTCGGGGATGATGGCGTAGGTACCGCCGCTCAGGCGCTCCACGCCGCGGATGCGGATGGTGTCGGTACCGGCACCGCGAATGTCGGCACCCATGGAGTTGAGGAAGTTGGCCAGATCCACGATATGCGGCTCGCGGGCAGCGTTCTCAATGACCGTGTTGCCATCGGCAAGGGCAGCGGCCATGATGATGTTCATGGTGGCACCCACGGAGGCCATGTCCAGATACACATTGGCACCCTTCATGCGGCCGCCGGCGGCACGGGCGGTGATATAACCGCCCTCCACATCCACGGTGGCACCCATGGCGGTGAAGCCCTTGATGTGCTGGTCGATGGGGCGGACGCCGAAGTCACAGCCACCGGGTAGCGCCACGGTGGACTCGCCCTTACGGCCCAGCAGCGCACCCAGCAGATAGTAGCTGGCGCGGATGCGGCGGGCCAGATCGTAACCGGCGCGGGTGGAGTGGATGTTGCGGCTGTCGATCTCCACGGCGTGGCGGTTCAGGATGCGCACACGGGCACCCAGCTCCTCCAGCATGGCAAAGAACAGCGTCACATCGCTGATCTGGGGAATATTCTCAATCCGGCACACACCGTCTACCAGCAAAGCGGCAGGAAGAATGGCTACGGCAGCATTCTTTGCCCCGCTGATTTCAATGGTTCCGTGCAGAGGC
>JAFYVA010000041.1 GCA_017549325.1 Oscillospiraceae bacterium
AGGACGACGACGTCATTCAGGTGGCCATCATCGGCAAGCCCAATGTGGGTAAGTCCTCCCTCACCAACCGCATTCTGGGTGAGGAGCGCGTGATCGTCAGCAACATGGCCGGCACCACCCGCGACGCCATCGACAGCTACTTTGAGAACGAGCACGGCAAGTACAACTTCATCGACACCGCCGGTATGCGTAAAAAGTCCAAGGTGGACGACAACATCGAGAAGTACAGCGTCCTGCGCGCCACCATGGCCATCGACCGCAGCGATGTCTGCCTCATTATGATCGATGCCAACGAGGGCGTCACCGAGCAGGACACCAAGGTGGCAGGTCTGGCCCACGAAGCCGGTAAGGCCTCCATCATCGTGGTGAACAAGTGGGACGCCATCGAGAAGGACGATAAGACCATGGATCGCATGCGCGAGGAGATCCGCCGCGACCTGAGCTTCATGCCCTACGCCCCCATTCTGTTTATCTCCGCACTGACGGGTCAGCGCGTGCCCCGCCTGTTCGAGCTCATCAACTACGTCAACGATCAGTCTGCCATGCGCATCACCACGGGTATGCTCAACAACGTCCTCACCGATGCCCAGACCCGCGTCCAGCCCCCCTCCGATAAGGGTAAGCGGCTGAAGATCTATTATATGACCCAGGTGGGCGTCAAGCCTCCCCACTTCGTGGTGTTCTGCAACGAGAAGAAACTCTTCCACTTCTCCTACCGCCGCTATCTGGAGAACCAGATCCGCTCCGTGTTCGGTCTGGAGGGTACTCCCGTCATCATGACGGTGCGCCAGAAGGGCGAGGAGGATAAGTAATGTCGCTGCTGCTCCGTATTCTCATCGCCGTAGTGGCCGGGTATCTCCTCGGCTGCTGCAACGGCTCGATGATGGCCTCCCACTTCATTATCAAGGATGACGTGCGCGCCCACGGCAGCGGCAACGCGGGCTTGACCAACTTCTACCGCACCTACGGTGCCCGCTACGCACTGGTGGTCATCCTCTGCGATATGCTCAAAACGGTGATCGCCGCACTCATCGGCGGGGCGCTGTTCGCCCCTTTGGGACAGCGGGTGCTGGGCGTGCTGATTGCCGGTATCGCCTGCTCGCTGGGTCACATCTTCCCCGTGTTCTTCGGTTTTCGCGGCGGTAAGGGTATCCTCAGCGGCGGCACGCTGCTGTGGTTCATCGACTGGCGCGTGGGACTGATCGCATGGGTGCTCTTCGCCCTGCTCTGGGCCGTGAGCCGCTATGTGTCCCTCGGCTCGGTAACATCTGCCGTCAGCGCACCCATCAGCGCCTTCTTCGTCTTTGACGGCGATCCCCTCTATACCGTCTTGTGCCTTGTGCTGGCGGCACTGGTCGTCTGGTGCCACAGAGGCAACATCGTCCGGCTCATCAAGGGTACGGAGAACAAGTTCCAGTGGCACAAGGATGCTCCGAAAGAGAAAGGAAATCAACAATGAAACATAATCAGGTAAGACAGGTCCTCTTCCCCATTCTGGCGGCGCTGATTTGGGGTACTGCCTTCGTGGCGCAGGACATGAGTGCCGACATTATCGATACCTTTACCTTCAACGCCCTGCGCTCCTATATCGCCGTAGTGGTGCTGGGAATCATCATCTTCATCTTCGATAAGGCCAAGAAGGAGAACCCCATTGTCACCGAGGAGCAGAAGAAGATCAATCGCAAGAATCTCCTCATCGGCGGTTTCTGCTGCGGTACAGCGCTGGCCATCGCCTCCAACTTCCAGCAGGCGGGCATTGCCGCCGGCACCGAGGCAGGCAAGGCAGGCTTTTTGACCGCCCTCTATGTGGTGCTGGTGCCCCTGTTCGGCCTGTTCTTCCGCCGCAAGGTGAGCCTGCCCGTGTGGATCGCCGTGGTGCTGGCCGTGGCTTCCCTCTATCTTTTGTGCATCAAGGGTGAGTTCACCCTGGCCATGGGCGATCTGCTGGTGCTGGTGTGCGCCGTGTGCTTCGCCATCCACATTCTGGTCATCGACCGCTTCACCGCCAAGGTGGACGGCATCAAGCTCTCCTGCGTGCAGTTCTTTGTGGCCGCCGTGTGGGCCACCATTGCCAAGGTGGTCTGCACCATCCTCGGCATGAGCGGCATCGGTGATACCTCCGTTGCCACCTCCATCTTTGCCATCCCCGACTGGTCCGGTATTCTCGCCTGCACCCTGCCCATCCTCTATGTGGGTGTGTTCTCCTCGGGCGTGGCCTACACGCTGCAGATCTTGGCACAGAAGGATTCTAACCCCACGGTTGTCACCATCTTGCTCAGCCTCGAAAGCGTGTTCGCCGTCATCGCCGGCGCCATCATCCTCCATCAGCAGATGACGGGCCGTGAGTACCTCGGCTGTGTCCTCATGATGATTGCCGTCATCTTGGCGCAGATCCCCAACCCCTTCGAGAAGAAAGTCAAGGCGTAAAGGTACATAATAAAACTCCACCCTTGCGGGTGGAGTTTTTGTATTGTTATTCCATATCAATCATATCCGTATGCGCCGTAGCGCTCAACAAGATTTCCTTCGTGGTCAAAAACTGCGCCGCCTTTACAGACGACATCATCGGGAAACCAGTGAACTTGCAGCATAAACGACTCCGTAAGTGGGATCATCTCCGACCAACGCTCTCCCTCGACATATATTGAAGATTGCGGATCGCTAGGATTGTAGTTTCTAAGAAACTCCAATTCGCAGTAATCGAGAGAACCATCGCGATTATCGCAGACGGCCACAATAAGACTTTTTGTGTTTGGGTAGCCGCGTTCTTCTGTCCAAAAAATTTCGAGATACGGCATGTTGCCAAGCTCAACGCTGCCCCACGGGCGCAGGCAATCGCGGCCAAGCCATTGCTGCTTTTGGAGAATGGTCATTCCAACCTCTCCTGTGGCTGTATATTCCCAAACAGTATATAGAAAAGTTTCGTCCTGCAGAGATTTGTGGATCAGTACATTTTCCTGTTCCACCTCCGCATAGTGCGCGATACCTTCCTCTGCCGAGCCTTCGTACCAGCCGCTTTTCTGCAGTGAGCGTACCCATAAAGCACAGGATAGAAGTAACAATACACTAAGTAGAGCGAGAGAGACAAATAACCACTTTGATAGCTGCTTCACTGTTGCCTCCTAGTTAATACTGGAGTCCGTCAACATCTGTGGCAATTGACCACTGATTACTACAGTTATAAAGGGTTGCTCCTGCAGAAAAATCTGTTCCGGTAAAATCAACGCTCCAAGAAGCATCTTTTGATTGATAGGTATGGATATATTCGAAGGTAGCACCTGTTTCTCTACCCTGTAAGTCACTGTAAGCGTCTAATACAACAACGATACTCGCATGATCCATCACATTTCCAAACAGGGCAGTTCGCTCGTTGAAACTCCAACAATATCCTTCATATGCATTAGATATAGTGCGATATCCAGCCATACTACTGTTGTCGGTATATTTTCCCGCAAAACTGTATCCAGTTGCTTTAAGATATTCATCACCACCCCAGCGGATAGCTATATAGTCATCCCCAGGGTAGGGGTGAATTGATCCCTCATTAGTGAGAGGGTCGGTATCCCACTGTGCATAAGCATTTAGCACATAATTGCCGCGAGCATCACGGGATTTAGAAAACGTAATAGTCAACTGGCCTCTTGAGTTGGAGTCATTGGATGCTCTTGTTGAATCATTGGTCTCTGCAACTGCTTTTCGAGATGTAATAAGTTGCTCTACTTCTGACTTGCTCAACACTCTACTGTTAAATTGCCCGTTTTCGTCATACCCCTCTTCGAAATAAACCGTTTTTGTGGTTACCTCTTCCAGTTCTAACTGCATATCTCTGATGTGTTTTTCGTAATACTGCCGTGTTTTCGCATTTTCAATAATCGACAAGGCGGTTTTTCCGGTTGCGTGGTTTACTTCTTCGTACGGCGCGAATTCAGAAAAGGCATCTTCGGGCGGCACGACTGCAAATGCGGGGACGCTGAGTGGCAGGCACATCGCAAGTGCCAAGAGAAGGGAAAGCAATTTCTTTTTCATAAAGTTCCTCCTTTTGTCATTGTGTGGTGTGTCGTTCATCCTTTCATCTATGTAAAACCGCCAAAACACAGCGACTTCTCCTGTAGTATACTTGTTATATTTATATAAACACAGTTTTGCGTTAAGTGCAACACGTTTTATCGTAAATTCACAAATTATTTACAGCATTTCACATTTTGTAGGGGCGGGCGCCTCTGCCCGCCCGTTTCGTTGGGCCAACAGAGTCGTCGGCCCCTACAGCTCCAAGCGCAACAATTTCATCCGCAATCAGCGTATGTCTCATTTTGGCAAATTGACACAACAAAAAATCCACCCTTTCGGGTGGATTTTTTATTACTCAACATCTTCTTCTGCGCTGATATACATCTCTTCAGTAGTCAGTAACGCTTCCTGTAAAATTTCCGCATACGGTCTTGCAAAGGGAATTTCCTGCAATCCGTCTAATACACTATCGATTGCACTGCAAAGAAGTGCATACATCTTTTGATAATCTGCCATTTTTATCCCTCCATAGACTACGCATAGCCTAATAGTAGCACACATAGCCTATAAAATCAATTCTTTTCGGATATTCTTTAGAAAAAGAATGTTCGGAGGGATAAGATATGAGTACAGTCAATACGGTAAGAGATCGTATTTTACAGCTTTGCGAGGAGCGGAACATCAGCATTAATCATTTGGCGAACATCAGCGCGCTTCCGCCTTCCAGTGTGAAGAATATTCTGTATGGAAAGAGCCAAAATCCGAAGCTGTTGACCATCAAGCTGATTTGTGATGGTTTGGGCATTACATTGGGAGAATTTTTCTCCACACCCGCCTTTGACGCTTTGGAACAGGAGATCAAGTAACAAAAAATCCACCCTTACGGGTGGATTTTTGTGCGTATTTTACTCTTTTGCAAAGAACGAACCAATCATACCGCCTAACAAGAGGAATACTACGGAAACTTCGCCATATTCCCAAAAGAAATCATAGAAAGAGAGATAAGGCCCGCCGCAGAAGAAAACCACCGTGCTTACAAAATACAGCACCAGCAGTAAACCGCCACACCAGAGAATGATGTGCCGCAGCACACTGCGTTGGAAAGGACGGACAAAAGCTGCTGAGAGGATAACACCTAACGCGGCAAACATCAGCGGAATCGCGATGCAATGCCACGCAATCCCCCAGCGCGTGTCGAAGGGATTGATTAAGTCCGCGCTGCGGGCATAGTGGTAATATGCCGAATAGGCCACCGACAGCAAAATGAAAATTCCGCTTACAGAAAAGACAACTTTTCGCATCGTATTCCTCCTTTTCTTAATTGTGTGGTCTTTCTTCACCTTCCACTTGTAAAATCCAATAAAAGAAACAGAGTTTTTTACGAAATACTTGTTATATTTATATATACCATATTTTCTGACGATATGCAACGATTTTAACCGAAATTCACAAAACAGACATAAAATGGCGCGAAAAATCCACCCTTGCGGGTGGATTTTTACTGTTTTTAGAACAAACTCACCTGACTGGTCTCTGCCATGCCGGCGAAGGCACCGAGGTTTTTCAGCTGCTCAATGTGGGTCTTACTGAGCTTGTTGCAGGTGGAGGAGAACTCCTCAATGGAGATGAACTCCTTACCCTCGCGCTGACGGACGGTGGCTTCCGCCGCCGTCTCACCGAGGCCGCGCACCGTCACGAAGGGCGGCAGGAGACTGTCCTCCCCTGTAATGCGGAAGTGGGTGGCCTCAGAGCGGTAGATGTCGATGGTCTCGAAAGTGAAGCCGCGGAGATAGAACTCGTAGCACACCTCCAGCGTCACCAACAGGTTCTGCTCCACATCGGTTGCATCCTTATTGTTCTCGATCTCGCGGATCTTCCGCTTCACCGCATCGATACCGGCACAGCAGTATTCGGCGTCAAAAGCCTTAGCGCGGATGGAGAAATAGGTGGCGTAGAAAGCCAGAGGGCGATGTACCTTGTACCACGCAATGCGGAAGGCCATCATGACATAGGCCACAGCGTGGGCCTTGGGGAAGAGATAGCCGATCTTGGCAAGGGAGTCGATGTACCACTGGGGCACTTGATGCTCGTGCATGGCCTCCTCCCATCCCTCTTCAAAGCCCTTCTTCTTCACCTTGCCCTTACGGACGGCCTCCATGATCTTAAAGCTCATCTTGGGGTCAAGACCCATGGCGATGAGGTAGAGCATGATGTCGTCGCGGCAGCCCACCGTCTCCAGAACGGTGGCCGTACCGTTGACGATCAGGTCGCGGGCGTTGCCCAGCCACACGTCGGTACCGTGGGAGAAACCGGACAGACGCACCAGCGTGTTGAAGTTGGTAGGCTGGGTGTCCATCAGCATCTGGCGGGTAAAGCGGGTGTTGAACTCGGGGATGGCCACGGCACCGGTGGGGCCGAGGATCTCGTCGTTTTCATAGCCCAGCACCTTGGAGGAGGTGAAGATGGACATGGTATCGGGATCGTCCAGCGGGATCTTCTGGGGATCGACGCCGGTGAGATCCTGCATGTACTTGATCATGGTGGGGTCATCGTGTCCCAGCATGTCCAGCTTCAGGAGGTTGTCCTCCATGCAGTGATATTCGAAATGGGTGGTCACCGTCTCGCTGCCCACATCGTCGGCGGGATGCTGCACGGCGGTGAAGTCCTCCACATCCATGTCCTCCGGCACCACCACCAGACCGCCGGGATGCTGGCCAGTGGTACGGCGTACACCCTCGCAGCCGTGGGCAAGGCGCAGGATCTCAGCGTTGCTGCGCTCCTCGCCGCGCTCTTCGAGGTACTTACGGACATAGCCGTAGGCGGTCTTTTCCTTCAGCGTACCGATGGTACCGGCGCGGAACACCTGCGTATCGCCGAACATCTCAATGGCGTGGCGGTGGGCGCGGGCCTGATACTCACCGGAGAAGTTCAGGTCGATATCGGGCACCTTGCCGCCGCCGTAGCCGAGGAAGGTCTCGAAGGGGATGTCGAAGCCGTCCTTATTGAGCTGTGCGCCGCATTTGGGGCAGCACTTGTCGGGCATATCGGCACCGCAGCCGTACTGGGGATCTTCGGAGAACTCGGTGTACTGGCAATCGGGGCAATAGTAATGGGGCGGCAGGGCGTTGACCTCGGTAATGCCGGACATATAGGCCACCAGCGACGAGCCAAC
>JAFYVA010000042.1 GCA_017549325.1 Oscillospiraceae bacterium
CCGTTATGGGTTACTCCAAGAAGGAGACCAAGCGCAACCCCGGCGGCCAGATGAGAAAGAAGAAGAGCGAGTACGCCATCCAGCTCAACGAGAAGCAGAAGGTTAAGTTCGTCTACGGCATCCTGGAGAAGCAGTTCCGTGCATACTACGAGAAGGCTTCCGCTATGCCCGGCAAGACCGGCGAGAACCTGCTGACTCTGGTGGAGCGCCGTCTGGACAACGTGGTGTTCCGTCTGGGCTTCGCCATGACCCGCCGTGAGGCCCGTCAGCTGGTGAGCCACGCACACTTCACCGTCAATGGCCAGAAGGTCAACATTGCCTCTTACCTCGTCCGCGTGGGCGATGTGATCGAGGTCAAGGAGTCCAGCCGCAGCGCCGCTTGCTTCAAGCGCCTGACCGGCGAGGATGCCCCCATGTTCAACGTCCCCCAGTGGCTCTCCCGCGAGAAGAACGCCCTGAAGGGTACTGTCCTGCAGATGCCCGCCCGCGAGGATATCGATATGCCCATTGAGGAGCACCTCATCGTCGAGTTGTACTCCAAGTAATAGGGGATATTGCCCTCACAAGGAACTTACCAAGAGTATACGGCGTTTGCCGTATCGCCACATGAATTTGAAGGAGGGTACTGCATGATCGAAATTGAGAAGCCCCAGATCGAGTGTGTTGAAACGCCCGGTGATGCTTCCTATGGCAAATATGTGATCGAACCTCTGGAGCGTGGTTACGGAACGACTTTGGGCAATGCGCTGCGTCGCATTATGCTCTCCTCTCTGCCCGGCACTGCCGCCACCAGCATTAAGATTGCCGGTGTGCAGCATGAGTTTTCCACCATCCCCGGTGTGAAAGAAGATGTGACGGAGATCGTTCTGAACACGAAGGCGCTGTTGACCAAGCTGTACTGCGAGGGTCCCAAGACTGTCTTTATCGAGGCAGTCGGCCCCTGTGAAGTGACCGCCGGTGATATCAAGGCCGACGGTGAGGTGGAAGTGCTCAATCCCGAGCTCCACATCGCCACCCTTGATGTGGGCGCCACGTTGAGCATGGAGATCTGCCTGTGCCACGGCCGCGGCTATGTCTCTGCCGATAAGAATAAGGCACTGCGTCCCGGCGTGATCGGTGTGATCCCCATCGACTCCATCTACACCCCCGTCTATAAGGTCAACTACACTGTTGAGAGCACCCGCGTGGGCGCCTCCAGTGACTATGACAAGCTGACGCTGGAAGTGTGGACCGATGGCACCATCTCTGCAAGAGATGCCGTGTCTCTGGGCGCCAAGATCCTGTGCGACCACTTTGCCCTGTTCACTGACCTGAGCGACAGCGTGGGCGACAAGTCCACCGTTGTTGAGAAGGCCACCGATTCCAAGGACAAGATGCTGGAGCTGACCATCGAGGAGCTGGATCTCAGCGTCCGCAGCTTCAACTGCCTCAAGCGTGCCAACATCAACACCGTCGAGGACTTGATCTCCAAGACCGAGGACGAGATGATGAAGGTCCGCAACCTGGGCCGCAAGTCTCTGGAAGAGGTCATCAACAAGCTGGCCATGATGGGTCTGTCCCTGGCCAACGAGGAAACCAACTAACATCCTATCAAGGAGGAAACGTAATATGCCCGGAACTCGTAAGCTCGGTAAGACTACCGATCAGCGTATGGCGATGCTCCGTCAGCAGGTCACCGATTTCCTGGACAACGGTCGTATGGAGAGCACCATCACCCGTTGCAAGGAGATCAAGCCCCTGGCTGAAAAAATGATCACCCTGGGCAAGAAGGGTGACCTGGCTGCCTATCGTCAGGCACTGAGCTTCATTACCCGCGAGGACGTTGCCAACAAGCTGTTCAAGGAGATCGCTCCTGAGTACGCTGAGCGCAACGGTGGCTACACCCGCATCATCCGCACCGGCGTCCGCCGCGGCGATGCTGCTGAGACCGCCATCATCGAGCTGGTGAAGTAAGCGCACCAAACAACATAAAAAAGCCTTTGTCACAGCGCGTAAGCGGCTGCGGCAAAGGCTTTTTTTGTTGGTAACACGCATTTATTTACAATCCCGCAGCAGATGTGCTATACTAAGCCGTGTAAACTTGAAATTGCGCCGCAAATTAGGTGAAAAAACAAAATGCAACTGCAACTTGCTGGACATTGCCCTATATTTGCGGCATACTATCCCCATAGAGAACATCACAAGAAGGAGGGACAGGCATGGCTTCCATAAAATGTAAATCCTGCGGCAGAGTATATAACTACCGCAGCAGTGAACTGTGCCCCAAGTGCGGCGCCTATAACCGCCCGCCGCATCAGATGCGGGTGGGCTTCGATGAGAACGGCAGCGTGGAGCTGCAGAGTGACCGCGAGTTCCGCGAAAATGTCGCTGAAGCCGACACTGTAGAGGAAACTGTCCGCAAGGTGGGGGAGACGCTCATCAGCAGCGAAACGCTGGACGCGCTGGGCCGTGAACTGAACAAGTGGGGCAGCCGCGTGGAGAAGTGGTGGACAGAGAACAGCGAGAAGTCTGCAACTCACGCCAAGGTTGCCAAGGATTCACCCCTCCGTGACCGCAAGAAGAGTAAGAGCGGCGGCGGCAGGATCGTGGCGATCGTTGTGGCCATCAGCGTCTTCGCCAGCTTGATCGGCAGCATTACCGAGTCCTGCGGCAGCAACCGCGTGGCGGTATTCCCTGCCCCCGAGCCCGATGTTTCCATCGCGACGGAAGAAGTTGCCCCCACGGAGGTCTATTGGAGCGAGGAGCATCGCAAGGCGATCCTCGACTCCTATGCCGTGTCGGAGGAGGTAGGTTTGAGCGAAGTCTTTGAGCTGTACGGCAGCAAATATTGGGTAGGCGATTGGCAGCTCACAGGCGGCGGCAGCGGCGACAATGTGATGATCATCGCCGTCAACGGCAACGAATTCCCTGCAGATAGGCTGCATGACTGCTTCCTGCTGTGGGTGGACTGGAACGGTACAGAGTGGACCTATGCCCCCGGGAAGTTCCAAAACGGCGCGCTGATTTTCCGCTCTCTCCATACCACCGCGATGCCCGAAGGTACGCTCTGCTGGTTGATGTTTAATGACTATGACGATAACGGCAACTGGCGCAGCACCACCGCTGTGTCGCTGGTGGAGCATAATGTCTATTTCGGCGACGGCTCTCAGGACTTTGCTTCTACAGAAGCGGTTACAGTGTGGTCGGAGGAGGATTGTAAGAATCTGTTGTCCTTCCACGATGTTACCGAAGAGTACAGTATGGGAAGCGGCTTTATATGGCTGGATTCCCGCGTTGGGATATATGGTTGGGGGAAGGATGACAGCACAATGGATGTGTCCATTGAGGGTGAGATGTTGTCCGGAGAAGAGCTGTTAGATATGTGTTATCTCCTGTGGTACGATCTCGCTGACGGAGAGGAACACATGTATCATCCCGACAGCTATGAAAATGGAGCATTGGTCTTCAAAAATATCCGCAGCGAAATTCTCGACACCACGTATATCTGGCTCATCATGCAAGAGGGGTATATACTGAATACAGAAAGCAATACGATGGAGAATATCGGCACCATCGCCGTGAGACTCAACTAAACACAAACAAAAAAACCTCTCCGAAAGGAGAGGTTTTTTGATTGCCTATTTTTTACTTGAGGCCGGCAGCCAGCATGCAGTTCAGAGCCAGAGTCAGCACGACAAACACGGCACCGATCCACTTGGTGGACTTAGCCAGCTTGGCGTCCAGAGAACGAGCCTTACCCTTAGCCATGTAGGAGTCGGCGATACCGGCGATGGAGCCGGACAGGCCCTTGCTCTTACCGGACTGGAACAGAACCACCAGCACCAGCAGCAGTGCGCAGATGAGCTGCAGAATCATAATCAAAGTAACCATGGACAAATTCCTCCAAACATATTTCACGCCCGCCCTAAAAACGGGCATTCGTATCACAGTATCGCTAATCATACCACAATACCACACGAAATGCAAGATAAAAATTGCATAAATTATTTTTAGAACAAGTGTTGTATTACTCGAACAAGTGTGTTATACTACCTGTGTAAAATTGCTGACAGGAGGCACCCATATGGCGAAAATGGATAAGGCCACCAAGATGACGCGAAAGCAGCAGGAGATCTACGATTATATTGCCGCATACATTGCCCAGCACAGTTATCCCCCCTCTGTCCGCGAGATCTGCGACGGTGTGGGTCTGCGCTCCCCCTCCACGGTGCACTTCCATCTGCAGAACATGGAGGAGAAGGGGTTCCTGGCCAAGGATGGCAAGGCCCGTGCGCTGACACTGGCTCAGACGGGTGAGGCTCCCGCTGCCGATGCACCTGTGGAGCGTGCCCCTGTTTATGAAGAACCGGAGATCCCCGCCGGCCGCGTGCCGATCGTGGGTACGGTCGCCGCCGGTACGCCCATTCTGGCGCAGGAGTGCATCGAGGACTATCTCACCTTCGATACCAACGGCCGCGACGGAGAGTATTTTGCCCTCCGCGTCCGTGGCGAGTCTATGCTGAATGCCGGAATCCTGCCGGGCGATCTGGTGGTGGTGCACCAGCAGCGCGAGGCACACAACGGCGAGATCGTGGTGGCCCTCATTGAGGACGAGGCCACGGTCAAGCGCCTCCAGCGCCGTAACGGCGAGGTGTGGCTGCTGCCGGAGAACGATGCCTACGAGCCCATCGACGGCCGCTTTGCCTCTATTTTGGGCAAGGTCAGTGCCGTGGTGCGCACCTATTCCTGAAGATAAGAAAACTCCCGTCCGTCGGACGGGAGTTTTTTCATTGCAGAGATGTTCTTACTTGTGGAAGTACAGGATGCCCAGAGTGCGGGGACCGCAATGGCAGGAGATGGTGCAGCCGGCGCGGTTGCAGATGACCTCCTCGAAGGGCTGGTACTTCTTCACCTCGTCCACCACAGACTGCACCTCTTCGTCGCTAAAACCGCCGGAGTTGGTGACGAAGATGCGGCGGGTGTCGATGTCGTCGCGTCCTTCCAGACGCTCCTTGACATACTGCAGCAGGCACTTGTTGTAGGCGCCGCGGTACTTCTTGCCAACGCTCATCTTGCCGTCCTTCACCTGAATGCAGGGGCGGAGAGAGAGCATATTGGCGCCCAGTGCCGCCACGGCGGAGCAGCGGCCGCCCTTGCGCAGGTAGTCCAGACGCTCCACCAGGAAGCTGACATCCAGCTGCTCGCGGCGCTCATTGAGGTAGGCCTGGATCTTGGCACCGGTCATACCCTCCTCCTTGGCCATCTCAGCAGCCTCGAGAGCCAGCAGAGACATACCGGTGGAGAGGGTTCTGGTGTCCACGGGGTACACGCCGTCCACCTCGGTGGAGGCGAGGCAGGCGTTTTGATAGCAGGCAGACATTTCGGCGGAGATGTGGAGCTGTACCACCTCGTCGGCGCTCTCGCGCTTCTTGGACAAAACCTTGATATAATCGTATTCGGAGACTGCGGCAGTGGAGCACATATCGCCGCCGGCCTCTACATGGGCGTAGATCTCATCGGGGGTGATATCCACACTGTCGATGAGGGACTGACCGTCCTTCACTACATACAAATTTACGATATCGATGCCGTACTGCTCCGCAAGATCGCGGGGCAGATCACAGGTGCTGTCTGCGGAAATCTTAATATTCATTGTCTGTTTTACCTCATTTTTTCCGTAAAAAGTTTCCTGATTTCATCAATCGAATGGGACAATGATACCATATCGGCGCATAGATTTCAATATAAACTTTTCTTGCGAACCTCTTGTGAGCCGCAGCGGTATCTGCTACAATGGAATAAAAACACCAAGGAGGTACCACATGACATACGAACAACTGCGCAGCAACGAAGAAGTGCGCGCCCTGATCCAGCGGGGCAATGAGAATCTGGGTGTGCTGGGTTATACCGATCACTCTGCGGCCCACTGTGCGCTGGTGGCCGAGCGTGCTGCCGATATTCTTGCCGCCTTTGGCTATGACGGACACCATCAGGAGCTGGTGAAGATGGCGGGTTTCCTCCACGATATCGGCAATGCGGTGAATCGCAAGCATCACGCCGAATACGGTGCGCTGCTGGCGTGGGATATCCTCTCCAAGACCGACCTGCCGCTGCTTGACCGTGTCGCGGTGGTAGCGGCCATCGGCAACCACGACGAGTCCACCGGCGGCGCTATGGACGAGATCTCCGCGGCGCTGATTATTGCCGACAAGACCGATGTGCGCCGCAACCGCGTTCGCACCAGAGATCTGAGCACCTTCGATATCCACGACCGTGTCAACTATGCCGTAACCGGAACCCATCTGGAAGTGGACGCTGCCAAAAAGGTGGTGCGCCTCGATTTGCAGGTGGATGAGAGCATTTGCTCTATGTTCGATTATTTTGATATCTTCCTCAGCCGTATGCAGATGTCCCGCCGCGCCTGCGATGTGCTGGGCGCCACCTTCAGTCTGACCGTCAACGGCGGCAAGGTGCTGTAAGATTGTAAAAAAGTAAGAAGGGTGTGTTGCAAACTATTGGCAACACACCCTTTAAATTTTGCAGGTTAGTCCTCGTCCCCGTCGCTGATGTAAACAGCAATGAAAAGAAACGAGAAAGCGGAGAAATACCATGTAAAACTATGTGTTTGGCGCAGATATCGGTGAAACAAGTGTAAAGCTCGGTCTGTTTTATGCCGACGGCAAACTTCTGGAAAAGAGGGAAATTCCAACCCGTACCGCAAACGGCGGTGTCCATGTTCTGCCTGACGTGGCACAGGCCATTGCAGAGGTCATGGGGCGGAATGGAATTTCGGTATCTCAGAGTGGGGAGATCGGTATCGGTGTCCCCGGCCCTGTAGACGACAGCTTCACATCCAAACACATCTGCGAACTGGCTGTGGCAGGAGATCAAATGGGAAAGGCTGTCGTTATGGCAGTCTTTTCTCTATTCGATCATAGAGATGTATGGATGTCACGATCTGGACTGTTCTTTTTCTGGAAAAGCCTTCTATACTCCGAGGGCGACACGCCCTTGTGCTTTTTGAAGAGGCGGCTGAAATACAGCGCGTTGTCGTAACCAATGATTGCGGATATTTCTGCCACATTGTAGTCAGTTGTTTCTAAGAGAGTGACGGCATTGTTCATACGGATGGTTAGGAGATATTGTGCGGGAGGCTGGCCGATAAACTCCTTAAAGTTTCGCAAGAACCAACTTACGCTCATGCTGCGGGATTTTGCATAGTCCTTGATCTGAATATCTTCATTATAGTGTTCTTGGAAATACTGTTGGGCGTACTCCATTTCCTTTTGCAGATAAGTGCTGATGGTAGGGCTGCTCTCTTGGCGTGTGCGCTGGATCAGCAGAAAAATCTGCCGCAGATACATTTCCAGTAATTCTTGATATCCAGTACGGCAGGTTTGCAGCTCCCGAATCATTTCTTTGAACAGGTGCTGATAAGCAGAGGGAACCCCTGAGAAGAAAACATTTTTATCTGTAGGAATATCAAAATGCTTCAAAATCGCCTTTACATCTTTTCCCGTGAAGTGCACCCAGTAGACCTCAGGTTGTTCTTCTCCGTAATATTCGTAGTGCTGTTCCTGCCGCGGCTGATAGAGGACCATATAGCCTGCGGGCACGATCTCTTCCTGCTCATTGAAAAAGAAGTGGGCCTTTCCGGAGGCTACATACAGCAGCTGATAGTCCAAACGGCCCCGAGGACGCCAGGTCGGGAGTTTTTTCTTCGTCCTCAGCCGATATGTACCACAGCTGCCCACGATCAGTGGCTTGGACTTGTCCTTGATCGGCACACGGGTGTTATAAAGATACCCAGAGTTAGCATACATGTGAATTCCCTCCTTCGTCGTGTTTGTCCGCAGTCCGTTGGGTCTCCCGGTTTTCAATGATATGCATTTTTGTTCATTGTATCATTTTGTGCATGTTTTGTCCAATGCGGTTTATAGAAAAATAACAGGCTTTCAACGATAATACAGATAGAATTAAATTTCAGGAGGACACACGACATGATCATCCCTGCCCATTATGAAGATTTGATGACCCAGTCCGAAAACGCCCTGCCCAACCGAGCCTATTTCATTCCCGCCTCCGGCCGTTTCGATGACACCGCCGAACACCGGGAAGGCTCCGACCGCTTCCAGCTGCTCAACGGTGACTGGAAGTTCCGCTACTACCCCAGCATCCATGACCTGAGCGAGCGGTTCTACGAGGAGGTTTTCGATGCTTCCTCCTACGACACCATTCCTGTTCCCAGCGTCTGGCAGAATCACGGCTACGACCAGCACCAGTACACCAACATCCATTATCCCTTCCCGGCAGACCCTCCCTTTGTTCCCCAGGACAATCCCTGCGGTGCATACCTGACCACTTTTACTTACACTAAGAACGAAAAGGCCCCCAGAGCCTACTTGAACTTCGAGGGTGTGGACTCCTGCCTGTATGTTTGGCTCAACGGAGAGTATGTGGGCTACAACCAGATCTCCCACTCCACCAGCGAGTTTGATGTGACGGACAAGCTCCGTGAGGGAGAGAATACGCTGGCCGTTCTGGTTTTGAAGTGGTGCGACGGCAGTTATCTGGAGGACCAGGACAAGTTCCGCACCAGCGGCATCTTCCGGGATGTGTATCTCCTCAAACGTCCCGAAAACCACGTCCGGGACTACTTCGTGACCACCCAGCAGGAGGAGGAAAAAGCCACTGTCCGCGTTCGCTTTGCCTACGCCGGCGAGAGCGTTCCTACTGTCGTTAAGCTGCTGGATGCCGAAGACCGCCTAATTGACGCCGCCGAAGTGACTACGATGGACCACATTGGCAACTACACCCATCAGGCCGTCCTGACTATTTCTCGACCTACTCTGTGGAACCCCGAGCAGCCATACCTCTATACCATGCTCATTGAGTGTGAGAAGGAAACCATTACAGACCGGGTGGGTATCCGGGAAATCAAGGTGGAGGGGATGCAGGTTTTCCTGAACGGCAGCCCCATCAAGTTCCGCGGCGTCAACCGCCATGACTCTGATCCCGTCACCGGCCCTGTCATCAGCGTGGAGCATATGAAGCGGGATCTGCGGATGATCAAGGAGCACAACTTCAACGCCATCCGCACCAGTCACTATCCCAATGCGCCCATGTTCTATCAGCTGTGTGACCAGTACGGCTTCCTGGTCATCGACGAGGCCGACCACGAAAGCCACGGCGCCGCCGAGCTGTACTGCGGCGAAAACGACGTCTGGGAAAACCACATTGAGCACTGGAACGAGCCCTTTGCCGACAACCCCAAGTTCCTGGAGGCCACTATGGAGCGCACCCAGCGCTGTGTCCAACGGGACAAGAACCGCCCCTGCGTCATCTGCTGGTCCATGGGTAACGAGAGTGCCTACGGCTGCTGCTTCGAGGCGGCTCTGGCCTGGACCAAGAACTTCGACCCCGCTCGCCTGACCCACTATGAAAGCGCCCAGTACCGCAGCCGCAAGCGCAAATACGATTTTTCCAACATTGACCTCTACAGCAATATGTACCCCTCGTTGGAGACACTACAGAAGTATGTGGATGATCCTGAATCCGACAAGCCATACCTGATGTGCGAATACTCCCACGCCATGGGCAACGGCCCCGGCGATCTGGAAGACTACTGGCAGTTCATTCAGGCAAATGAGTGCATGTGCGGCGGTTTTGTCTGGGAGTGGTGTGACCATGCCATTTATAAGGGCAAGGCACCCAACGGAAAGGATATGTACTGGTACGGCGGCGACCACGGCGAGTACCCCCACGATGGCAACTTCTGCATGGATGGTCTGGTCTATCCCGACCGTCGGCCCCACACCGGTCTGATGGAGTATAAGAATGTGCACCGTCCTGTGCGTGTGGTGGCTTACGATCAGAAGACCGGCCAGATGACTCTGCACAACTACATGGATTTTGTTTCTCTCCAGGACTATATTACTGCTGCCTATCAGGTAACCTGCGACGGCGCTCTGGTGCAGGAGGGGCAACTGGACAAAATCCCCGCCATTGCTCCTCACATGAGCGGCGCTATGACCCTGAATGTTCAGGTTCCTGCCAAGGGCCGCTGCTTCCTGAAGATCAACTACTACGCCAAAAACACTTCCGAGCTGATCCCCGAGGGTTTTGACCTCGGCTTTGACGAGATCGCTCTGGAAAATCAGGATGACCGAAACCAGACCGCTCTGGCCTACTGGCAGAGAAAGACCATCCTGGAGGACAGCATCTCCGTCACCGAGGACAGCCGCTACCTGACCCTCACCGCTGCCAACTTCACCTACCGCTACGACAAGTTTACCGGCATGTTTGCCGAGATGACCTATCAGGGCATGAAGGTTCTGGACCGCCCTATGGATCTGAATGTGTGGCGCACTCCCACTGATAACGACCGTAAGCTGAAGGCCGACTGGTTCGCCGCCCACTATGACAAGGCCATCACCCGGGCCTACAACACCCACTTTGTGGCCATGGACAGCGAGGTGCGCATCCACAGCGACCTGTCCATCGGAGCCATCGCCGTGCAGCGGTTTATGACCGTGGAGATCGACTGGACCGTGACCGTGGCCGGCGGCGTCAGCGCCAACATCCTGACCAAGCGCAACATGGAGTTCCCCGAACTGCCCCGCTTTGGTCTGCGTCTGTTCGTGCCTGAGGACATGGAGCAGGCCACCTACTTCGGTCTGGGTCCCGTGGAGAACTACATGGACAAGCGCAACGCTGCCAGCCACGGCCTGTATCACGATACTGTGGACGGCCTGCACGAGGACTACATCCGTCCCCAGGAAAACGGTGCCCACGGCAGCTGTGACTATGTGATCCTGGAAAGCGACAAGCTGCGCCTGATCGCCGCCGGACCCGAACCCTTCAGTTTCAATGCCTCCCACTACACCCAGGAGGAACTGACCAGGAAGGCGCACAACTACGAGTTGGACAAGTGCGGCAGCACCGTCCTGTGTCTGGATTACCGTCAGAACGGCATTGGCTCTGAGAGCTGTGGCCCTGTTCTGCAGAAGAAATACAAACTGATCGATGAGACCATCGACTTTGACATCCGCATCATTCCCGAAATAAAATAAAGGAGAATCATCATGCAGGAAAAGAAATATTTGAAATGGTACCACAAGATCGGCTACGGCGCCGGCGACATTGCAGGCAACTGTGTATACGCACTTTTAACCGCGTTTATGATGATCTATCTGACCGATACCATCGGTCTGAGCATGGGTATCGTCAGCACGCTGATCGCCGCTTCTAAAATCTTTGACGGTGTCACTGACTTCTTCTTCGGAAGAATGATCGATAAGACACATACCCGCATGGGCAAGGCTCGCCCCTGGATGCTCTGGGCCTATGTCGGCTGCGCCATTACCCTGGTGGCCTGCTTCTCTATTCCTGATAGCTGGGGTGAGACGGCACAGTATATCTTTTTCTTCCTCTCCTATACTCTCTTGAACGCCGTGTTCTTCACCGCCAACAACATCGCCTACGCCTCCCTCACTGCCCTGATCACCAAGAACACCAGCGAGCGCGTCCAGATCGGTTCTTTCCGCTTCATCTTCGCCTTTGCCACCAAGATCGTCATCGAGGCAGTGACCATTTCCGCAGTGGCTCGACTGGGTGGTGGTGTCACGGGCTGGAGAATCATTGCCATTATCTACGCAGTGGTCGGTCTGATCACCAACACCCTCTCCGTGTTCTCCGTCAAGGAGCTTCCTGAGGCAGATGAAGAGATGGAAGAGGAAAGAGCAGAGGAGCGCAAGCTCACCTTCCTGCAGTCCTTCAAGCTCCTCCTTAAGAACAAGTACTATGTGATCATCTGCTGCAGCTACATTCTGACCCAGCTCTACGCCTCCGTCATCGGTATGGGCACCTATTACGCCAAGTACATTCTGGGCAATGAGGATCTGTTCAGCGATTTGTCCCTGGCTATCAACATCACCATGGTCGTGGCCCTTACGGTGTTGCCGGTAGTCATCAAGAAGCTGGGCGGTATGTATAAACTCAATATCTGCGGCTATGTCCTCGCCGCACTGGGACGAGTTGGTGTTATGGCAGCAGCTTACATGGGTAGCCTGCCTCTGATGCTTGCCTTCACCGCAGTATCCACCGTGGGTATCGCACCCCTGCAGGGCGACCTGAACGCACTGATCGCCTGCTGCTCCGAGTATACCACACTCACCACCGGTCACAGACTGGAAGGCATGATGTACTCCTGCTCCTCTCTGGGCATCAAGATCGGCGGCGCGCTGGGAACGGCTATCTGCGGATGGCTCCTTGATGCGGCCGGCTACATTAAAAACGCAGCAGTACAGACCGCCACTACGGTCAATATGCTGAACTTCCTGTACCTGTGGATGCCTGTGATTCTCTGTGTGGCGGTTGGTTTCCTGCTGGTGTTCCTGAATGTGGAAAAGGCCAACGCCAAGCTGCTGGAAGCTAAGAACTGAACAAGTTAACGCAAAAGTGAGGGATCTCTTATGACAAAAGAACATTTCCTGATCTCAGCTCCCGGCCGCACAGAGATCAGCGGTAATCACACCGATCACCAGCGCGGCTGTGTGCTGGCCGCTGCGGTGAATCTGGAGACGGCTGCGGAAGTGAAATTTAACGGCACCAACCTTCTCCGCATTTTCTCCGACGGGTATCCCCCGGTAGAGGTAGACCTCTGTGACCTCTATCCCCGCCGCGAGGAGTACAACACCACAGCTGCGCTGGTGCGTGGTGTTGCAGCAGCCTTTGACCAGCGCGGAGCTGCACTGCAGGGCATTGACGCTGTGGTTCATTCCACGGTGCTGCCCGGCAGTGGGCTCAGCTCCTCCGCCGCCTTTGAGGTGCTGATGGGCACCATCTGCAATGAACTGTTCTTTGACCGGAAACTCAGCGCCGTGGAGATCGCCCAGATCGGCCAGTACGCCGAGAATGTCTATTTCGGCAAGCCCAGCGGCCTGATGGATCAGATGGCCTCCTCCGTAGGCGGCATGGTGTTTATCGATTTTGAAGATCCCGCCTCTCCCCATGTGGAAAAGCTGGATTTTGACTTCGAAAACGCCGGGTATGCCCTGTGTATCATCGACAGCGGTGCCGATCACGCCGACCTCACCGACGAATACGCCGCCATTCCCCGTGAACTGAAGGAGATCTGTGCTTTCTTTGGGAAAGAGGTGCTGCGTGAGGTCCGGGAGAAGGATTTTATGGCCGCACTTCCTGAACTGCGTGGTAAGGTGCCTGATAGAGCGATTCTGCGGGCCATTCACTTCTATCAGGAGAACAAGCGAGTTCAGGCGCAGAAGAAAGCTTTGCAAGATAATGATTTCAACACCTTCCTCCGCTTAACTACCCAATCTGGCTACAGCTCATGGATGTACCTGCAGAACATCAGTCCTGCCGGTGCCGTGGAGCATCAGGAGGTTGCGGTTGCTCTGGCCTTGTGTGATACCCTGTTGAATGGTCGAGGCGCCTACCGTGTCCACGGCGGCGGCTTCGCCGGGACGGTGCAGGCATTTGTTCCCACGGATATGCTGGAAGAATTCAAAAGTGGGATCGAGCGGGTGCTGGGTGAGGGTAGCTGCCATGTGCTGAGCATCCGCAATGAGGGCGGTGTGAGATTGTCCTAAGGAGGAACAGAAAATGGATGTGAATGTGTATATCGCTTCTTTGGTTCGGTATGGTCTGGACAAGAAGCTGATTGAGCCTTGTGATACGATCTATGTAACCAATGGGATTCTGGAGGCCATGAAACTGGACAGCTTCGAGCCTGTCGAACCGGAAGCCATGAGTCTGGAGGACATTCTCCGGGGCCTTCTTGACGATGCAGTAGAGCGGGGTATCTGCGACGATGACATTACCAGCCGGGACCTCTTTGACACCAAGCTGATGGGCATTCTGACTCCGATGCCCCGTGAAGTGCACCAGACCTTTGCCGAGATGTACGCCACCAGCCCCGAGACAGCAACTGACTGGTATTATAACTTCTCTCAGGATACCGATTACATCCGTCGCTACCGAATCCAGAAGGATGTGCGCTGGAAGACTGCTACCGAGTACGGTAATCTGGATGTGACCATCAACCTCAGCAAGCCCGAGAAGGACCCCAAGGCGATTGCAGCCGCCAAACTGGCACCCCAGTCCGGCTATCCCAAGTGCATGCTCTGCACGGAAAACGAGGGCTATGCCGGCCGGATAAACCACCCTGCCCGAAAGAATCTGCGCACCATCCCCGTCACCATCGCCGGTGAGGGTTGGTACCTGCAGTACAGCCCCTATGTCTACTACAATGAGCACTGCATCGTCTTTAACCGGGAGCACGTTCCCATGGTCATAAACAAGGCAGCGTTTTCGAAACTGCTGGACTTCGTGACCCTGTTTCCCCACTACTTCGTGGGCAGCAATGCAGATCTGCCCATCGTGGGTGGCAGCATTCTCAGCCATGAGCACTTCCAGGGTGGCCACTACTGCTTCCCCATGGAGCGGGCTGCGGTGGAGCGTGAGATCGTCTTTACCGGCTTCGAAGACGTGAAGGCCGGCATCGTCAAGTGGCCCATGAGCGTGATCCGTCTGCGCTGCGGCAAAAAGAACCGCTTGGTAGAACTGGCGGATAAGATCCTGCTGAGCTGGCGGGGTTATACTGACGAGAATGCCTTTATCTTCGCCGAGACCGAGGGCGTACCCCACAACACCATTACCCCCATTGCCCGTCGCCGTGGAACGGACTACGAGTTGGATCTGGTTCTGCGCAACAATATCACGACCGAGGAGCATCCGCTGGGTGTCTATCACCCCCACGCCGAGCTGCACCACATTAAGAAGGAAAACATCGGCCTCATTGAGGTTATGGGTCTTGCTGTGCTGCCTGCCCGTCTGAAGCAGGAACTGGCCGGTGTGGAGAAAGCCATCCTGGAGGACGAGGAACTAACCGGAGAACTGGCCAAACACGCCGACTGGGTGGATGAGTTGAAGAAACAGCACACCTTCACCAAGGAAAACACCGCCGCCATCTTGAAGGTGGAGACCGGCAAGGTGTTCGCAAAAGTACTGGAGCACGCAGGCGTCTACCAGCGTAACGAGCAAGGCGCGAAGGCTTTTGACAAATTTGTCAAATATGTAAATGAGGAGGCCTAACCCATGAAAGTCCTTGTAACCGGCGGTGCCGGATATATCGGCAGCCACACCGTAGTTGAACTGATCCAGGCAGGCCACAGCGTGGTCATCGTGGATGATCTGTCCAATGCCAGATCAGATGTTGTATGCCGCATTGAAAGCATTGTCGGCCGGAAAATTAAGTTCTGCGTGTTGGACTGCGCCGATAAGGAACAGATGCGCACCGTTTTCCGGGAGAACGAGTTTGACGCCGTCATCCACTTTGCAGGCCGCAAGGCTGTGGGCGAGAGCGTGAAGAAGCCGCTGGAATACTACCGCACCAATCTGGACAGCACGATGACCCTACTGGAGCTGATGGAGGAATACGGCTGCAAGAAGCTGGTGTTCTCCTCCTCGGCCACGGTCTACGGTCCTGAAAATCCTCATCCCTACAAGGAAGAGATGCCGGCCATCCAGTCCAGCAGCCCCTATGGCTGGAGCAAGGTGATGAACGAGCGCATCCTGACTGACTATGTGACGGCCCACCCCGATTTCTCCGTGGTGCTGCTGCGCTACTTCAATCCCATCGGCTCCCACGATTCCGGTTTGCTGGGTGATGACCCCAACGGCATCCCCAACAATCTGATGCCCTACATTGCCCGTGTGGCTGCAGGAGTCTTGCCCGAACTGACCATCTTCGGCGGCAACTATCCTACCCCTGACGGCACCTGCCAGCGCGACTACCTCCATGTGGTGGATCTGGCTGTGGGCCACCTGAAGGCGCTGGAGTATGCGGAGAACCATACTGGCGTTGAGGCCATCAACCTGGGCACCGGCAACGGTATCTCTGTTCTTGAACTTGTCCATGCCTTTGAAACTGCAAACGACATTAAATTGCCTTATGTCGTTGGGCCTCGGCGTGAAGGAGATCTTCCCGCTTTCTGGGCAGATGCCACCAAGGCAAAAGAACTGCTGGGATGGGAAGCAACCCACACCGTAGAAGATATGTGCCGCAGTGCTTGGGATTTTGTGAGGAAGAATACGAAATAACGAAAAAACGCTTGATACCGAAAGACTCAGGTATCCGGCGTTTTTTTGTGGCACAGAGTTGTGAAACTTTGTGTATGGATCAACCCAGTTTGTCCATTTTTCAGGGCAAAATATTACGCTATAATTTGATTAAAGCAGACAACGTGCTCCTCGTTTTGACAAAAACTGGGGCATATTGGAAGTTTCCACGAAGTACGGGAGGAAATCGTATGAATCTGCAGCTTGAATCCACCGAACAGTATCAGAAAGCCTTGAAGCAGGGGCGCAAGGCCCACCGTGAGAGTGTTCACCAGGGCCGGTATCCTTATCTGCAGGCTCTTGACGATATTTTAGAAGATACCATGGTGGCGGGACAAGTGGATCTTGGCATCATCGAAATTCCAATTGAAAAAATCGTTGGAACAAAGACTTCGGGTCGAACCAATTCCTTTTCCTCTGATTTTATGCCTCTGCTTGGGGAGCACAGCGAATTTGCAAATAAATGGCAAAAACTGTGTTTAGCACACCTTGGAGACGAAGGAATTCGGGATCCGATCTGCTGCTATGAATATCTTGGGCGGTTTTATGTTCAGGAAGGAAATAAACGCGTCAGCGTATTGAAGCATTTTGGTGCATCCAGTATTCCGGGATATGTGATCCGCATTATGCCAAACTATGCACCCATCGTTGAAATCCAGTGCTATTACGAATTCGTTCGGTACTATCCGCTGACCAAACTGTACCAACTCATGTTTACACAGCTTGGCAGTTTTCAAAAGCTGCAGGCAGCATTGGGGTATGAGGCGGATCATGTCTGGACGGATGTAGAGCGCCGCCGTTTTTCATCCGCCTTTTTCCGTTTTCAAGATGTGTTCAGAAAGTTGAACAGTGAAAACTTGAGTGTTACACCGGCGGATGCGTTGCTGGTATGGTTGAGGGTGTATTCTTTTGAAGATGCATGGAAAATGTCTAATTCCGAGCTGACGAAAAGCCTTCAAGCTGTTTGGTCAGATGTAAAGGCGCTTTGCAGCGCAGAGGCAATTGCGGTGAATACCGGCTCTTTGGACGATGGGAAATTCCGAAACAAGCGGGTTTTTTCCATGTTACCCTCCTACCTGAACGTTGCGTTTATTCATGAGCTGAACCCGGAAAACAGCAACTGGGTCAAAGCACACGAGCAGGGCCGTAAGCATTTGAAATCGGTTATGGGTGATCAGGTAATTACTCAGGCATTTTTCGGCGTTGGCACGGGAGAAGAGGCAGAAGCGGCAATGGAAACCGCGATCAAGAATGGTGCCGAGGTGATTTTTGCTACTACAGCGCCGTTGATCGCAGCTTGCCGCAAAACAGCAGCGCGGCATCCGGACGTAAAAATATTGAATTGTTCGATCTCGATGCCTTATACCGGAGTCCGTACTTATTACAGCCGCATTTACGAAGGTAAGTTTATCTCAGGTGCAATCGCCGGTGCCATCAGCCAAGGTGATCGGATCGGGTATATTGCCAGTTATCCTATTTTTGGTGTCCCTGCGGGGATCAACGCCTTTGCCCTTGGCGTTCAGATGACCAATCCAAACGCCAGAGTGGAGTTGAAATGGTCCTGTGTTCCGGGAGATCCCGTAGCTGAATTGAGGGAAATGGGTGTGGACACCATTTCCACACTGGACATTCCCATGCCGGGATGGGAGCAGGGCAACTGGGGAACCTTTCATGTTTTGCCGGATGGAAAAACGGAACTTTTGGCATCCCCTTACTGGGATTGGGGTGCTTTCTATGTAAAACTTGCCCGAAGCATTTTGGGTGGGGACTGGGATTCGCTGAATACCAGTAAACATAGTGCGCAGGCAGTAAATTACTGGTGGGGAATGGCAAGCGGAGTCATTGGCCTTGAAATCGCAGATGCCCTGCCAACAGGCGTTGAGGTGTTGGCGCAAATTCTGAAACGGGATATGATCAATGGGACCATCGCTCCGTTCCATCGTCGCATTGTGTCCCAGGACGGCATGGAACGAAATGACGGCAGCACTTACTTCACCCCGGACGAACTGCTGCGGATGGACTGGTTTTGTGAGAATGTGGATGGCTGCATCCCGGGCTACGAAGAGTTATCCGAAAAAGCACAAAGAATCGTTCGGCTTCAAGGTATTTACAGAGACTCGATTCCCCCTGAAAAAGAGGGGGTTCTGCTATGAAGCTGCTGCTACTGTCTGATCGGGAAAGCCCTTATTTGTGGGATTATTATCAGCCGGGCCGATTGGATCCATATGATCTGATGCTCTCATGCGGCGATCTCAAAGCAAGTTATCTAACCTTTCTTGTGACCATGGGTCGGGCTCCGCTTCTTTATGTTCACGGCAACCATGATGCTTCTTATCGGCAAAGGCCGCCGGAAGGATGCGATTGCATCGAAGACAAGGTCTATATTTATAAAGGGCTTCGGATTCTCGGCTTGGGTGGATGCGCCCGATACAACAATGGACCACATCAGTATACCGAAAAAGAAATGCGCAGACGAATTCACAGACTACGGTGGGAACTGAAAAAGGTCGGTGGAGTTGATGTTGTATTAACTCATGCACCGCCGACTGGCTATGGCGACGGGGATGACTATGCCCACCGTGGTTTTGAATGCTTTTTGGAACTGATCGACCGTTATCAGCCCAAGTATTTGATCCATGGTCATGTTCATATGAACTACGGCACAGACGTTGAGCGGGAACTTGAATACCATGGAACCAAAATCATAAACACCTATGAACGACATGAACTGGAAATCTAATTCCTTTAGTATTCCGGTATCATTGTAAAAAGCCTCTTTTGTCTACCGACAAAAGAGGCTTTTTACATGGCGCAGCGGGTGGGATTCGAACCCACGTGCGGTTGCCCGCAAACTGATTTCGAGTCAGCCCCGTTATGACCACTTCGATACCGCTGCATATCAACTTTTACAGTATACCACAAAACATTCGGTGGTGCAACGGCTATTTTGTCCCTTTGTGGCACAGAGCGCCACGAATCCTTTCCGATTTTTTGCCTCTTTTTATATTTTCTCCTTGACATCGGAAGGTCGGTGTGCTATGATATCAAAGCTGACAATTTACGGAGGGTATGCGGGTGTAGCACAATGGCCAGGGCACCAGCCTTCCAAGCTGGGGATGCGGGTTCGATTCCCGTCACCCGCTCCAACTTGTTCATTTGCGCCAGTAGCTCAGTTGGATAGAGCAACTGCCTTCTAAGCAGTAGGCCAGGGGTTCGAGTCCCTTCTGGCGTACCAAGCTCTCTTGGAGCAAGTCAGCATGAACTTGAGTCATATGTGGTGGGTGTAGTTCAATGGCAGAGCACCGGATTGTGGTTCCGGGCGTTGTGGGTTCGAGTCCCATCACCCACCCCAGACAAAG
>JAFYVA010000043.1 GCA_017549325.1 Oscillospiraceae bacterium
AGATCTCGGTGATCTTGGCGTCGCGCATCATGCGCTCCACGGGATACTCACGGGTGTAGCCGTAACCGCCGAACAGCTGAACGGCGCGACGGGTCACATCGGAAGCGGCCTCAGCGGCAAACAGCTTGGCCATAGCGGCGTCCATGGAGTAGGGCTCGTGGTTCTGCTTCTTGCAAGCGGCGGAGTAGACCAGATACTTGGCAGCTTCCATGCGGGTGTACATATCGGCCAGCTGGAACTGGGTGTTCTGGAACTGGCTGATGCGCTTACCGAACTGGACGCGCTCCTTGGTGTACTTGATAGCCTCGATAACGGCACCCTCGCCGATACCCAGAGCCTGGGAAGCGATACCGATACGGCCGCCGTCCAGAGTCTTCATGGCGATCTTGAAGCCGTCGCCCTTCTTGCCCAGCAGACGATCCTTGGGGATCACGCAATCCTCGAAGATCAGGTCGCAGGTGGAGGAGCCGCGGATACCCATCTTCTTCTCATGCTTACCCTGAGAGAAGCCGGGATCGGTGTCCTCGACGATGAAGGCGGAGATCTCCTTCATGGAGCGGCCACGCTTATCGACGACCTTACCGGTAACAGCGATGACCACGAAGGTGTTGGCCACGTTACCGTTGGTGATGAAGCACTTGGAGCCGTTCAGGATCCAGTTCTCGCCGGACTCGTCCAGAACAGCGGTGGTCTGCTGACCCTGAGCGTCAGTACCGGCACCGGGCTCGGTCAGACCGAAAGCACCGATCTTCTTACCGGAGCACAGGTCGGGCAGATACTTCATCTTCTGCTCCTCGGTACCGTTCTCAAAGATGGGAGCGGCGCACAGGGAGGTATGAGCGGAAACGATAACTGCGGTGGTGCCGCAAACCTTGGCCAGCTCCTCAACGCACATAGCGTAAGACAGAACATCGCCGCCGGCGCCGCCGTACTGCTTGGGGAAGTAAATACCCATCATACCCAGCTTGGCCATCTTTTCGACGGTCTCCATGGGGAAGCGCTCTTCCTCATCGATCTCAGCTGCGATGGGCTTGACCTCGTTCTCAGCGAACTCACGGTACATCTTCTGAACGAGAAGCTGTTCCTTAGTCAGATGGAAATCCATACTATTTTTCTCCTTTATTGAAATTTACTTGTTGTAGTTAAAGAAGCCCTCGCCGGTCTTAATGCCCAGCTTGCCGGCGCGCACCATCTTGCGGATGAGCACGTTGGCACGGTACTTGCTGTCGTGAGTCTCATTGTACAGAACATCCATGATATTCAGCACGATGTCCCAACCGACCAGATCGCCCAGGTGCAGGGGACCCATGGGGTGGTTGCAGCCCAGCTGCATAGCCAGGTCGATGTCCTCAGCAGAGGCCACGCCCTCCTGCAGCAGGCAAACGCCCTCGTTGCAGTAGGGGATCAGGATCTTATTCACGACGAAGCCGGGAGCCTCGTTAACCACGACGGGAGTCTTGCCGATCTCGATGGACAGGTTCTTGATGTACTCCACCAGCTCAGCGGGGGTGTTGCCGCCGGCGATGACCTCGACCAGCTTCATAGCGGGCACGGGGTTGAAGAAGTGCATACCGACGAAGGGGTGCTTCAGACCCTGAGCCATCTCGGTGATGGACAGAGAAGAGGTGTTGGATGCGAAGATGGCGCTCTCCTTGCAGATAGCGTCCAGACGGCCCAGCAGCTCCTTCTTGACGGCCATGTTCTCAGCGACGCACTCGATGACCAGATCGGCATCGGCGGCAGCCTCGAACTCCTCGACCAGAACGCGGCTCATCAGATCATCAGCAGCAGCCTGATCCATCTTGCCACGGGCGACCTTCTTGTTCAGAGAGGCATACAGCTTGTCCTTATGACGCTGTGCGCTGGCAACGCTGGAAGCATACAGCAGAGCGGTGTGGCCCTTAGCGGCAAAGACCTGAGCAATACCGCTGCCCATAGTACCGGCACCAAAGATTGCTACTTTCATGTTCGTTCCTCCTAATATATTTTTTGGGTTTTTCCGTTTAATCATCAGGTTCATCGTCCCTTCCCAAGAACGAAGAGCCCTGTTAATTAACTTACTTGTTCTGGTAAGGCTCGTGCTTACGCTTCTCCAGGAAGGCGCTCATGCCCTCCACCTGATCGGCGGTCTCGAAGCAGGCGCCGAATGCCTTCTCCTCGATGACGATCGCCTCATCCATACCCACCTCGAGGCCCTCGTTGATGGCCTTCTTGCAGGCGCGGACGGCAATGGGTGCGTTCTTGGCGATGGTCTCAGCCATCTTCTCAGCGGCAGCCATCAGCTCCTCGGCGGGATAGACGGCGTTCACCAGGCCGATGCGCAGTGCCTCGTCGGCCTTGATGTTCTTGGCGGTATAGATCAGCTGCTTGGCCATACCGGGGCTGACCAGACGGGCCAGACGCTGGGTACCACCGAAGCCGGGGGTAATGCCCAGACCCACCTCGGGCTGACCGAACACAGCGGTATCGGAGCAGATACGGATATCGCAGGACATGGACAGCTCGCAGCCACCGCCCAGAGCAAAGCCGTTGATAGCGGCGATGGTGGGGATAGGCAGCACTTCCAGTGCGCGGAACACGTCGTTGCCCTTCTTGCCGAAGGCCTCGCCCTCCGCCACGGTCAAGGTGCTCATCTCGCCGATATCGGCGCCGGCCACGAAGGCCTTCTCACCGCTGCCGGTGATCACCAGAGCACGGATCTCGCTGTCAGCCTTGACGACCTCCACCAGCTCGCCCAGATCGGCCAGAACCTCGCTGTTCAGTGCGTTCAGTGCCTTGGGACGGTTGATGGTAGCAACAGCGATGTTTCCCTTTTTTTCCAACAAAACATTCGTCATGGTTGCTCCTCCTAACTTGTGTTTCTAATGGGCGCGCACCGCCTGTTTTTGCAAATGGGCGCACTCGTCCTCATACAGTTGATATTATAGTATATCGTCTAAATTTTATCAAGCCCTTTTCACCCCTCTTTTGCTTTTTGGGACTTTACACAAATCTTTTGTGTGTTCTTTGCACATTTTGAAGGTACTTTTCAATTGTATCATAAGAGGAAAATTTTTAGGTTTACACAGACAGGAAATTTGTGGTATGATAGGCCGAGAATTTCAGTGGAGGACGCCACGATGAGAATGCGTAAAAAGAAAAATCTGGAGCCGAGAATGGCCGCCTGCGGACAGTGGCTCATCACCGATCCCTGCGCCCAGAAGGGGCATTGGCGTGACCTGATGCCCCATGCCACGGAGCTGCGGGTGGAGCTGGGCTGCGGTAAGGGCCGCTTCACCGTGGACACGGCAGCCGCCGAGCCCGATGTGCTGCTGATCGCCGTGGAAAAAGTACCCGATGCCATGGTGGTGGCCATGGAGCGCGCCCGCGAGGCAGGACTGAAGAACGTGTTCTTCATCGACGGCGACGCGGCGAAGCTCAGCGAGATGTTTGACGCCGGCGAGGTCAACCGCATCTACATCAACTTCTGCGACCCGTGGCCGAAAAAGAATCAGGCCAAGCGCCGCTTGACCCACCACAATTTTCTGGGTGAATACCGCAAGGTACTGCCCCTCGGCGGCGAGATCCACTTCAAGACCGACAACGACAAGCTCTTTGAGTGGTCGGTGGAGGAGATCCCCCAGTTCGGCTGGGAGCTGCACGAGGTGACCCGCGACCTCCACGCAGATGGCCCCGTAGGCGTCATGACCGACTACGAGCGGAAGTTCTATCTCTCGGGCAAGAACATCAACCGCTGCGTGGCAAAGATGCTGCCGTGGGAAGCGCCTGCGGTGGAAGCAGAGGCTGAAACCGAAGAATAAGCGACAAAAAACTCCACCCTCGCGGGTGGAGTTTTGTTTTGGATATTACTCTTCTCCCGTATACAGCTCAAACACCAGTACGCACACGCTCTCAGAGCCGATGCCATTTGTATTCTCCGTGATAGGGATATTGGGCATCCCCGACTCCAGATATTGTAGCGTTCCGTCCTTACTATAAACCTTCCAAATGCCGAGAGGCCCTAACTCTACCGTGTCTTCCACAGCGGCGTGGAGCACCGCGATCTCTGCACCGGGCAGGACGGTGTAGACCTCGTATTCAAAGTTGTCCTCCGCAGGAAGGACGCGGGTTTCCGTCTTGATGACATTCGTTATCTGCACGGACAGGGTATCATGGAAAGAAAACGCCTCTACGCCCGCCTGTGCGTACAGTTCGGGCATGGCTTTACGGTATTGGTAGGTCTCCATCTCCTTGAGAGAATAGGTGTCGCCGCCCTCTACGGAGGACACCAGCCATTCGCCGTTGAGCTTTTTCAGCGTCACCGTATACTCGTTGCCCATACCGCTGGAAAATTCCTCACCCTCATAGCGGAAGCCGATATCCTCCCAAACCAACACGGTGGCGCTGTCCTCGGAAAATTCCATCACATCGGTACTGTACATAGAGCCCCAATCGGTTCTAAAGTGTCCTTCCGCAACACGCCGCGCCTTCAGCTCTTCCGACTTCTCCACCACATACTGCATTTCGGGAGAATCGTCATAGGCCAGCACCGTGCTTTCGGCGAGGTCGATGTCTTCAAAGAGGTAGATGACACGGGAGAGCTTTTCCACGTAGTCGGCGGCGACTTCCTTGGCAACAGTCTCCTCGCTCCCCTTCTCCACCAGCGTTGTCAGATAGTCGTACAGTGCCCCATCTTTGGCGCGGAGAAGAATATATCCGTTCTGGACGATCACATCCTTTTTTCCATTGATCCAAATGCCCATATTGAAGAGCGTATCGCCCTCATAGCCCGCAATGTAGAGCGTCAGCTGGGGTTTCTCCTCTTCGTCATAGTACATTCTGTTAGACCAACCAAAGAAACGACAGCGAGTACTACGCAGTTCTCCCACGATCTGCGCCAACTGCTGAGGGTCGTTGGTGTTGAAGTCAGGGTACGATTCTTCTCTGTCGAGCGCAGTCACCGTAGCAACGACGAACTCGGCATCCTTATCCAGTCCCATAAACATGGTCAGCGGGAAATGGATGCACCACAGGATCAGCGCCACGATGACCACTGTGGGAATGAGCCACAGGGGTGAGAGTTTTTTCTTTTTCATCGCAGTTTCCTCCCTTCATTCACCCAAGTTCTTGGGCGGTGTGGTCTTTTTTCTGCTGATATCTACGGCATTGCGGATGATGGCTACTGTGGCAAGGGCAGAATAGGTACGGCAGAAGTCCTCCCAAAATTCCGGCATGGGATTTCCTGTAATGGGTGTCCACAGAAAGGTCGCCGCCAACGCAAGTGCCAGTGTCAACGAGAATGTAACCACATTTTTGATATGCTTTCTCACATCAGTAAAGTTGTTGTTCAACCGCTCTCTCATGCTGCGTCCTCCTTTTCCCAACTTTGTTTTTTGTCACAATTATACACAAAACCACGCGCATACGCAAGAGTTTTGCGCAACAATTCACAAACAGGACACAAAATTTGACACAAAAAAGCCTCCCCTTCCAGGGGAGGTGGGTGAGCAGAGCGAACTCGGAGGGGTGCGGTAACGGCTTCTTGTTACTGCCTGCCTCACCCCCCAGTCTCGCCTGCGGCGAGCCAGCCCCCCTATAAGAGGGGGCCAAGGGACGCGACTCCCAAACCCCCACAACACAAAAAAAACATCCACCCTCGGTGTCGAGGATGGATGTTTCGTTACCTAATGAACTTAGGCCAGCTTGGACTTGGCCAGCTCAACCAGAGCGACGAAAGCGGCGTTGTCATTGACAGCCAGCTCAGCCAGCATCTTGCGGTTGATCTCCACGCCGGCCAGCTTCAGGCCGTGCATGAAGGTGGAGTAGTTCAGGCCGTTCTGCTTGCAGGCGGCGCTGATACGGGTGATCCACAGCTGACGGAAATCTCTCTTCTTCAGACGACGGGAGATGTATGCGTAGGTCAGGGACTTCATGACCTGCTCATTGGCCATCTTAAAGTGCTTGGACTTGGCGCCCCAGTAGCCCTTGGCCATCTTCAGAACCTTATTTCTTCTCTTGCGCGTCATCATCGCGCCTTTTACTCGTGCCATTTCTTATTGCCTCCTATTTCTAACGAATCCGTATCTTACTTGTAGGGGATCATCTTGCGGATGGTGGCCTCGTTGGTCAGGTCAGCATAAGTGGTGCTGCGCAGACGACGACCACGCTTGGTATCCTTCTTGGTGAGGATGTGGCTCTTGTAAGCGTGAGCACGCTTCACCTTGCCGGACTTCGTCAGATTGAAGCGCTTCTTGGCGCCGCTATGGGTCTTCAGTTTAGGCATAGTTGTTGACTCCTTCCTAATTGGTTGCGTAATTCGCAATAGATAAACGGTTGTTACTTCGCTGCCTTGGGGGCCAGGAAAATGGACATATTCCGGCCTTCCATCTTGGCAGATTTCTCCATGGTGGATACTTCGGCGCACTGCTCGGCGAACTTCTCCAGCAGCGTCTTACCGATCTCGGTGTGAGCCATCTCGCGGCCGCGGAAACGGACGGAGACCTTCACACGGTTGCCATCGGTCAGGAACTTCTGGGCGTTCTTCAGCTTGGTGTTGAAATCACCCACATCAATACCCGGAGACATACGGATCTCCTTGATCTCCACCACATGCTGATTCTTCTTGGCTTCCTTCTCACGCTTGCTCTGTTCAAAGCGGAACTTGCCGTAGTTCATCAGTTTGCACACGGGGGGAACCGCCTGGGGAGAGATCTTCACCAGGTCGAGGCCGCGCTCGTCAGCGATGTCCAGAGCCTCGGCAGCAGACATGATACCCAGCTGCTCGCCCTCTTCACCGATGAGACGGATCTCACGATCGTTGATCTCCTCGTTCAGTTGATGCATTACCTTGCTAATACCCAAAGCACCTCCATTCGAAAATTAAAAAACGCGAATGCACACAGCATCCGCGCAGCAACAAGAGCCCAATGGGGCCTTGAATCCATCGCTGTTAACCTCTTTGCCGTTGCTGGAGGTGAGGCGGATGCACCGACCTTCTTTGTTTTCCTCGAAGATTATACTATAGCGTTTATCTATTGTCAACAACTTTTTTACATTATTTTTGTGAATATCGCGTCTTTTTCCGGGACATACTACCTTTGCACAACAAAAAGGAGGTGCCAATCATGGACAACAAGAACACCAATACCAACAATACCAATGCCAACACCAACACCCAGAACACCAAGGGCGACAAGAACAAGACCAAGTCCGGCAAGGATTGCCACTAAATACTGACAAAACGACAGCAGACCGCTGCATGCGCCGCGGTCTGCTGTTTATTCTTCTACATCTCTTTCAAAAACGAGGTCGATGGCACCATACTGTCCGTGGGCATATTGATGCACGGGAATATGATCCACATACCGCCAGCCTTCGGCAGCATATTGATCGATAATCTTACGATGCTCCTGCAGCTTATGCTGATAGACACCTGAATAGGTCACGGTCACATAGGTATACTGTTTCATTTTCAACACCCCCTCAAATCTTTTTTATTTTACCATATTTTCGCCTCCTCGAAAAGGAAAAGATCATAAAAATTCCTCTTTTCTTTCCTTTCATAGAGGAGTATAATGACTAAGTTACGAAATTTCCGCTGACGGAGGCGAATACAATATGAACAGGACAAAACTTTTAGGACATATCTACGCCATCATCACCATCGTGGTGTGGGGCAGCTGCTTCGTGCTGACGAAGAACCTGCTGGTGGACTATACCCCCATTCAAATCATCCCCCTGCGGATGGGTCTTGCCTATCTGACGCTGTGGGTGCTGCGTCCGAAGACGGTCCACATGAAGTGGAAGGATGAACTGCGCTTCGTTGTCATCGGCATCACGGGCGGCAGCTTTTACTTCTTCCTGCAGAACACGGCGCTGAACCATACATACGCCGCCAATGTCAGCATCCTCGTGGCCATGAGTCCCCTGCTGACGGTGATTCTGGCCGCCATCTTCTCCCGCCGCGGCGAGAAGTTGGGCCGCAAGGTCTACATCGGCGCCGCCTTCGCCATCGTGGGTGTGGTGCTGGTGGTGCTGAACGGTCAGCTGACCTTCCACCTCAGTCCCTTGGGCGATCTGCTGGCGCTGGCCGCAGGCCTCATGTGGGCGGTGTACTCCATCCTCATTAAGCCCTACACGGAGAACTGCGACAACTTCCTTGTGACCCGCCGTGTGTTCCTCTGGGCCTTTATCACCTCCATCCCCCTGTGCCTCTTCACCGACGGTCTGCCCACGCTGACGCCGCTGTTCACCCAGCCCAATGTGCTGGTGAGCTGGCTCTTCCTCGTTGTCATGGGCAACGCCGTGTGCTTCGCCATCTGGAACATCGCCTTCAAGGCGCTGGGCGTGGTGGTCACCAACAACTACCTCTACGCCTCCCCCTTCGTGACGGTGTTCGTTGGCTGGCTGCTGCTCCGCGAGCCCATTTCCGTCATGAGCATCATCGGCGCGGTGCTGATCACCATCGGCGTTATTTTTGCACAAAAAGAATAAAAAGAGAAAAATCCCGTCCGAAAGGACGGGATTTTTTATGCTCAAAGTTTGATTTCGCACTCCATACTCATGACGGCGCGGCCGCCCACCTGTACGGTAACGGCATCGCCCTCCACCTTCAGGCGGCTGCGGATCTCCGAGGGACGACTCATGTGCTCGCCCTGCACGAAGATATTCTCCTCCCCTGCTTCGACCAAGCCTTGGAGATAGAGATAATAGGTCAGCGCGCCGTTGGAAGTACCGGTGGCGCACTCCTCGGGGATATCGTAGAGGGGCGCGTAGTTGCTGCAATAGGCGGTACACGTCCCGCCGCCAAGGCAGAACATGTGCACGCCCGTCACATCGTAGTGCTTACTCAGTTCCGTCACCACGGGGGCGTTCTGCACCGCCCGCATCAGCGTATCGTGGTCACCGACGGGCATCATAATATCGGCCAATCCCGTGGATACGATCTTGGGGACAAAGCCTGCGGGACAATCATCAACCGTCAAGCCGTAGGCTTCATAAAGGGCGGGCCACTCACTTTCGGGCGGTTCCCGCAGCAGCACGGGCGGCGCCATATCCATCCACACGGTATCCCCCGCCACATCGATGGACAGTTCGCCCGCCTTGGTGTGGGCGGTGTGGGTGCCGTCGCCGATCAGTTCGAGAGAGCGCAGCAGCGCGAAGGAGGCGATGGTGGCGTGGCCGCAGAGGTCCACCTCTCCTGCCGGGGTGAAGTAGCGGAGAGTCACAGAGCCGTCATCTTCCACTTTTACAAAAGCGGTCTCGGAGTGCTTGAACTCCGCGGCGATCTGCTGCATGAGGGCGTCGGCGGGATACGCTTCCACCAGTGCCACACCTGCTTGGTTGCCGCCGAAAAGCTGGGCGGAAAAGGCGTCCATGACATAGGCTTTCATAGGCTGAACCTCCCTTATGTACTCTTGGATTTAGTATAACGGCACAGCAGGTCTTTGACAAGAGCTGAATTTGACAAGGTGCAGGCGGTGGGCTATAATAAGAGGCACTTTATGAGAAAGGAACGCCATCGAAAATGCTGTCCGAGCGCAGTTTGCTGTCCAATTTCATCCGCTTTTCCACCGCCACCATCGCTTCGCTCATGGTCTTTTCCCTCTACTCCATCGTAGACGGTCTCTTCGTGGCGCGGGGTGTGGGCGAGTACGCCATGACCGCCGTGAATCTCTCGGCGCCCTTTATCAACACACTCTTCTCCATCGCCGTGCTGTTCGCCGTGGGCACCTCCACCATCATCGCCATCTTTCTGGGCGAGGGTAAGAGTGAGAACGCCAACAGCCTTTTCAGCCAGAACATCACCCTTCTGACGGTACTGGGTCTTGTCATCACAGCGCTGGTGCTGATCTTTTTAGAGCCTTTTTCCCTGCTGCTGGGTGCTGAGGAACTGACGCTGCCCTATGTGAAAGACTATCTGCTGGGCTTGGCCCCCTTCGCCTTCTGCTTTATGGTCTCCTACAACATGGAGATTCTGGTCAAGACCGACGGACATCCCCGCGTGGCACTCATTACGGTAACGACAGGCTGTCTTGCCAACTGCGTGCTGGACTATGTAGCCATCTTCTGGCTCGATTGGGGCGTGTTCGGTGCCGCCGTGGCAACGGGACTTTCCCAACTGCTGACAGTGGTGCTCTACTTCCGTCATTTCCTCGGCGGGCACAGCACCTTCCGTCTCACCCGTTTCCGCTTCGACTGGCACATCTACCGCCGCCTCATCCCCATCGGCGTGGCCGACAGCCTGACGGAGCTGTGCAACGGCATCATGATCTTCCTGTTTAACCACACCATCCTCCGCTGCATCGGCGAGCGCGGTCTGGTGAGCTACACCATCATCGCCTATGTCAACACCTTCATCATCAACACCATGATGGGCATCTCCCAAGGCTCACAGCCCCTCATCAGCTTCCAGCACGGACGGCGCGACGAGGGCAGCTGCCGCAAGCTCCAGCGCTACGGTCTTGTCTCCGCCGCCATCGTGGCCGCCGTGTGCTTCACGGTGCTGTGGCTCTTTGCCCCCCAGCTGGTGCAGCTCTTCCTCGGGGTCGAGGATATGGCGCTCAACGGCTATACCGTTACGGTGTTCCGCCACTACAGCCTCGCCTATCTGCTGCTGGGATTCAACATCTTCATCGCCGGCTTCCTCACCGCCCGCGAAAAGCCCCGCGGTGCCATCGCCATCTCCACGGGCCGCGGCCTCGTGGTGCAGGCTGCCGCACTGCTGGCACTGGCTGCCACCTTAGGCGGCGACGCCATCTGGTTCACCCCCGTCATCTCCGAGGCGGTGGTACTGCTGCTGTCCCTCATTCTGCTGAGAAAAGTTTTGAAAAGATAAAGAAACCTCCCTTCGGTGCTGCCGAAGGGAGGTTCTTGTTTACTTCTTAGGAGTGTCAAATGAAACACTTAATCTCTGCCGACTAAGAGTGAAATCGTCAGAGAACTAGCACTGTTATTCTTGTACACAGCATCATAGTAAGGTCTAGAGGATACTGTTGTTTTATCGATTGAAATGGCAGTGCAGCCCGGCTGAATACCGGAAATATAGTACGCATTACCTGTGTTGTTCTCTTCGTTAGTACTGAAAGTATGTGTAGAGACAGTACTTCTCGTTCCTCCAACAGAAGGAGCATTTCTGATTGTTATGGTTACGCTTCTGTTTCGAGTTGTAGCATAGCCACTATAATCTGAATGGGTAAAGTAAAATCCAGCAAAAAATGCGATTGAAGTATCGTATTGGTATGTTGTCAAGGTTCCGTTTGCTGGGATAGTATACTGAGTTCCATCAACATACAGCTGCCGTGTTTGATAGTAGGTTTCTACAACGTTTCCTTCAGCATCACGGATTACGATTGCAAACGGGTTCTCATTTTTGATATCGTAATTTTGGTGAGTTTCTGGAGTAACAGCGAAAACTGAAATAGAGCATATCGAAAGAACCATAACTGCAGACAGAATAAAACTGATAAATCGTTTAATCCTCATTTAATGACTACCCCTTTCTGATACTATCATATGTGTTTATTTTACAATCAGCGGATTACTTCACATTCATACTGAATGTACCCCTCCTTTTCTAAACAATTTGCGAAGTAACTGCTGCAATGGAAGCAGAAAGATACCATCCTATGAAACAGCTATCTCATAAACACCGTCTCGCCGTTGAATGTCAGTTTACAGATGCTCTCGGGTTCGATGGGATCGTTAAACCGTGTCCAAATCATGCAGCTGTCGGTCGTCTGATCAGCGGTAAAGCCCCAGTCACAGGGGATGGGATCACCCTTTGCGTCAAACACCTCGAACTCACCGAGAATACCGGTGGTAGAATCGACATAGTCAGCGAAATAAATTGCCATAGACAGCTTGGAGCACTCGATTTTTCCCGCCAAAAGCTCCTCGCTGGAATAGGAAAGGGGGACATTCTCCGCCAGCACTTCGCTTTGTACGGTGACGGGCGTTTCGTTGAGCGTGACCCTCCATTCTCCTGCAAGCACGGTGGTAAAGACATTCTTTCCACCCCAGTGCATTTCCAAGTAGGGGAGAGTTTCCTTGCCAACAGCCAAGTAGTTGTAAAAGTAGATCCATTCGTCATCGGTATCCTGTCCAAGTTCCTCCGGCGTATAATAGTCGGCGCGCTGTTCGGGATAGATGGCAGTGTCGGTGCGAGTGTCGATAAAGTACCAGTTCTGTCCCGTTGACCATTCATCCACAGCCTTCGGCCCTTTCATCATCAACCGAAGGACACCGTCCTCCCAATCCGCAGAGCAGAGGGAAATACCGCCATAGGGAAGGTGAATTTCCCTCTGCTCGGATATTTCCGCCACGTTGAAATCGACCTTTACGTCGTCAAACAGCTTTTCCTCCTGCCAGTTTGCGAAGGTCATTACAAGATTTTTCGCGGTTGTGTCTGCCTGCCAGTCGGCGCAGATGACACCTTCCAACTCGTTTTCGGGAACGCCTTCCTTTCGCGGCAGGAAGTACTGCTGATACACGCCCGACATCATCTTGTCGGGAAAATACAGGTCGAACGAGGCGAAGCGCCCCTCTGAATCGAGGACAGCTCCCTCGTTGGCCTTCACGGAGTAGAGAAGATACAGCACCCTCTCATCGGAGATGGCTTTTACCACATCGATTTCGAGAATTTCCGCATCTGTGTGCTGCTGGGAGAGAATGGGGATTTCATCTTCATCGCCGATCGCGGTTTGGTTTGGGTGGAAGATGTCACGCCACGACAGCGGGATTCTGCTGATGGCAAAGGCAGTCGCCGAAAACCCCAGGATCAGCAGCAAAATCAAGCACGCGGCGGATAGTTTCGGGAAGTGTGCTGCTCTTTTTATACGAGCTGTGTTCTTCCCAAAATCGAGGGTTTCTTCCAAATATGTTGTATCAATATTTCCAATCGCCGAGGACAGCAAATCTGCCCTGTATTCCGTCATAGGGATGCCTCCTTGCTTTTCAGGTATTGATGCAGCTTTTTGCGAATTCTGCCAAGCCGCACCGATGCATTGTGCTCCGTAATGCCAAAGGTAACGGCGATCTCCGACAACGACTCCGAAAACCAGTAGCGTTTGATGAACAGGACTCTGTCATCGCGGCGCAAAGTGGAGAGAAAAGCGTTGATTTGTTCTGTCAGTTCCTTTGCGGAGAGTTGTTCATCAAAGGATTTGGCAGGGATGCAGTTTTCCAGCTCAGACAGAGATATGTCGAACTGACTTCCCCTTTTCAACGCAGTGTTCGCACGGAGCTTTTTTAATGCCAGATTGCGAACAATGCGGCAGAGATAGGTTCTGAGGGGGTCGGGGTTCTGAGGAGGAATGCTGTTCCATGCACCAAGATAGGCGTCATTGACACATTCTTCTGCGTCTCTGGCATCGTTTAACATGTTGAGGGCGATCTTAAGGCACAAATCGCCGTACTTATTGGATAACTCTGCAATAGCTTGTTCTGAGCGCTCGTAAAACAAGGCTACAATTTCTCTATCATCCATACGGTGCAATTCCTCCTCTCTCCCTTATATCTTATAACTACCCTTTTTGAGTCATATATCACATATACAGGGAATTTTTTATTATTTCATCAAAAAACGATAGGTTCTTAGAAAGTAACGAAAACATCCCTTCGGCGCTGCCGAAGGGATGTTTTTGTTCACTGTTTCTCTGCTATCATCTTACGGATGACTTCGTCGATGCGGTGGGCAACGGCGCGGAAATCCTCGGCGGTGAAGCCGTGGGTGGTCATGGCCGCCGTACCGATACGGACGCCGCTGGCCTGCATGGGGCTGCGGGTTTCGTTGGGGACGCAATTCTTGTTCAGCGTAATGCCGTTGCGGTCCAGCTCCTCCTGCACTGCCTTGCCGGTGAGGCCGGTCTTGGTCAGGTCAAGCAGGAACAGGTGGTTATCGGTGCCGCCGGTGACCACATCGTAGCCCATGGAGAGGAACTCGTCACACATGGCCTTGCAGTTGACCACCACGTTGTGGATATAGGTGCGGTACGCCTCAGTGCAGGCCTCCTCGGCTGCCACGGCCTTACCGGCGATGACATGCTGCAGAGGGCCGCCCTGCAGACCGGGGAACACGGCAGAGTCCAGCTTCTTGGCAAGCTCGGGCTTGCAGAACACCATACCGCCGCGAGGGCCGCGGAGCGTCTTGTGGGTGGTGGTGGAGACGAGGTCGGCCAGACCGAAGGGAGAGGGATGCTCCCCTGCGGCAACCAGACCGGCAATGTGGGCCATATCCACCATAAAGTAGGCACCCACATCCTTGGCCACCTTGGCAAAGCGCTCGAAATCGATCACGCGGCTGTAGGCAGAGGCACCGGCCAGGATCAGCCGGGGCTTGACCTCATGGGCGATACGCTCCATGGCGTCGTAGTCGATGCAGCCGCTGTCGTCCACATCGTAGAAGCAGGCGTTATAGATCTTACCGGAGAAGTTCACGGCGCTGCCGTGGGTCAGGTGACCGCCGTTATTGAGGTTCATGGCCAGAATGGTGTCACCGGGCTGCAGCACGGCGGTATAGGCGGCCTGATTGGCGCTGGCACCGCTGTGGGGCTGGACGTTCACATGGTAGTCGGTGTGGAACACTTCCTTCCACTTCTGCACGCAGTATTCCTCCAGCTGGTCCACCACATGGCAGCCGCCGTAGTAGCGGCCCTTGTTGCCCATCTCGCGCTGGGCGGGATAACCCTCGGAATACTTATTGGTCAGGCAGCTGCCCACGGCGCGGAGCACATCGGCGCTGACGAAGTTCTCACTGGCGATCAGCTCCACCGTATCCTTCTGGCGCTGCTCTTCCATTGCAATGAAATCAAAAACCTTAGATGCCATCATTGTTTCTCCTTTAAAAAATACAAATCCAGCGACAATTATGCCATACTTCTCGACGGAAAACAAGTAAAAAGCACGCAAAAAAGAGACGGCAAAAGCCGTCTCTTTTTACATTTTCATGCCATTAGGCCATGTTCTTCAGGTTCTCGGAGACGATGACGGGGCAAGCGGTAGCAGCCTTGACATCCTCAACGGTGAACTCGGGGTTGATCTCGGTCATGACCAGGCCCTCGGGAGTGACTTCCATGACGCACATCTCAGTGATGATCTTGTTGACGCAGTGAGCGGCAGTCAGGGGCAGACGGCACTTCTCGAAGATCTTGGGGTTACCCTTAGCGGTATGCTCCATGCAGACGATGCACTTCTTAGCACCGGTGCACAGGTCCATAGCGCCGCCCATACCGGGCATCTTCTTGCCGGGGATGATCCAGTTGGCCAGGTTACCCTCCATGTCGACCTCCAGGGCGCCCAGGAAGCAGGCATCCACATGGCCGCCGCGGATCAGGCCGAAGTTGGTAGCGGAATCGGTGAAAGAACCATCGAACGCAACGCTGGCGGGAGCGCCGCCGGCATCGGTCACATGGTAGGGCATGTAGTTCTCGTCGCCCTCTTTGGGAGTGGCGCCGGCGCCAACGATACCCAGCTCAGCATGGATAACCAGCTCCACGCCCTCGGGCAGGTAGCGGGGGATCAGGGTGGGCAGGCCAATACCCAGATTGACCACATCGCCGTCCTTCAGTTCCTGTGCGCAACGCTTGGCAATAAAGCCTTTGATCTCGGACTTATCCATTACTTCTTTTCTCCTTCCACGATGTAGTTGACGCAGATACCGGGGGTGTGAACATTCTCGGGAGCGATCTCGCCCACGGGAACCACATACTCGGCCTCGGCGATGACCAGGTCAGCAGCGGTGGCCATCACGGGGTTAAAGTTACGCATGGTACCCTTGTACCAGCAGTTACCGGACTCGTCGCACTTGTAGGTGCCCAGCAGAGCCACATCGGCGTGGATAGGAGCCATCAGCAGATAGTCCTTGCCGTTGATGTTCTGCTTGCCCAGGCAGAAGGGGCTGTCCTCGACCAGAGTGTCCACACCGGTGGGGGTCAGCACGCCGCCGAGGCCTGCGCCGGCGGCGCGGATGCACTCAGCCAGAGTGCCCTGGGGCAGCAGGTTCACTTCCAGAGTGCCGGCAGCGCTCTGCTCGCCGACCTCGGGGGACATGCCCACGTGGGTAGCGATGACGCGCTTGACCTGCTTGTTGTGGATGAGCTCGGCGACGCCGTAGAACTCCTCACCCATGGGGCCCACTGCACGGGCCATATCGTTGCCGATCAGGGTGAAGCCGCCCTTACCAGAAGCGACCAGCTCCTTCACGATTGCTCTGGCCTGACCGCAAGCCAGGAAGCCGCCGCACATAATAGTGGCGCCTTCGGGAATCATTGCTGCTGCCTCTTTGGCAGTAATCACAGGTTTCTTTGCCATGATTGTTCCTCCTTGTTATCATCGGTTGAACTAAAAAATAGTCTCCGCTATTCTTCACCGTACATCATACCATTCTTTGCATGAAAATGCAAGGGCGCTACACATTCCCCGTCGTAGATTTTTCCCCCGCTTTTTCAATCATTTTGCACAGAAATCATACCCGTACGGTACAGAGAAAATGCGGCTGCACCCGCGGTACAGCCGCATTTTTATTACATCTTGGTGGCTGAAAAGTAATTTCTTACTTCATGCCGCGCTTGACCATCTCGGTCACAACGAAGCTGGCCACATCGTCGCCGTACTTACCGGCGCCGAAGCCGGCATCAAAGCCCAGCTCCTTAGCCAGCTCGTGGGTGATACGGGGACCGCCGCAGATCACGACGAAGCGATCGCGCAGGCCCTCGGCCTCCAGCAGCTCGATGAGGTTGGTCAGGTTCTGGATGTGGACATCCTTCTGGGTAACGGTCTGGCTCACCAGCAGTGCGTCGGCGTTGAGCTCGACGGCCTTCTTGATGAACTCCTCGTTGGGGACCTGAGAACCCAGGTTGTAGGCCTCGACCATCTCGTAGCGCTCCACACCGTAGTGGCCGGCAAAGCCCTTACGGTTCATGATGGCATCGATACCCACGGTGTGGGCGTCGGTACCGGTGGAAGCACCCACCATGACGACCTTGCGGCCGATGTTCTCACGGATGTAGTCGTTGGTCTCCTCCATGCTCATCACATCGGACTCGACGGTGATGACATGGATATCCTCGTAGTTGACGCTGTGGACGCAGCTGCCGTACACCACATAGAAGGTGAACTCCTTGTCCAGAGCGGCGTGATATGCCACGTTGGGCTCTTCCAGACCCATCTTCTTGGCGATCTGGCGGGCAGCCTCCTCGCCGCGCTCGTCATCCTTGACGGGCAGGGTGAAGCTGGTCTGCACCTTACCATCGTTCATGGTATCGCCATAGGGCTTCAGGCGGGTCAGATCCAGAGTGGTATCAAAATCTACCTTATGAGTATTATACAGTCCGCTGCTCATTCTGCTGCCACCTTACCTTTCATCTCTTCAATGAACGGGTTGAAGTGCTTCTCATCCTTCACAACAACGCCGTTGAGGCCCTTACCGCCATCCTTGGGACGCTTCACGTCGGCGAAGATACCCTTCTCGATGGTGGTGAACAGGCCCAGCTGCTCGATCTCGGCCAGCAGGTCGGTAGCCTTGGTCAGCACCTCGTTGGCGCGGTTGCGGATGATACCGTCCTCTTTGTAGATCAGCTCGCCGCCCAGATCCTTCATGGTGCGGAAGATGTACTGGGCATTCTCGATGGCCAGTGCACGGTCGGACATGAAGGGGGTGTGGATGGCTTCGGTCATCATGCCCAGCAGGTGCAGCTTCTGGCCGGTCAGGACAGTCACCATGTTGAACAGGGCATCCTGGATGTGGCCGCGGAAGACGTTACCGGTCATGAACTTCGTGGGAGGCATGTACTTCAGAGGAGCCTTGGGGAAGATCTCGCGAGCCATCTGAGCCTGAGCCAGCTCCATGACGAAGGCGTTCTCCACCTCGGGATCCATCTCGAAGGCGTGGCCCAGACCCATCTGCTCCTCACGCATGCCGGCGCTCTTGGCGAAGGCTTCGTTCAGGAACTGGGAGGCCAGAACCGTGTGAGCGGAAGTGACGGCATCGTCGGTGGTCAGGTAGTTATCCTCACCGGTGTTGATGATGACGCCGGCGTAACCGTTGATAACGCGGGAGAAGTACTGGTCAACGATGGTACGCTGCATGTTGATGTCGCGGAACAGGATGCCATACAGAGCATCGTTGAGCATGACATCCAGACGCTCCAGAGCGCCCATAGCGGCGATCTCGGGCATGCACAGGCCGGAGCAATAGTTGCACAGGCGGATGTAGCGGCCCTGCTCGCGGCCAACCTCGTCCAGAGCCTCACGCATCAGACGGAAGTTCTCCTGGGTGGCGTAGGTACCGCCGAAGCCCTCGGTGGTAGCACCGTAAGGCACATAGTCCAGCAGGGACTGACCGGTGGTACGGATCACGGCGATGATATCGGCGCCCTGCTTGGCAGCAGCCTTAGCCTGGATGATATCCTCGTAGATGTTACCGGTAGCCACGATGACGTACAGGTAAGCACCTTCCTTATCGCCGAACTCCTTCAGGAATTCGTTGCGGCCGGCAACGTTGCTGTTGATGCGCTCGATGGTGGCCTTCACATAGGGGGCCACAGCCTCACGCACAGCGGCATCGTCGTGAGCGGGAACCTTGCTCAGGTCCAGCTCGCCCTTGTCGATAGCCTCTGCCACGCCCTGGGGATCGAGACCGGTCTCCAGCATGGCATTACCGATGTTCCATGCAGCGCCCATGGGCAGCACGCCAACGGCCAGCAGATGATCCACCAGCACGTTGGGCATGGGGACGTCCATCTCATTGACGCCATCGATGCCCAGCAGACGGCAAACGGCACGCTCCACCGTCACGGTGGTGTGCTGATCGATGAAGCTCTGGGTGTCATCTGCCACACGCTTGGCAGCGGCACGAGCCTTTTCGACCAGTTCCAGATTCAAGCCGAGTTTGCTTTCCATTCTAATTACCTCAAATTCGTTAGTTTCAAAGACGCGACGCGGGCACCCCGGCAAAATTGCCGGGATGCCGCGTATCGGAATGACTTACTTGGTGTGGCGCTCGTGACGCAGCAGCTTGGTGGGCTCCAGGAAGTGCTGAGCAGTACCCTGAGCAACCCAGGCAACACCGGTCTTCTCGACCTTCTTCTTGCCGGTGCAGACGTCGCAGTGGCAGTTCTCCACGTAATCCATGGGCTGGGTGTAGGAAGTGATAACACCCTCGAAGTTACGCAGGATGACCTTGTGAGGAGTCTGGGAGATCATGTAGTTGGGCATGACGGGAGTCTTGCCGCCGCCGCCGGGAGCGTCGACCACGAAGGTGGGCACGCAGTAGCCGGAGGTATGACCACGCAGAGCTTCCATGATCTCCAGGCCCTTGGACACGGGAGTACGGAAGTGGCTCAGACCCAGGGAAGGATCGCAAGCATAGATGTAGTAGGGGCGTACGCGCATCTTGACCAGCTCGTGGACCAGATCCATCATGACGTGAGAGCAGTCGTTAACGCCTGCCAGCAGCACGGACTGGTTGCCCAGGGGGATACCGGCATCAGCCAGCATAGCGCAGGCCTTCTTTGCCTCGGGGGTAACTTCCTTGGGGGTGTTGAAGTGGGTATTCAGCCACACGGGATGATACTTCTTCAGCATGTTGCACAGCTCCGGAGTGATACGCTGAGGCATCACGACGGGAGTGCGGGAGCCCAGACGGACGATCTCCACGTGGGGGATGGCGCGGACGCGGGAGATGATGTACTCCAGCATCTCATCGGAGACCAGCAGGGAGTCACCGCCGGAGAGCAGCACGTCACGAACCTCGGGATGGTTGGCGACGTACTCGATGCACTTATCGATCTGAGCAACAGGCACATCGCAGTCGTTCTGGCCGGCGAAGCGGCGACGGGTGCAGTGACGGCAGTACATAGCGCACTGGTCGGTGATCAGCAGCAGCACGCGGTCGGGATAACGATGGGTAAGACCGGGGCAGGGAGAGTCGGTATCCTCGTGCAGAGGATCGGCGTCCTCATAGTCAGCGTGGAACAGCTCTGCGTCGGTGGGGATAGCCATCTTGCGGATGGGATCAAAGGGATCGTCCAGATCGATCAGGGACAGGTAGTAGGGAGTGACAGCCATGCGCAGGATGCCCAGCGTCTTGGCAGCACTGGCCTCCTCCTCGGGAGTCAGCTTCATATACTTCTTCAGATCCTCAACCGTCTCAGCGCGGTTGGCGACCTGCCAATGCCAGTCGTTCCACAGATGCTCAGGAACGTCAGCGAACAGACCATTGCGAGTTACCATAATCGTAATTCTCCTTTAAATTTAATATAGGGGGAGACGGCAGGGCAGCCGACTTGGACGCCCTGCCGTCATAGGTTATGCAATTAGCAATACTTCTCGTCGAACAGCTTGCGCAGCTTGGCGTTCTCACGCAGAACGTCCAGAGTGATGTTGGCGTGGTTCTTGGTGTAGCCGTTACCCACGATCATCTCAACGTCCTTACCGATACCCTCGGCGCCCAGAGCAGCCTTGGTGAAGGAGGTAGCCATGGAGAAGAAGTA
>JAFYVA010000044.1 GCA_017549325.1 Oscillospiraceae bacterium
ATGCAAAGGTGCTTCGGGAGTATGCGGAGCAGATCCGCTGACATGTTCACATTTCTTTTACGAATTAATTTGCGCAAACCTCTTGATTTTCGCAAAGATCTGTGCTATAATACCTACTGTTGACTATGCTGATGTGGCACAGTAGGTAGCGCACATCCTTGGTAAGGATGAGGTCACCAGTTCGAATCTGGTTATCAGCTCCAAAAAAGCGCTGCAATCGCAGCGCTTTTTTCTTTACCTATTTTATCCGAAACGAGGATTTTGACTATGCCTACTACGAAGAAGCGTCTGCGCTATCTCCTCTCGGCACTGCTGGCTGCCGTAATTTTTGGCTTTAGCTTTATGTTCTCTCGCCTGGCCATGGATGCGGCCTCGCCCATCGTCCTGCTGGCTTTCCGCTTTGTTACCGCCTTCGTCTCCATGTCCATGGTGATCGGTGCCAACGCCTTGGTGGGGAAGCTGCGGGGCAAACCGCTGTTTTCCTTTTCACTGCGCGGCAAGAATATTCTGCCGCTGCTGGCACTGGGCATTGTGCAGCCGGTACTGTATTTCTTCTTTGAGAACTACAGTATCCTCTATACCTCCTCGGCTGTAACCGGCACGATTATCGCGGTGATTCCTGTGGCCTGCATTCTGGTGGATGTGCTGATCCTGCGTCAGAAGGTGCGCCGCCGTCAGGTAATCTGCGCGCTGCTGTGCGTGGGCGGTGTGGCGCTGATCTACGCTGGCGGTGAGACGGTGATCTCCTGGCTGGGCATGGTCTTTCTGTTGCTGACGCTGATTACTGATGTGGCATATTACACCCTTAGCCATAAGGTGGGCAAGCGTTTCAACGCCTTTGAGGTGACGTATGTCATGTTTATCGTGGGCATGGTCGTCTTTGTCCCTGCTGCGCTTATTGAAGGTGCCGGACATATGGCACAGACATTTCTTCCCGCCATACAGAGCGGCGGTTTCTGGATCGCCGTGGTGTATCTGGGCACCTTGTCCTCGGTAGCGGCGTTCTCACTCCTGAACTTTGCAAATGCCCATCTCAGCGTGTCGGAGACATCGATCTTCAGCAACGTTACCACGGCAGTCAGTGTGCTGGCCGGTGTGCTGCTGCTGAAGGAGCCTTTCGGCATTTTCCAGTTCATCGGTGTGGCCGTTATCCTTGTATGCGTGTATACCGCCAGTGTGACGCCGAAAGAGAAAACAAAATAAACAGAAAAAACCGTGTATTGCAATTTGCAATACACGGTTTTTTTATCAAAGCAGAGGCAGCGTTACACAAAACGCTGTGGAATGCACGTCGCTGCGGACGGAAATGGTGCCGCCGTGCTTGTGAACAATTTCCCGGGCAATGGCGAGGCCTAAGCCGAAGCCGGAGGTCTCTTCGCGGGAATCGTCAACCCGGTAAAAGCGGTCGAACAGGTGGGGCAGCTTTTCTGCGGGAATGGGATCTCCCTCGTTTTCCACGGTGAAAACCACCTGCTGATTTACCTTGTCCATCACCAAGCGGATCGGCGTGCCGGGTGCGGCGTATTTCACGGCGTTGTCCAACAGGATCGTGACGAGACGGCGAAGTGTCTTTCCCTCACCTGCGACGGAAAGGGCGTTTTCGATATCGTAATGCAGCGGATGTCCCGCCTCGAAAGCGACCGCCTCAAATCGCAGAACCGATTCTGTGACCAACTCAGAGAGGTCTGTCGACTGCAGCTGAGGGGCGAATTCCTCGGTTCGCCAAAGGGAGAGCATATCTTCCAGCAGAGATTTCATCCGTCGGGATTCGGCCTGAATGTTGTCCACATAGGGGCGCTGTTCGGCGTTTGCCGTATCTTCCAGCGCCGAGGAAGAGGAGAGGATCACCGTCAGCGGCGTTTTCAGTTCGTGGCCTGCGTCGGACAGGAATTGTTTCTCCCGCGCCCATGCCCGCTCTACAGGTCGGGTAATATAGCCCGCCAGCAACCATCCAAGGGCGGCAACGATGACCATCGCCAGAAGAAACAGTCCAAAACCCACCAGAATAAGGGTACGCAGCGTGGCCTGCTCAAAGGAACTGTCCATAAAGGCAAGGCGCACCGTCAGCAAGCCGTCCTGTCGGTAGAAACGCAGATCGTACTGGCGCAGGACACCCTGACGCATACCGCTGCTCATAGCGGCTTCTACGACCGCAGAGAGGGTTTCATGATCGTCCAGATCATAATAGTTGCTACCGGCAATACGCACGGTGCCGCTGGGAAGCAGCTCGGCGATGAAGCAGGGCGTTTTGGCATGCTGCACGCCGCTTTGCAGCGCCGTACGCAGCTCTTCGCTGCTGCGCTGTGCGATGTTGCTCCGTGCCGAGAAAAAGAGGGACAGCAGCACTGCTATGAGCAGAATGCCCACAAACAGAACGGACAGCCCCGCTACTTTCTTTCGTAAAGTTCCAATCACTGCGGCACCTCCAGACAGTAGCCCACCGAACGCCGCGTCCGAATGCGAACGCGGGAATGAAGATGCTCCAGTTTGCGCCGCAGAAACGAAATATACACCTCGACACTGTTATCCTCGGCGGCGGAATCGTAACCCCATATTTTCAGGAGGATCTGCTCCTTGGAAACGACCTGCTGTCCGTTTTGCATCAACAGCGCCATCAGATGATATTCCTTTCGGCTCAGAGGAACGCTGCGCTCACCGCAGCGAAGGCAGACCGTTCCCTGTTCCAGTGTGAGGTCTTCCCAGCAAAGATCCGTTGTGCTGTGAGACTCATCCCGTCGCAGCAAAGCCCGGATACAGGCCAGAAGCTCCTCCGATTCAAAAGGCTTGGTGAGGTAATAGTCGGCGCCGCTGTCAAGTCCGGCTACGCGGTCATCCAACTCGCCCTTTGCCGTCAGCAGCAGAACAGGGAGCTTGCTGCCCTGCGAGCGGAGCGTCTTTAACAGCGTCAGACCGTTCATTTTCGGCAGCATGACATCCAGCACCAGCAGGTCGTAAATGCCGCTGAGAGCCTCGTCAAGGCCTGCAGCGCCGTCGTGGCGCATATCGACGATGTAGCCCTCTCTGCGCAGCAAGCGAGCCAGCGTGTCTGCCAGCCGCAGCTCGTCTTCTACAAGTAAGATACGCATATCAGTTGGCGTAGATCAACAGTACCAGCAGAGGAGAGACCTGAGCCGCAGGCAGCAGGTAAAGGGTCTCGTCGCCGCTGATGGTGGCGTAATACCCCTCCTCCACGCTGTGAAGAGCGCCCAGTGTCAGGGTAAAGGAGGATTCGACATTAACAGAATTGAGGTATTCCACAGTGATGGTGGCGGTAGGCGTGGAGAAACCGCACAGATTCAGCGCCTGCTGCGAGGGGAGATAATCGAAGCACCGTCCCATCTGCAGAGAACCGAGTCCGGCAAAGATTTTGTCGATACGATCGGTCACATGCTCGCCGGAACCTTTCCACTGTCCGTCAACATTTCGCAGGAAAACCTGACCTTCGCTTCCGGTTACCAGTATACGGCTGACATTTTCAGAGGTAAAGGCAGGCAGTGTGGGCAAAACGGCCATATCATAAATGCTGACACCCAACATCTGCACAAAGCTGTCGGGGCAGGCATAGATGCCGTCATAATTTTCCACCGACATATACCAGGAACCGTCTTCTGCCTGATCACCGATATTGAGGTGCAGGCTGCCTTCTTCCACCGTCATGGTCAAATATTTCTGAGGCTCGTCAAGACCGTAAAGGGACAGGTCTTCATTGGCCTGCAACGGCTGCAGTGCGCTCAGTTCGTGCAGCGCAGCGACCAGTTCCTCCACCTTATCGCCGTCCAGAGGAAAGGTGGGCTCGTCTACCCAGTGCCAACCCGTCTCGTCGTGGTTGAGGCGCACCGTAATCTCGCCGTCGCAATACTGCAAGAACTTCGACTGCGCTTCGACCACTGCGCTGTCCACAATGGTATTCTCCGTCGATGCGGTATCGGTATCGGCGGTATCGCTCGGCTGCTCAACCTTGCGGCTACAGCCGAAGAGGCACAGCAATGCCACGGCCAACACCAGCAGAAGGATCATATATTTTCTCATCGGGAATCTCCTTTGTTGAATACGATATAGTACACTATACCATTTTTTTAAGTGAAAAGGAAGAAAAAAGTGTGAACTTTCTGCCGAAACAGCAAAAAGCAACCCCGCGCCCGTGGGCGGGGGTTGCTTTTTATACATTGTTACAGCGTCATTGCGGCTGTCACGGAACAACCGTTCTCCTCGGTGTAGCGCAATGCCACATTCTGGGGAAGCTCCAGACGGCTCAGACCCAGCAGGGGACCCTTGCCCGTCACCTTAAACAGCGCTTCCTTGGCGGTCCAGCACTCCCAGAAGCGGTGGTAGCAGCCCTCGCGTCCAAAGGCGATATAGGCCATTTCCGCCTCGGAGCAGGCGCGGGCCATAAACTTCTGGTCGGCGGCGCGGATCACCTCAACATCCACGCCCATCGGCTTGTCGTGAATGGCACACAGGACCCAGGGGCCGCTGTGGCTCAGGCTGAGATATACACCTTCGGCATCAGCGGCGGGCTTTCCGCTGTCCTCCCACAGCAAAGGAGCGGCCTCCTGCGCACAGCCCAGCTCTTCGGCCAGCGCCTGACGCAGCAGCAGCTCTCCGGCGGCGGAGCGCTTGCGGTCATCCTCGGCGGGGAAATCACTGATACGGCGACGGCGCTCTGCGCTCATCAGCGCCACGGCGCGATTGTATTCCGAATCAGACATGGTCTTGATGTTATACCAGAAAAACTTCATATTCTCTTCCTCCTGCAAACAAGAACGCATTTTCCATAGTATACCATATCAAGGGCTGTCTTTCCACTGTTTTTCCCCTGTACAGTTGCTTTTTTTTGCTATTTGCGCTACAATGACGGCAGAAAACACGAAGGCAGGAGAGAAGCACATGCTGCAGAATTATAAATTTACCATCGCCTATGACGGCACCCGCTTTTTTGGTTGGGAGCGTCAGTCGGATCGCGAGACCATTCAGGGCAAGCTGGAGTCGGTGCTGAGCCGCCTGCAGGGGGCGCCGGTGGAGATCATTGGCGCAGGCCGTACCGACGCCGGAGTCCATGCCCGCGCCATGGTGGCCAATGCCGCACTGGATGTGGAGGAAAGTCCCGAGGAGATCCGCAGCTACATGAATCGGTATCTCCCCGATGCCATTGCCGTTCGCGAGGTCAAGCCCTGTGCGCCCCGCTTTCACGCCCGCTATAAAGCGATCGGCAAAACATACCGATACACGGTCCATGTGGGTGAGGTAAAGCCTGTCTTTGACCGCAAGTATGTCACCATCCTGCCCTATGTGCCCGATGTGGAGGCTATGCGCGCCGCTGCGGAGATTTTGACCGGCGAGCACGACTTTGCCGCCTTTTGCGGAAATCCCCGTATGAAGAAGTCCACCGTTCGCACAGTGGACAGCATCGTGATCGAAGAGCGAAAGGATCGCATTACCTTCACCTTCCACGGAAACGGATTCCTGCAGAACATGGTGCGTATTCTTGTCGGCACGCTGCTGGAAATCGGCCGCGGATACTGGCCGGTGGAGAAGGCTGCGGAGATACTGGAATCCCGCGATCGCAAGCAGGCGGGCCCCACGGCGCCTCCGGAGGGCCTGTGCCTGATGAAGGTGGATTATTAAGCAAAAAAAAGAAAGCCCCTCGGGGCTTTCTTTTTTTGCTTACATATTGCGGATATCGTCCAGCAGATCCTGCAGGGACATGGTGTTGACGGAACTGTCGGCGGCCACATCCTCTTCGCTGCGGGCAGAGTCTACGAAGAAGGCGTCGTCGGCCTTCGCTTCACGGCGATACAGCTCCTCCTGCACCGCAGAGGAGACATCCTCTACGAAGGGGCTGGAGATACCGTCCTCGGCGGAGACGGGGACAAACGGCTTTTTCTCAACGGGCTTGTCCATCGTTACAGGGGCAGAAGGCGCCGCTTTCGGCGGATCCATTTCCGCAAAGATCCGCTCCTCTTCGGCAATCAGCTTCTCCACTTCAAGCTCGTCTTCCGCAATGGGTGCGGCCTTCACCGTGGGCTCCACGGGATCGGCACCCATGCGATCGTAACGGCGACTCTCGCGGCTGCGCTTTACAGGAGGCTGCGGAGGCGTATCGTTGCCGTCGTCATCGTATCTGTCATCCCGGCCGCTGCGGCCAATCAGGAAGCCCAGCAGGAACAGCAGAATCACAACCAGCACGGCGGCCACGGCCGCTACGGTGAGCGTGGAGGCCTCGCCCAGCAAGGGGAGATCCACCACCATAGGTACGGCAAAGGAGGGGATCTCCGGCTCGGCGTTGGGATCAATGATCTCCATGGTGGGGATGATGCCCTCATACTTGGGCATACGGTATACATGAACCGTGTAGGTCTTCTTGGTTACGCCGTCCTCTGCGGTACAGGTAACAGACAGTACCGTCTCACCCTCGTTCACCAGCTGACGGGTGTCCTCGGTGACTTGCAGTGCCTTCTCATCCTTGGCAACGCCTGTCAGCGTGACAGACTTGGTCTCAAAAGGAACATAGGCCACATAGTCCGTCACCGCACCGGAGAAGGTGGGGGAGAGGGGGGCGGCATCCAGCGTCAAGTCGCTGAGCAGCGCCACATCCGAGGGCTTGTAGTTGGGGTCCTGCTGACGGGTCACGGTAATGACATAGTACTTCTGCGCGCCGCTGGGGGCGGTGCAGGTCACCGTTACGGTGTTCTCGCCTACCACCAGAGAGTTGCCGCTGACGCTGACGCGGGCGCCGCTGTCAGCGGTTCTCCAATCCAGCTTCAGCTCCGTCACATCGAAGGGAACGGTGGCGGTATAGGCGGTGGTAGAGGAGGAGAACTCAGGGGAGAGCTTGGCGTTGGAGCAGGTCAGGGAGGAGATGGCGCAGTTATTGCTGGGGGCAGCGCCCACCTTTCCGGACCAGGAAGCGGAACCGACACTGCTGTCGGAGTTGCCGTCGGAGACCACGATGCCGCTAAAAGAGGCGCTCAGCGCCGTGTCGACGCTCAATCCGCTCTTGACGCGGAAGGTAACGGACACCACACCGGCAGAGGAGTTGATGGGGTTGCCCACGCCGTACATCACGAACTTCGTGCCGTTGGGCACCACATCCCAGCCGCTGAGCAGGCCGCTGTAGCTGCGATACTCCAGTACGGAGCTGTCGTAGTTCAGCGTGGCCTCAACGCCCATGATGCCGCTGCCGGAGACCTTCAGAGTCAAGGTGACATCGCTTCCGGCCTGAATGGAGCTGTTGCCCGTCAAGGAGGCGGAAGGCGCTGCTTCGGCCTGCTGGGGCAGCATCATCACAAAGCACAGCGTGAGAGTCAGAAAGATTTTCAGTAACTGTTTTTTCATGGGAACGATCTCCTATTAACCAATGGTGTCCTTGCCGGCTACCACGCGGGCGGATTTCACCAGGTCGGTAATGGTGATTTTGCTGTCTCTGTTGAGGTCACCGGCCTCCAGATAGGCACCGGAAAGAGCGCTCTTGTTCAGCAGGTGAGACTGCAGTTTGACAACATCGGTAACGCTGATTTTGCCGTCGCCGCTGGTGTCGCCTGTTACGGCGATGGTGTACTCCGAATCGCCAGACTTGACCACCATGCCGGTGGCCAGCGTGCCGCTGGTGACCACCTTGCCGCCGCTATAGACGGTGCCGGAGACATCGGAAACGGACGCGCCGAGGGAAACATTCCACACAGGTCCGGCGGGAGTGGTCGTAGTGGACGAGCCGCCGCCACCGCTGCTGCCGCCGGAAGTTCCGCCGGTGGTTCCACCGGAAGTGGAGCCGCCGGTGCTGCCACCGCTGGGAGTAGTGGGAATCGCCTTCTGGGTATAGACCGGCGTGAAGGTCATGTTCGCCTCGCCCATGACGATAGCCTGGGAGGAGGAATACTTGTTGCTGCTGCTGTCCACCCAGTGGGAGAAGGTATAGGTATAGTTGCTGTCGGGACTCTTCAGAGGACCGCCGGCGGGCGTATAGAACACCGTGCCGGATGCGGCCGAGCCGGAGGAATAGACGCCGGAATTGGCCTTATAGAATGTGTAGGTGTACTCATTGGTATACCGGGCGTGCAAAGTGATGTTCTCTGCCACGATGGGAGTACCGGGCAGAACCTGTACGCCGTCCTCAGTAAACCAGCCCACAAATTCCACAGAACTGCTCTTCACCGACACGGTGGGCAGATCGCCGTAGATGATGCTGTCCAGAGAATAGGTCTTGGAGGCGTAGGAACTGGTGCCCTTATCGCCGGCATCGAAGGTAACGGTAAACTTATCGCCACCGGAAGGTGTGGATTCATCGGGTACCACAACAGCGCCGACCTTAAAGGCGGATTCCTTCAGCGTGTAGGTGGTATTCCCCACAGTGGCGGTCAGCTTGTAGGTGTAGTCACCCTGCGTCAGGCTGCTGTAGGAAACAGAACTGTCAAGATTGCCCAGATCATAGGAAGAGGCGTTGGGATAGGCGTTGATATTGACAGAAGACCCGACAATGCGCAGGTTTACATTGCTGATAATGCCGGAGCAGGAGATCATGCCGCGGACGGGGAAGGAGCTGTCGCCCTGATGCAGTTCGGTGTTGGCATCGGGATAGATCAGATGCTTCACAGTAAAGTCAGAGACATCTGCGACAACAGGGGAGAAGGTCCAGGAGGAAGGTGCCACCTTGGAGGTGGAGGTATAGCGGGCATACAGCTTCAACTCACCGGCAGCGCCGATGGAACCGGTTGTGACCTGCGTACCGTTCTCGGTGAACCAACCTGCGAATGTCCAACCGGCCTTTGCAGTGACATCATGGAGCTTTTTGGCGGTGAAATCAGCATGAGCGCTTACCTCGAAAGAAGCTTCGCTGTTTTCGCTGATCGTACCGTAGTCGCCGGTGATGAAGGTGACTTTGAGCGTGTTGGCTGCTTCGGCTGCTGCTGCGGCATCAGTATTGGCGGCTGCCTCTGCGGCGCCCTCCGTGTTGGCAGGAGCGGCAACGTAGGCAAAGGTCTCGGTCTTGTCGCCGGAAGAAGCGGTTGCCGTAACGGTCTGGGTGGTATCGGCACCCTCAGTGCCTACTACAACCAGTGTATCATTACGGTAGGCAAGATATGTACCGGTGGCCTTGTTTTTTACGGCGCCGGCATTGTCAATGTACCAAAGCTGGGAGTCGCTGGTGGAGGGGGAGGCCAGTGTCACGGAGCCAAAGCCGTCCTCGCCCGCGGTGCCGGCGGCAAGACGCATGGAAGTCTCGCCCACGGTGGTATTGATGGTGTAAGCACCCACACCGGAGAGATAGTGCAAGGTAAACTTGGCGGCAGAGAGGCTCCCGTCAGCGGTATTTACCACCTTAATGGCAGAATCTGTCACACCCAGCGCCAGAGTAGAAGCGTCTTTCTTCAGTGCGATGGTGTAGTTGCCCTCGCTCAGGGGTGCGCCCACAAAGGCGTTTGCCTGCAGCATGGCAAGGGCATCGGCAGGTTCGTTGACATGGAGGCGGCGGAAAACGGCCAACTGCACGCCGGGGGAGGAACCGTACCAGTAACGAAGGACCTTGCCGTCCACATCATACTTGGCAGCCAGAGAACCGCTCATTTTTTCTGCGCCGTTGTGCTCATCGACCACCTTTCCGCTCTGGGCGTAAATGGCCATGATGATATCGCGCTCGGCCTGGTTGGCGAATCCGCCCAACGAGGCAAAGGCTTCGGCCACGATGTTGGCAGCGCCCTGCGGGCCATGGTGAACGGCGCGGCTCCAAATGACATTCTTCAGTGCCACGGAATAGTTGTTGATATTGAAGGTGGTGCCCTGTGCGTTGATAAAGCTGATGGCCTTATCGTAAATCTGGGACTTGGAGAAATCCTCCTGAACGGTGAAGAAAGAACTGCCGTAAGAATCGGCAACTTCCAGCCAGGCCTGATCGAACAGGGGGCCGCAGCCCTCGCCGCCGCTGTAATACGCCCTGGAAAGCTTCTCGCCAATGGCATAGGCGGCCGTATTGGTGGCATTGGAGCTGAGGCACCAATCCACAAAAGCCTTCACCGTGCCGCTCTTACTGGCGAACATATACGCGCCGTAAGATTTACCGCCGGGATCTCCTGCAACTGTAGAGATCATTTTGGCAGCCTCGGTGTCGGTATTGGTCTTGCCGGTTTCATAATACCGGCTGAGCAGACCAAGAGAAACCGTATTCGTCCAGTTGGGGCTGGCTACTACCGCCACAAGGCTGAATACCAGCGCGATGCTTAGCACCATCGCAACTCCTCTACGCAGCATTTTCATCTCTCTGCACCTCGACTCTCTACAGAATTCTTATCACGGCAACGCAAATCTGGCCCCCTGCCGGGCGCAGGGCGCAGATTTACATAATAATATTCAAAGCAAGTATACCATCCGCGGTGCAGCTTGTCTACAGAAAAATCGAAAAAAACACAAAAAATTGAGAGATTTTGACGAGGAAACACCATATTTAGGGAGATTTTTCTTGCGTTGAGAAGTCTTACCATCCAAAACAAGGAAGAAATCCCGCAAAAGTAGAAATTTATGTCAACATAAAATTGTGGAGGCGGAAATTCCGCCCCCACAACAGGTGGTATTCACCTTTTGGCTGCCAATGCCCAGCTGTTATCCACAAGGGCATCGAAGTCCACCCAATCGCTCTGCATCAGCTCGCCGGCCTGTGTCATCACCGTCTCCAACCGCTCCAGAGATTCCGGTTCCATGGTCAGTGCGCTGTTCCATGCGTCAATGGCACGATGCCGCGCCGTCACCTCTGCCAGCACCGCCAAATCGGTGTCGGGGAACTGCGGCAGAATGGCCTCGGCCACCTCTTCATCAGAATGGGTTTCGATCCAATCCATGGCGCGGGCAAGCGCGCGGCAGAAGGCGGCAACCGTGTCGCTGTTCTCTGCGAGATAGGACTGAGAGGCAAAATAGGCGGTGTAAGGGATCTCGCCGCTCTCCTCACCGATGGAGCAGAGCAGGTAGCCCTGACCGGACTGGATGACCTCCGTGGCGGCAGGCTCGAAGAGCGCCACATAGTCCCCCTGTCCGCCGGTGAAGGCGCCGGCCATCATGTTGAACTGCACCGAGGTGTCCACCACTGCGTCCACGTGGGGCTCTACGCCGTTTTTCCGCATGACATACTCCAGCGTCATCTCCGGCACGCCGCCTTTGCGCCCGCCGATGATGGTTTTGCCCCGCAGATTATCCCAGGAGAAATCCTCGTCGGTGCGGCCGATGAGGAAGGCGCCGTCCCGCTTCGTCAGCTGGGCGAAGATGCGGGGATAGTTCTCCTTGCCCTGATTGTAAATGTAGATACAGGCCTCGGGGCCGGCCAGACCGATATCGCTCTGACCCGACACCACGGCGGTCATCACCTTGTCGGCGCCGCCGCCGTTGACCAGTTCGATGGCGATGCCTTCCTCGGCAAAAAAGCCAAGCTCCATGGCCACGTATTGCGGTGCGTAGAACACCGAGTGTGTCACCTCGTTGAGATGCACCGTCACGGTGTCATCCGCCGTTTTGCCGCAGCCACACAGCAGCATGGGAATCAGCAGCACCGCACACAGCACTGCACAGAGAATTCGTTTCATCATGATACCCCCCATAGAGAATGAATCAGTTTTTCTGCCAGCAGCACGAGGCGGTACATCACCACCGCCGCCACCGCCAGCAGCATCACTGCCGTCAGCACCAGATCCATATTAAAGACCTGTGAGCCGTAGACGATCAGATAGCCCAGCCCCGAGCGGGAGACGAGGAACTCGCCCATGATTACGCCCACCCACGAAAGACCCACATTTACCTTCAGCGTATTCAGCAGCGTACCGTAATTGGCGGGCAGCACCAGAAGGCGCAGCGTCTGTCCGCGGCTCGCTCCCAGCGTGGCCATCAGGCGAAGCTTTTCGCTGTCGGTGGTACGGAATCCCTCGTACATATTGAGGATGGTAACGATCAGCGAGATGGCCAGCGTCATGGTGATGATCGCGCCCATCCCCGCGCCCATCCATACGATGAAGATCGGCCCCAGCGCCGTTTTCGGAAGGGCGTTGAGCACCACCAGATAGGGATCGAGAATACGGCTGAGGGTGGGTGAGTACCACATGGCCACGGCGATCAGCGTACCCAGCACCGTTCCCAGTGTAAAGCCCACCACCGTCTCCAGACAGGAGGTGCCGACATGGAGCAGGACCTCTCCGCTGCGGCACAGGCTCCAGAAGGAGCGGGCGATTCGGCTGGGCGAGCTGGTGAGAAAGCCGTCGCTGAGGCCAACAAGACAGCTGACCTCCCAGAAGAGGAAAAAGCCAAGAAGCAGGGCAATCTGCCAAACGTGTATCTGCCGCTGACGGCGGCGCAGCGCGGCAAGATACTGCTCGCGCCGAGTGGAAAGAGGCGCAGGTTTCATTGGATCTCCAGCTCCTTCCAGACACTGTCAAAGAATCGGGAAAAGAGAGGACTCTCCCGCCGCTGCAGCGGTGTCATTTGCCGCAGCGGCCCCATGTCAAAGATGGCCTTGATTACCGCAGGACGCTGGGACAGCACCACCACACGATCTGCCATCGAGACGGCCTCGGCGATGTCGTGGGTCACCAGCAGCGCCGTCTTCTCCTCTGAACGGATAATGCGCCAGATATCACCCGAGACAGTGAGACGCGTCTGGTAGTCCAGTGCAGAGAAGGGTTCATCCAGCAGCAACAGGTCGGGATCGGTGGCCAGTGTGCGGATCAGGGCGCTGCGCTGACGCATACCGCCGGAGAGCTGACCCGGGTGCAGATGGGCGAAATCGGCAAGGCCGTACCGACGCAGCAGCACATCCACATGCCGCAGGTGCGCCTCGTCTGTTTCGTGCCGTATCTGCAGCCCGAGAATCACGTTGTCCCGTATGGTGCGCCAGGGAAACAACTGATCCCGCTGGGGCATGAAGCCCACCCGCCGCGTAGGCCCCTGTACCGCCTCGCCGCAGACGGTGACGGTGCCGCTGTCGGAATGCTCCAGACCTGCGATCACACCCAAAAGCGTAGATTTTCCGCAGCCTGACGGGCCCACCAGTGCTACGAATTCTCCCTGCGACACGGAAAATGTCACATCCCGCAGGGCTTCCACCTCGCCCTCTTTGGCCTGATAGGTGAGCGCGATATTTTGCAGCGTGATGCTCTGGTCCATACTGTCTGTGCCCCTCTCGGTAAAGATGGTAGGGAAGAGTCCCCCTGCATCAGTATATTGCGTGGACGCGGCGGTGGTTCCTCGTTGACTTTTTCGGTACCTTGTTGTAGTATAGGGACAACAAATCACGGAAATAAGGAGGCCCCTTTTATGAAGACTGTTATTGCTACCACTGCTGCTCCCGCCGCCATCGGCCCCTATTCTCAGGCCATCGACTGCGGCGCATTCGTCGTCACCTCCGGCCAGGTTCCTTTTGACCCCGCTACCGGCGTGCTGGTCGAGGGCGACATCACCGTCCAGACCCGTCAGGTGCTGAACAACATCAAGGCTGTGCTGGCTGCTGCCGGCCTGACCATGGACAACGTGGTCAAGACCACCGTGTTCCTGCAGAACATGGGCGACTTCGCCGCCATGAACGCCGTGTATGCCGAGTTCTTTACCGAGGGTCAGTATCCTGCCCGCTCCGCCGTGGAGGTGGCTGCCCTGCCCAAGGGCGCACTGGTGGAGATCGAGACCATCTGCATCAAGTAAGCAAACAAGCAACAAAAAATCCCGCCCTCTCGGACGGGATTTTTTGTTGCTTAGAAACAGTGGGAAATTAGAACATTTCCTTGCTCATGCGCTCGATCTCAGCGTCAACGGCGGGGCCCACACCAAAGGAGGTGTAGGGCATACCGGCGGTGAGGCAGGGGATGAAGGCGTGCGTACCGCACTTGCGGCAGGCGCGCTCCACTTCCTCGGCCACCATCTCGGGAGTCCAGCCGGGGACATCCAGCTTACGGGTCTCGATCTCACCCATGAAGGTGATCTTGTCGCCGTACTTCTCGATCAGCTCGGGCAGATCGTTGGTGGGGATGCAGCCCTGCCAGATATCGATGCCCATATCCACCATGTAGGGAACCAGATTCTTGGAATAACCGTCGTTGTGGTGGACGATCAGGATGCCGTTCTCCTTATAGAAACCGTAGATCTTCTTATAGGCGGGCACGATGAACTCCTCGAACATAGCGGGGGAGAGGAAGGAGTTCTCGGTGGCGCCCCAGTCGTCGTGGTGCAGCACAGCCTCGATGTGGCACTTCTCGATCATCACCTTGGCAAAGTCCAGCTCGCACTCGGTGAGGAACTCGATGAGAGCCTCCACCTCTTCGGGCTCTTCATAGAAGTTGGCCAGTGCATCCTCCATGCCCATCAGGGCGTGGAGACGCTCGAAGATGCCCTGCGTCTGCACGGCGCAGACATACTGGTTCTCGCGGTCGGTCTGGGCGGCGATGCCGTTGAGCATGCCCCAGTAACCGGGATCCTCGGGGATGAAGGGCTTGTGCAGGATCTCACGCCACTTGGTGATATCCTTCAGCACGCGATGCTCGTCGTCGTGCAGGGGGAATGCGCCCATCTGGCCGTCGGGCAGCGTCCAGGTCACGCCGAACTGGTCCACAGCATCGGGGGAGCCGGGGAACACGGGATAGTTACCCATGTAATAGGTGTCGGGCACCAGCAGGTTCAAAAACTCGTACTGCTTGACAAAGCGGTCGGGCTTGCCGCCCTTGGTCATGACCTCGCGCAAATTTTCTCTTCCGGTCATCATGTTTCTCTTTCCTCCAATATTATATATTGAAATAATACGCTATGTCCCTATGCTAACGCATAATCTTCCGTTCGTCAACAGCTTTTTAGCCCTTTGCCATGGTGTAGATGGTCAGGGCGTCCTCGTAATCGAGATTCTTGAACTGACCGAAGGTGCGACTGCGGCCGCGGGTGAAACCGTCGGCCAACTGTTCCAAGACATCCTCTGTCACCTCGCCGATCCCCAGATCCTCCAGGCAGGTAGGCATATCCAGTGCGGCGAAGAACTGCTCGGCAGCATCGATGGCGGCGTTGGCATCGGCGTAGACTTCACCGGTAGGGACAAGGCCGAACACCTTCTCACCCAGACGGGCAAAGCGCGCAGGATTGACGCTGAGGCAGTACCGCGCCCAGGATGCCCATACAGCAGAGAGCGAGGCGCCGTGCGCCACATCAAACATACCGCCCAGCTCGTGACCCAGCTGGTGGCAGGTGAAGTCCTTGACATTGCCAAGGCCCGTCAGGTTGTTGTGGGACAGGGAACTGGCCCACATAATCTCGCTCATGGCCTGATAGTTGTGGCTGTCGGCCACGGCAGTGGGGCCGTAGTGCACCACCGTACGCATGACGCTCTCGGCGATCTCATCGGTGAGGAAGTTGCAGGTAACGGGGTTGAAGTACCGCTCCAGCGTGTGCATCAGCATATCCACCACGCCGCAGGCCACCTGATACTTCGGCAGGGTGTAGGTGAGCTCGGGGTTCATAATGGCGAAACGGGGGCGCTGAAGATCGGTGTTAAGACCGCGCTTGGCGTGGGTGGTCTCGTCGGTCAGCACCGCCGAGTCGCTCAGTTCGCTGCCTGCGGCGGAGATGGTCAGCACCACGCCGATGGGCAGTGTCTTGGTCAGCTTCTCCTTGCCCATCCAGAAATCCCAGATATCCGTCCCGGGATTGGCGATGCCGTGGGCGGCACCCTTTGCCGTGTCGATGACGCTGCCGCCGCCTACTGCCAGCACCATATCGGCGCCGAAGGCGATGCCCTTTTCCACCATCTCGCGGGCAAGAGCGAGGCGGGGATTGGGCTGCACACCGCCGAGGGAGACAAAGGCCACGCCTGCCGCTGTGAGGGAGGACTCCACGCGGGCAATGAGGCCGCTTTCACGGGCGCTCTTGCCGCCGTAGACCACCAGCACCTTGGTGCCGCCGCAGGCCTTTACCTGCGCGCCGACCTCCGTCTCGCGGCCCTTACCAAACAAAATCTTCGTAGGGGAGTAAAAATCAAACCGTTCCATGGTCGAACCTCCTTGTAAACCTTTTCTCTAGTGTACCATCCGATTTGCCACATCGTCAACGAAAAAAGCACCCCGGATGGGGTGCTTTTCATTGTTACTTGTTGATGCCCAGCACCACTTCCGCGATCTGGATGGCGTTGGTGGCGGCACCCTTGCGCACCTGATCGCCGCAGCACCACAGGTTGAGGCCGCGGTCATCGGTGAGATCGTCGCGGATGCGGCCGACAAACACGATGTCCTGATCGGAGGTCTCCAGCGGCATGGGATAGCGCTTGGCGGCAAGATCGTCCACCAATTTGCAGCCTGCAGCCCCGGCGATGGCCTCGCGGGCAGCGGCTACGCTGATCTTCTCCTTGGTGCGTACCACGATGGACACGCTGTGGCTGCGGACGACGGGCACACGGACGCAGGTGCAGCTGACCTTCAGCTCCGGCAGGTGCAAAATCTTGCGACCCTCGTTCTGCATCTTCATCTCCTCGGAGGTGTAGCCCTCAAATGCCTCGCCGCCGATCTGGGGGATTACGTTGTAGGCGATCTGATACTGGAACACCTTGGGATCGTAGACCTCGCCCTTCTGCAGGGCATCCACCTCTGCCATCAGCTCACGGGGGCCCTCGGCACCTGCGCCGCTGACCGCCTGATAGGACGAGGCGACGATGGCCTCAATGGGGGAGAGCTGATTGAGGGCGTTGATGGCCACCAGAGAGACGATGGTGGTGCAGTTGGGGTTGGAGATAATGCCCTTGTGCCATGCCACATCCTCGGGGTTGATCTCGGGGATGACAAGGGGTACGTCGTCGCGGAGACGGAAGGCGCTGGAGTTGTCCACAAACACGGCTCCGGCCTTGACGATCGCGGGAGCATAACGCTCGGCAATATCGTTCTCCGCAGCGCCCAGCACCAGATCGAGGCCCTCGAAAGCGTCATCGGACACGGCCACGACCTCGACCTCTCCGCCGGCGAAGGGTAATTTCTTACCTGCGCTGCGCGCACTGGCGATGGGGCGCAGCTCGCTGATGGGGAAGTTGCGCTCCACCAGAATTTTCATCATTTCCTGACCCACGGCACCGGTGGCGCCAAGGATACCGATCTTATATTGTTTCATGGTCAAATGTTCTCCTTTACAAAGCTGTCATACAGCACGCAGATGGCTTGCTGGAAGTCCTTTTCCTCAATGCCCACGATGATGTTCAACTCCTCGGGGCCCTGTGTAATCATGCGGATGTTCACGCCGTGTTCGCCCAGCTTGGCAAAGATCTTGCCGGATACGCCGGGGCGGTAGGCCATCTTACGGCCGACGGCGGCCACCACGGCGATGTGCTCCGTGACCTTGATGCTGTCGGGTACGATCTCCTGCTGGATTTCGCCCAGAATGGTGTACAGGCGGGGCGCGGCCTTTTCGGCAGAGACCACCAGCGAGATGATGTCAATGCCGGAAGGGGCGTACTCCACATTGATGCCGTGCTTGGCCAGAATGGTGTACACCTTCAGCAGCGTTCCCGGCTCGGAGGACATACCGCTCTTGCAGATGGTGATGATGGAGTATCCCTTCTTGCCGGCGATACCGGTGATGAAGGTTTCGTCGGCCTCCTCGTCCTCGATGGCGCTGAGGATCATGGTGCCGGGATTGTCCGGCTCGTTGGTATTGCGGATATTCAGGGGGATGTTCTTCTCGCGGACGGGGAACACCGTGCCCTCGTGGAGCACCTGCGCGCCCAGATAGCTCAGCTCGCGCAGCTCGCTGTAGGTGACGCGGCGAATGGGAGCGGGGTCGGTCACGATACGGGGATCGGCCATGAGAATGCCGGATACATCGGTCCAGTTTTCGTACACATCTGCATCCAGTGCCGCAGCGGCCAGTGCGCCGGTGATGTCGCTGCCGCCGCGGGTAAAGGTGGCCACACGGCCATCGGGCATCACGCCGTAGAAACCGGGGATCACCACCTTCTGCCCCTCGGCTGCCTGACGGAGAGCGGCGTAGGAAGCTTCCTGATCCACGGTTCCGTCCAGATTGAACTTCAGCCACAGCGCCGCATCGAGGAATGTCCAGCCCAAATAGGCAGCCATCAGCTTGGCGGCAAAGTATTCGCCACGGGAGGCCACGTAGTCCTTATCCACGCCGTCGCAGAGCTTGCGCCAGAGCTTATCAAAATCGGCGCTGAGATCGATCTCAAGGCCGCAGTCCCGGGCGATGCCCTCGTAGCGCTCGCGGATCATGGAGAAGATGTTCTCGCAGGAGACACCGTACTGCACGTGGGCGTGGCACAGGTAGAGAAGGTCGGTGACCTTGTGGTCATCCTTATGCCGCTTGCCCGGTGCGCTGACCACCACCACGCGGCGGCTGTCATCGCTGTCCACGATCCCCTTTATCTTGGCAAACTGTGCGGCGTCCGCCATGGACGAGCCGCCGAATTTTAATACTTTCAGCATGGAAAATTGTCCTCGTTTCCTTATTAAGATATATCTGCTCTGCGGCAGAATGCCCAAAGACAAAACAGTGTAGAATGTCGTCGAGCAAAAAACACTTGACTTTTTACGAGAAACAATATATCATAGCCAAAGTAAAAATGCAACCCCTAAATCGAAAAAATTCCACCGAGGGAGAACGAAAGGACATCACACATGGACTATCGCAGTACGAGAAATGCAAATATCCGTGCCACGGCAGCGGAGGCCATCCTGCAGGGATTGGCCAGCGATGGCGGATTATATAGTATGGACAGCCTCTCGGGGCTGGATTTTGACTGGCGTGCAGTGCTGGACTGTGACACACTGACCACCGCCCGCGAGGTGCTCTCGGCGCTGTTGCCGGGATTTGGCAGGGAGGAGCTGGAGGAGTTGCTCCACGCCGCCTATGACGGCAAGTTTGAAACCGAGGAATTGACGCCCACCGTGGCGGTGGGCGAGGATGCGGTGCTGGAACTGTTCCGCGGCCCCACTTCGGCGTTTAAGGATGTGGCTCTGCAGATGCTGCCTCAGCTGATGAGCCGCGCCCGTGAAAAGTGCGGTGTGACAGATCAGATCATGATCCTCACCGCCACCAGCGGCGACACCGGCAAGGCGGCCATGGAGGGTTTCCGCGATGTCCCCGGTACGGGCATTATCGTGTTCTATCCCCACGGCGGCGTCAGCGCCGTGCAGCATCTCCAGATGGCCACGCAGGAGGGCGGCAACGTCTATGTCTGCGCCGTGGAGGGCAACTTCGACGATGCCCAGACCGGCGTGAAGAATATCTTCGCCGCCGTGGAGAAGGACGATCTTCTCAAGGACAGCGGCGTGCGTCTGTCCTCTGCCAACTCCATCAATATCGGCCGTCTGGCCCCGCAGGTGGTATATTACTTCCGCGCCTACGCCGCGCTGGTAAAGTCCGGACGCATCGCGGTGGGCGATAAGGTGGATTTCTCCGTTCCCACCGGCAACTTTGGCGACATCCTCGCCGGATACTTTGCCCGGGAAATGGGTCTGCCTGTGGGACGCCTCATCTGCGCTTCCAATGCCAACAATGTGCTGACGGATTTCCTTACCACGGGCCGCTATGACCGCAACCGCCCCTTCTATAAGACGGCGTCCCCCTCCATGGACATTCTGGTATCCAGTAATCTGGAGCGGTTGTTGTTCCTGATGAGTGGCGACGGCGAGATGGTGGCATCGCTGATGCAGCAGCTGAAGGAAACGGGCGTATACGAAGTGAGCGCAGCGCTGAAAGAGAAGATCGCGGAGGTCTTTTGGGGCGGCTGCTGTGACGATGAGGGCACCAAGGCTGCCATCGGTGAGATTTACAGCAAGTACGGCTATCTTGCCGATACCCATACGGCGGTGGCATGGCAGGTGGCACAGGAGTACAAGGCGGCCTGCCCCGACCACGCACCGGTGGTGATCCTCTCCACCGCCTCTCCCTACAAGTTCCCCGTTGCTGTGTGGGAGGGACTCGGCGAGGCGGCAGGCGAGGACGAGTTCGCGCTCATGGAGGCATTATCCGCCAAGAGCGGCGTTGCCGTTCCCGGTAATCTGCAGGGTCTGCAGGACAAGGAGATCCGTCACCGTGATGTGATCGCCAAGGAGGATATGCTCGGCTTCGTGCTGGGTAAGATCAAGGAGGACGCATGGAAAAAGTAACCGTTCGCGTGCCCGCCACCACCGCCAATTTGGCGGCGGGATTTGATGTGTTGGGCTGTGCGCTGGGACTTTATAACAAGCTCAGCTTTACGCCTGCCGATACGCTGTGCATTTCCGGTTGCCCGGAGGAGTTCCGCAACGAGGAGAATCTGGCCTATGTGGCCTATGCCGCCGTGTGGAAACATCTGAAAAAAGAAGTGCCCCCTGTGCACATCCACATTGAGGCCGATGTGCCCGTGTGCCGCGGCCTCGGCTCCTCGGCGGCGCTGATCGCAGGTGGTGCCATGGCGGCCAACATTATGGCCGGCTCCCCCTGTAGCCGCGAAGAACTGCTGGCCATTACCACCGTTATCGAGGGACACCCCGATAACCTGGCCCCCGCCCTGCTGGGCGGTCTTACCGCCTCCATGATGGATGGGGAGAAGGTCTACTCCGTCAGCTACCAGCCCCATGCGCAGCTGCGCTTTGTGGCGCTGTCGCCGGATTTCCCCCTGTCCACCCACGAGGCGCGCTCCGTGCTGCCCAAATCGGTGCCCTATGCCGATGCCGTGCGTAACGGCGGATATCTGGCCGTATTGCTGCGTGCGCTGGAGCAGGGCGACGAGGAGCTGATCTCCGTCGCGCTCCACGACCACCTCCACCAGCCCTACCGCCGCAAGCTGATCCACGAGTTCGACGCGGTGGAAAAACTGGCCAACAAGAATGGCTGCCATGCGCTTTGCGTCAGCGGTGCCGGCCCCACGCTCCTGTGCATCACCCGCGATCCGGCCTTTGCCGAGAAGATGCGGGAGGATGTGAAGGGTCTCAAGCGCGGCTGGGTAGTGCGGGATCTTCCCGTGGACTACCAGGGCGTTGTCAGACTGTATGAATAAGAAAAAAAGAACCACCCACGGGTGGTTCTTTTTTTCAGCGCACATATTCCTGCGGATCGATGAGCGTGCCGTCTTTTGCCACGGCGAAGTGGAGATGGGGCCCCATATCCGCCTCGGCGGCAGCGGTGCCCACATAGCCGATGATATCTCCGGCAAAGACCTGCTGCCCCTCACTGATGGGGGGATCGCTGCGGAGGCTGCTGTAGTAGGTGACATAGCCGCCGCTATGGGCGATGGTGACGGTGGTACCCATCAGTTCGTCCCGGGTAACGGTCTGCACCGTACCGCCTGCGGCGGTTTTGACGGCATCGCCGTCGGCGGCCTGAATGTCGAGACCGTCGTGGGTGCGCCAGTCACCCATCGTTTCGTCATAGAGCAGCTCGTTCATGCTGAAGACCGTCACCGTGGTGCCGTCCAGCGGGGAGATCACCTGCGGCAGCAGTTCTGCCGGTTCCTCCACGGGCGGCTCAGCCTCCACCGGCTCCTCCTGCAGCACCGGCAGGTTGGGGGGCAGCGTGGTGATGGGTGAGGGTGTTGTGTCCTCCACCTCCTGGTTGCTGCCTGCCTCCTGGGCAGGGGGCGCTTCGCGGCCCAAAGTCAGCGCCCCGGCCGTCACAGCGCCCACCAGGCACAGGGCCAGCACAATGTAAACACCGCGGCGATTTGCAAAAAATCCCATAACGATTCTCCTTCCTGCAAAGAAACAGATTGCAAAGAAAAAATAACCTCTGCGTAGCCCTAGTGTGGCCACGCGGAGGTTATTTTATACAGTTGTTGGAAGTTTTTTGCGTTAATCCCACTCGCCCTTTAAATCGCGGTTTTTCAGATTCATAATCGCCTCGCGGGGATCGGCGTGTTCATAAAGGATATCGTGCACCACCTGTGCGATGGGAAGCTCCACGCCGTACTGTCGGCTCAGCTTCAGCAGCGCCTCCACGGTATAATAGCCCTCGGCCAGCTTATCGAAGGGTTTGCCCTCCACAAAGCACTGGCCGAAGCGGCGGTTGTGGCTGTAAGGGGAAAAGACGGTGGCTTCGTAATCGCCCAAATGGCACAGCCCGTAGACGGACAGCTCGTTGCCGCCCATGGCGCAGATCAGACGGCCTACCTCGCGGGTGCCGCGGCTCATGAGGGCGCCCTTCAGCGTAGAGAGGCCCAATCCGTCCAGAAATCCGGCGGCGATGCCCACCACATTCTTGGCGGCGGCACCTACCTCGTTGCCCAGCAGATCGTTTCCGTAATAAAAGCGGATCAGCTCGCCGGAGAAGGCCTCGATCAGCCGGTCACGGACGGCGCTCTCGTCGCTGTCGATGACCATGCAGTTGGGGATGCCGTTGTAGAACTCCTGCACATGGCCCGGACCCAGCCATACGGCCACATGGCAGCTTGCGGGGAGGCTTTCTCTGGCGATCTGAGAGAGGCGGCGGCCGGTGCCCATCTCCAGACCCTTCATGCACAAAACAAAGGTCTTGCCCTCGATATGAAGGGGCTTGAGTTCCTCCATCAGCGCTTGCAGACCCTGTGCGCCAATGGAGATGATAACCGTATCCGCCTTTTCCACACAGCCAAGATCATAGGTGAGGTCTACCGACTCGGGGAGCTTGAGAAGATCGTTCTCCCGTGTGGACATAAAGCGCTCCATCCGTGCGCTGCCGCGGCGGCCGTAGAGGGTCAGAGCGTGACCCAGCGAATCCAGATACCATGTGATAAGGGAACCCCAGCGCCCGCAACCGATGACAGCAATGTTCATTTTCCACGTCCTCCTAGAGAAAAAATACACTCTCCGCCGATAACACATCTGCGGAGAGTGTAACATAAATTTTGGGAAATGAAAAGAAAACTTTTAGTGAACGATCAGACTCTGACCATCCATTTCCTCGGGGCAGGCCAGGCCCAGCACATCCAGAATGGTGGGTGCGATATCGGCCAGACGGCCGGGACGCAGCTCGCTGCCGGCACCGCAGAGGATAAAGGGCACCAGGTTGGTGGTGTGGGCAGTCATGGGAGAACCGTCGGCCTCGGCCATCTGCTCGGCGTTGCCGTGGTCAGCGGTGACCATGGCGATACCGCCCATAGACAAAGTGGCGTCCACCACGCGGCCCACGCAGGTATCCACGGTCTCCACCGCCTTGACAGCGGCTTCCATGACACCGGTGTGACCCACCATGTCGCAGTTGGCGAAGTTGAGGATGATGACGTCATACTCGCCGGACTGGATGCGCTCGACGCACTTGTCGCAGACCTCGATGGCGCTCATCTCGGGCTGGAGATCGTAGGTAGCCACCTTGGGGGATGCCACCAGCACGCGATCCTCGCCGGGATACTGCATCTCCACGCCGCCGTTGAAGAAGAAGGTGACATGGGCATACTTCTCCGTCTCGGCGATGCGCAGCTGGGTCATACCCATGGCGCTGAGGTACTCGCCCAGACCGTTCTTGACGAACTCGCGGGGCCATGCCACCAGCACGTTGGGCATGGTGGCGTCGTACTCGGTGTTGCACACGAAGGTCAGGGAGAAGAACTCGCGGGCGAAGCCGTCGAAGTCCTCATCCACGAAGCAGCGGGTGATCTCACGGGCGCGGTCGGGACGGAAGTTGTAGAAAATGACGCTGTCATTGTCGCTGACCATACCGTCGCGGTCGCAGACCACGGGCTCGACGAACTCGTCGGTGATACCGTCGGCATAGGACTGTGCCACGGCATCCACGGGATCGGCATTCTGCACACCCTCGCCGTAGACCATCGCGTCATAGGCCTGCTGCACGCGCTCCCAGCGCTTGTCGCGGTCCATGGCATAGTAACGGCCCATCACCGTGGCGATCTTACCGACGCCCAGCTCGGCGCACTTGCTCTGCAGACGCTCCACAAAGCCCTTGCCGGAGGTGGGGGAGACGTCGCGGCCGTCCAGGAAGCAGTGGACAAAGACCTTGGTCAGACCCTTGCGCTTGGCCATCTCCAGCAGAGCAAACAGATGCTCGATGTGGGAGTGGACACCGCCGTCGGACAGCAGACCGAACAGGTGCAGGCTGCTGTTCTTCTCCAGACAGTCATCCATCGCTTTGTTGTAAGCGGGAACCTGGAAGAAGGTGCCGTTCTCAATAGACAGAGAGATGCGGGGCAGATCCTGGAACACCACGCGGCCACCGCCGATGTTGGTGTGACCCACCTCACTGTTGCCCATCTGGCCGTCAGGCAGACCCACGTCGAGGCCGCTGGCGCTGAGGGTGGTGTGAGCGTGCTCGGCAAAGAGGCGATCCATCACGGGAGTGTTGGCCACGGACACGGCGTTGTTTGCGCCGGCAGTGGCCATGCCGAAACCGTCCATAATAATCAGGGTAGTCGGCGTTTTACTCATAGTATTGTCGCTCCTTTCAAAAACAGGGGCACGGAATTAGTCCTGGTTGGCAGCGTTGATGATGGCCACGAAGTCATCAGCCTTCAGGGCGGCGCCGCCGATCAGACCGCCGTCGATGTCGCTCTGAGCGAGCAGCTCAACAGCGTTGGAGGGCTTCATGGAACCACCGTACTGGATGGTGACGCTGCGGGCCACGCGGGCGCCGTACAGCTGGCGGATGGTGGTGCGGATGGCGGTGCAGACCTCGGCAGCCTGCTCGGCGGTAGCGGTCTTGCCGGTGCCGATGGCCCAGATGGGCTCGTAGGCGATAATGCACTTGCGCAGCTTGTCAGCGCCCACATTGTACAGAGCGGACTTCACCTGCAGAGCGATCAGCTCCATGGTGATGCCCATCTCACGCTGCTCCAGGCTCTCGCCCACGCAGATGATGGGGTGCAGGCCGGCCTCGAGAGCGGCGTGGACCTTCTTGTTGACGATGACGTCGGTCTCACCGAAGTACTGGCGACGCTCGGAGTGGCCCAGGATGACATACTTCACGCCCAGGTTCTTCAGCATATCGGCGGAAACCTCGCCGGTGAAAGCGCCGGAGGGCTCGAAGTACATGTTCTGAGCACCGATGGCAACGCGGGCATCCTTGAAAGCGCGCACGGCGGTGGAGATGTTCACGGCGGGGACACAAACCACGACCTCGCACCACTTGGTCTTGGGCATGATGGCCTTCAGATCCTCGGCGAACTTCTTGGTCTCGGTGGCGTTCTTGTTCATCTTCCAGTTACCGGCGATGACGGTCTTACGATATCTGCGATTCATAGTCTTTTTTACTCCTCTGAAATATATAATACTTTCGCGTTGAAATTAGAAAAAACGGTGGGAAGGTGATGGCTTACTTATCCAGCAGGCAGGCAACACCGGGCAGCTCCTTGCCCTCGAGGAACTCGAGGCTGGCGCCGCCGCCGGTGGAGATGTGGGTGACCTTGTCGGCAAAGCCCATCTGCTCAACAGCAGCTGCGCTGTCGCCGCCGCCGATGATGGTCACGGCGCTGGACTCGGTCAGAGCCTTGGCCATGGCGCGGGTACCGCCGGCGAAATTCTCGAACTCAAACACGCCCATGGGGCCGTTCCACACCACGGTGCCGGCATTGGCAACGGCGGCGCAGAAACGCTCGCGGGTAGCGGGGCCGATATCCATACCCTCCATCTCCTCGGGGATGGCAGCGGTGGGCACCACGGTGCCGACAGCGGTGGAGGAGAACTCGGCAGAGGCCATGGTGTCGGTGGGAAGCAGCAGGTTCACGCCGTTCTGCTTTGCCTTGGCGATCATCTCCAGAGCGTACTCCAGACGGTCGTTCTCGCACAGGCTCTTGCCGATGGAACCGCCCTGAGCCTTGACGAAGGTGTAGGCCATGCCGCCGCCGATAATCAGGGTGTCGGCCTTATCCAGCAGGTTGTTGATAACGCCCAGCTTGTCGCTGACCTTGGCGCCGCCCAGAACGGCCACGAAGGGACGCTTGGGATCGGCCAGAGCGCCGCCCATGATCTCCAACTCGCGGGCCACCAGCAGGCCGGACACGGCAGGCAGGAAAGCGGCCACACCGGCGGTGGAGGCGTGTGCGCGATGGACGGTACCGAAAGCATCGGAAACGTACAGCTCAGCCATGTCGGCCAGTTCCTTGGCCATGGCAGGATCGTTCTTCTCCTCGCGGGGATCGAAGCGCAGGTTCTCCAGCAGCATGATCTCGCCGCCCTTGAGGGCAGCGGCCTTGGCGCGGGCATCCTCGCCCACGATATCGGCAGCGAAGATCACCTCGCGGCCCAGCAGCTCACCCAGACGCTTGGCAACGATGGACAGAGAGAGCTTCTCCTTCCACTCGCCCTTGGGCTTGCCCAGGTGGGAGCAGGCGATAACGGCAGCGCCGTTGTTCAGCAGGTACTGGATGGTGGGCAGGGCGGCGACGATGCGCTTGTCGCTGGTGATCTCGCCGGTAGCCTTATCCTGAGGCACGTTGAAATCGCAGCGCAGCAGGACCTTCTTGCCGGCCACATCCACATCCATGATGGTCTTCTTGTTGTAGTTCATATTGTCTCTCCTTTTATAAAGAAAGTGTTTTATTGCTCTGCCATCTCGCCCACGCCGCTCAGACCGGGAAATCCCGTCTGGCGCAGCGCCTCATAGGTGAGAACGGCCACGGAGTTACTCAGATTGAGACTACGGGCATCGCTGCGCATGGGCAGACGGATGCACCTGTCATAAAAGCGGCGGCGAAAATCCTCCGGCAATCCCGCCGTCTCCTTGCCGAAGAAGAGATAGTCTCCGTCGGCGAAGGTTGCCTCGCAGTAGGCGCGGGGAGCTTTCGTCGTTGCCAACCACGCCCTGTCGGCGGCTTCGGGGTTGCGCGTAAAGAAGTCCTCGAGATTTTCGTAGTCGAAAACCTCCACCAAATGCCAGTAGTCAAGACCGGCCCGCTTGACGGCTTTATCGGAGATATCAAAACCCAGCGGGCGGATCAGATGGAGGCGACTGCCGGTAGCGGCACAGGTTCGTGCGATATTTCCGCAATTCTGCGGAATTTCCGGCTCAACCAGTACAATATTGAGCATATCTCGCCTCCTTAACACAAGCTTTCATAGTATAATGCAGATGAATGAAAAATTCAACACCAAAATTGTAAAAACTGGCTTGTTTTTGAAAAAAATATGATTATTGCGAACATTTTCTTGTAAAAATCGGAATTTTTCTGCATTTTCAACATTTTTCTCGAAAAAGGGAGGAAAAACTTGTGAACTTTTTCTGTAAAAACACTGGATTTTTTAATAAAACCTGCTATACTGAAAACAGAAACAGTCGAGTCGAGGAGGTGAGATTCCCCATGGACGCAACCGTTGCCTATATTGATCTGCGCGTGGAGAATCCCGCCGAAAACAAACCGCTGATGCTGGAACAGGTGCTCTTTTGCCCCGTCCTTTTCTGGACCTGCAGGGAGCTCCGGAGCCAGGGAGTCCGGCGGTTTTTTATTGTTTGCGACCAGCCGTGGAAAGAAGAGGTTGAAGCCGTCCTCTCGTCTGTTGAGGGGGTGCGCGTTTCTACCGATGCTGCGGCTGCCCGCGCCGAGGCCGGCGATTGTGTGCGCTTCACCCATGCGGTTTTGCCGATCGACGGTGATGAAGAGCAGTTTGGCTGGCTCCTTGTGGAGTCCCGCGCCGAGCTGCTTGCCGCTGCGCGGTACTGCCGCAAGGCTGTCTGTGAAACGCTGAGTGCGCAGGGCGTGACATTCATCGATCCCGATACGACCTATATCGACCCCCGCGCCACCGTTGGTGCCGGTACCGTCGTGCTGCCGGGCACCATCATCCGCGGAGCGAGCGTGATCGGTGAGAACTGTGAGATCGGACCCAACACCATGATCCGCGACTGCGTGGTGGGTGATCGCACCACGGTCAATGCCAGCCAGATCAACGAGAGCACCATCGGCAGCGACACCACGGTGGGCCCCTTTGCCTATGTGCGGCCCGGATGCGCGGTGGGTGAGCACTGCCGTATCGGCGACTTTGTGGAACTGAAAAATTCTGTACTGGGCGCAGGGACGAAGGTGTCCCACCTGACCTATGTGGGCGACAGTGACGTGGGCGCGCGGGTGAACTTCGGCTGCGGTACGGTCACCACCAACTATGACGGTAAGAAAAAGTACCGCTGCACGGTGGGTGACGATGTGTTCCTCGGCTGCAACACCAATTTGATTGCGCCCGTCACCGTGGGCGACGGCGCGTACACGGCAGCAGGCTCCACCGTTACCGACGATGTGCCGTCGGGTGCGCTGGCGGTTGCCCGTGCCCGTCAGGAGAACAAGCTCGATTGGGCAAAGCGTTTTTTCGGGAAGAAGTAACTTCATTTTGTTGAGTAACAGCGGCGCTGTCTCATATACATTCAAATTATTATATACAAAAAGAAAGCGAGTGTGTTGTACAATGATTTCTCACGGCAAGGACATCAAGATTTTCAGCGGCAACTCCAACCCCGCACTGGCAGAGGAAATCTGCAAGTTCATCGGTACCTCTCTGGGTGAGGCCGAGGTGAAGCATTTTGCTGACGGCGAGGCTTGCGTCTCCCTGTACGAGACCGTCCGCGGCAGCGATGTGTTCCTGATCAACTCCACCTGCAAGCCCGTCAATGACAGCCTCATGGAGCTGCTGGTCATGATCGATGCCTGCAAGCGCGCCAGCGCCGGTCGCGTCACCGCAGTCATCCCCTATTTCGGCTATGCCCGCCAGGACCGCAAGGCCCGCAGCCGTGATCCCATCTCCGCCAAGCTGGTGGCCAACATGCTCACTGCCGCCGGTGCTGACCGCGTGCTGACCATGGACCTCCACGCCGCTCAGATCCAGGGCTTCTTTGATATCCCCGTGGATAACCTGCTGGGCAACCCCATCTTCGTGGACTACTATGCCAAGAAGTTCGGTGAGAAGGTGGAGAACATGGTGGTCGTTTCCCCCGACGCCGGTTCCGTGGCCCGCGCCCGCACCTTCGCTCAGAAGCTGCACATGGATCTGGCCATCGTTGACAAGCGCCGCCAGAAGGCCAACCAGTGCGAAGTCATGAACGTCATCGGCGATGTCAAGGGCAAGGAGTGCATCATCTTCGACGATATGGTGGATACCGCCGGCAGCCTGTGCAACGCCGCTAAGGCTCTGGTGGAAGTGGGCGGTGCCAAGGCTGTCTACGCCTGCGCATCCCACGGCGTTCTCTCCGGCCCCGCTCTGGAGCGCCTGAGCGACAGCGTCATCACCGAGCTGGCTCTGCTGAACACCATCCCCACCGAGCAGGGCGCCGGCTGCGACAAGATCAAGTATCTGTCCGTTGCCCCCATGTTCGGCGAGGCTATCGAGCGCATCTATCAGGAAATTTCCATCGCAAAGCTGTTCAACTGAGAAATTGTGTGATATAATAGGTGGAGCTGCCTTCCGCAGCTTCACCTATTTTTTATTTACAGAATTTATCGATACAAAACGGAGTGGTACCATATGCTGTTTAATAGAGATGCCGGCGGTGTGGAATGGATCGTAGTGGGTCTGGGAAACCCCGGAAAGAAATACGAGAGCACGCGCCACAACATGGGTTTTCTGGCAGTGGACGGCCTTGCCGATAAGGAGGGCTTCCGCTTTACCAAACTGCGCTTTAAGGCGTGGACGGCCGAGTGGCGTCACAATGGAAAAAAGGTGCTGGTGATGAAGCCCCAGACCTATATGAACCTCTCCGGTGAGGCAGTGGGCGAGGCGGCCCGCTTCTACAAAGTCCCTCCCGAGCGCGTGGTGGTTATCTCCGATGACATTGCCCTCCCCGCAGGCAAGCTGCGGATCCGTCCCAGCGGCTCTGCCGGCGGGCATAACGGCTTGAAGGATATCATCCGGCATCTGGGCAGCGACGCCTTCCCCCGCGTGAAGGTGGGTGTGGGAATCCCCCAGCAGGAGGGCTATGATACGGTGGATTGGGTCATCGGCAAGCCCCGCGGCGAGGATGAAAAAGCCATCATTGCGGCGCTGGACAAGGCGGTGGAGGCCATCCCCTATCTCATTGACCGCGGCTGTACCGAGGCGATGAACAAATTCAACGGATAATGGGAAAATCATAAAGGAAGGAGGGAGGATACGCAGATGAACGGGATTCTTGCATCGCTGATGGCGTTGGAGGAGACGAAAGCACTGCTCAGCGCTGCCCAAAAGCGACGCAGACCGCGTCTGACGGGCGTGTCCTCCGTCCATCGCGCTATGCTTTGCGCCGCTATGCAAGTGTATAGCGGTCAAACGCTTTTGGTGCTGTGCAGCGATGACAGGGAAGTGCAGCGCTGCGCCGCCGACCTTCGCGCCCTGACGGGCGGGGAGGTAACGGAATTGCAGAGCAGACACTGGCAGTTCCGTCCCGCTGCGGCGGTGAGCCACCAGTGGGAGCACCGGCGCCTCCGCGCCCTGCACCGGATGGCAGAGGGCAGCGTCTCCGTGGTGGTGACCACGGTGGAAGCCGCTGTGCAGCGCTGTATGCCGCCCCGGGTGCTGAAAGCCGCCACTCTCTGCCTGCGGCAGGGAGAGCGCTATGATATGGAAAAGCTGACGGCCCATCTGGTCTGTGCCGGCTATAGCCGCTGCCAACAGGTGGAGGGACCGGGACAGTTCGCTCTTCGCGGCGGTATTCTGGACGTGTTCTCCCCGGCCATGGACGCGCCTGTCCGCTGCGAGTTCTGGGATGATGAGCTGGACGCGCTGGGTGAATTCGATGTGTCCAGCCAGCGCCGCACCCGCAATGTGGATGAGGTATGCCTTCTGCCTGCCGGCGAAGTGCTGCCCCTTTGGGATGAGGAGACGAAGGAACGCACGGCGGCGGCCTTGGAGCGGGCGGCAGAGAAACTGAAGAAAAAAGAAAACACGGCCGCCCTGCGCCAGATGCTGGAAGGGGATGCTGCCCTTCTGCGCAGCGGAGCCCTGCCTGCCGGCTGTGCGCGATACATGGCGGCGGTGTATGAGGAAATGACCACGGCGCTGGATTATTTCGGCGGCGATACGCTGGTTTGTCTCTGGGAGAGCGGGCGGCTCAATGAAGCCCTGCGGGCATCCCTGTGGCAGCTGAAAGAGGATCTGACCGCCGCCTCTGAGAGCGGTACCATGCCCCTGTCGCTGGGAGAACTGTCTCTCAGTGAGAGCGAGACGGCGGCGCGGCTGGACGAATTTGACCTTTGTATGCTGGACAGTCTCCCGACAGGGCGGCCTCTTTTGGAGCCGAGGGAGCTGCTGCAGCTCAACGCCAAGCAGATGAGCACCTATGGCGGTTCTCTTGACACGGCGGCGCAGGTTATCCGTCAGTATCTGGATATGGATTGCCGCGTGGTGGTGCTCTGCGGCGGCGAGGTGCGGGCCAACAATATGGTGCGCCTCCTGCGGGAGCGGGATATTGCCGCCACCTACGCGCCACGTCTGACGGAGCTGCCCCCGGAGCGGCATGTCACCGTTTCGCTGGGCGCGCTCAGTGCCGGAAGCGAGTGGCCGCAGCTGCGTCTGGCGGTGCTGACGGAGGGCCAACTGACGGAAAGCGTAGCCGGAAAGGCGCGAAAAGTACGAAAAACCAAGGACGAGAGCCGACAGAAGCTCCAGTCCTATACCGATCTGACCCCCGGCGATCTGGTGGTGCATGAGCACCACGGTATCGGCAGATTTGTGGAAATGCTGCGTCTGCCGGTGGACGGGGTGGAGAAAGATTATATCAAGATCGCCTACGCCGGCACCGATTGCCTCTATGTGCCCGCCACATCTCTCGATTTGGTCAGCAAGTATATCGGAAGCGGCGGCGGTGAGGATACGGAAAAGCCGGTGCGGCTGAACAAGTTGGGCGGAAGCGAGTGGGCCAAGACAACGTACCGCGCCCGCGCTGCGGCAAAGGAACTGGCCGAGGGCCTTATCAAGCTCTATGCGGCCCGCCAGCGATTGGGAGGCTTCGCCTTTTCGTCCGATAGTCCCTGGCAGCAGGAATTTGAAGATGCCTTCCCCTACGACGAGACGGACGATCAGCTTCGGGCCGTCACGGATATCAAGGCCGACATGGAGCGCCCGGTGCCCATGGATCGACTGCTCTGCGGCGATGTCGGTTACGGAAAGACGGAGGTGGCCCTCCGCGCCGTGATGAAATGCATCCTCGACGGCAAGCAGGCGGCGATTCTGGTGCCGACCACGGTGCTGGCACAGCAGCACTATGTAACGGCGCAAAACCGCTTCCGCGCCTTTCCCGTCACCATTGAGGTGCTCTCCCGCTTCCGCAGCCCCAAGCAGGTCAAAGAGGTGCTGCAGCGGGTGAAAGAGGGCAGGGTAGACCTGCTCATCGGCACCCACAAGCTGCTGAGCAAGCAGCTGGAATTCAAGGACCTGGGGCTTCTGGTCATCGATGAGGAGCAGCGCTTCGGCGTGGCCCACAAGGAAAAGCTCCGCGAACGGACGGCGCAGGTGGATACCCTGACGCTGTCGGCTACGCCCATTCCCCGCACGCTGAACATGGCCCTGTCGGGCATCCGCGATATGAGTACCATCGAGGAGCCGCCCCGTGACCGTCGGCCGGTGCAGACCTATGTGCTGGAGCATGACTGGAGCGTGGTGGCCGAGGCCATCCGGCGGGAGCTGAGCCGCGGCGGACAGGTCTATTATCTCCACAACCGCGTGGACAGCATCGATGCTGCCGCCGCGCGCCTCCGCCAGATGCTGGGGGAGGAAACGGTCATTGCCGTGGCGCACGGCAAGATGAGCGAGGCCGAACTGAGCCGCGTGATGCAGGAGATGAGCGAAGGCGAAATTCAGGTACTGGTATGCACCACCATTATTGAGACGGGCCTGGATATCCCCAATGTGAATACCATGATTATTGAGGACGCCGATCGGATGGGCTTGAGTCAGCTTCATCAGCTTCGCGGCCGCATTGGACGCTCTTCCCGCCGCGCCAGCGCCTACCTCACCTATCGACCCGGCAAGATCTTGACGGAGGTGGCGGCCAAGCGCCTGAGCGCCATCCGCGAGTACGTGGAATTCGGCTCCGGCTTCAAGATCGCCATGCGGGATCTGGAGATCCGCGGTGCAGGCAATCTCCTCGGCCCCGAGCAGTCGGGCTATATGATGAGCGTGGGTTACGATATGTACCTCAAGCTCCTCAACGAAGCCGTTCTGGAACAGCAGGGCAAGATCGTGACACGCCCCATCGAGTGTGCCGCCGATCTGACGGTGTCGGCCTATATTCCCGAGAGCTATGTGCCCTCAGCCAGACAGCGGATGGATCTGTACCGCCGCATTGCTGCGGTGCGCTGCACCGAGGATGCCGACGATCTGACCGATGAGCTGCTGGATCGCTATGGCGATGTGCCGCAGGCAGTACAGCACCTGATGGAGGTGGCGCTGCTGCGGGCTCGTGCTGCGGCCGTGGGCATTACCGACATTACCCAGCGCAGTGACAAACTCTCGTTTACCATGGCGACACAGGTGGATGTGGCGGCATTGGCAGCGGTGTGCTCCATGGCATCCTATCGCCGCCGTTTGCAGCTCCACGCCTCGGCGCAGGATCCGCGTCTGACGCTGTATCTTGCAAAGGGCGAGGACGCATTGGATGCCGCCGTCAAACTGGTGGAAACGCTGCACTTACAGCATAAACAAACAGGTGATACACCTGATAAGGAGGAAAAAGATGAAAAAGCAAACATTTAACCTGGTGATCCGCGCCCTCATCGGCGTGGCGGCCTCGCTGCTGATCGTGGGTGCCATGGGCCTCATCAACGAGTCCCAGAACAATCAGACACTGCTGGAGCAGGCAAGCGGCGTCAAGGCCGATGCCGTGGCCATGACCGTCAGCGGTGAGGATGTCAGCGCTGAGGAGTACCTGTACATGGCGGCCTATCAGGCCCAGAGCCTTGCCGCTTACGGCATCGTCGACCTGAACACCGAGCTGGGTGAGGGTATGACCGCCGCCGACTATGTGGCATCTCAGGCCGAGGCACAGGTGGTGGCCTCCGCTGTGCTCCGCGGCTGGGCTAAGGAGATGGGCGTGACCATGACCGAGGAGGATCTGGCCGCACTGCAGGCACAGAAGGATGCCTACGGCGATGCTGCTGCCTTTGTTCAGACGCTGCAGCTGGTGGGCACCAGTGAGAAGCTCTTTGACGACCTCATGAGCCAGAGCGCCCTGTACAACCATCTGTATGAGATCTACTGCGGCGAGAACGGTGCTCAGCGTCCCACCGACGATGCGCTGAAGGCTCTGGCTCAGGAGCACAATCTGGCCAGCGCCTATGTGCTGACGGCTGCTGCCGATGCCGAGATCGACATGGCCGATTATGCTGCCCGTGTGGCTGCAGCAGAGAACAAGGTCGAGATGGTAGCCGCCCTTGCCGCCGAGCTCCAGTGTGACGGCAATGTGCAAACCTTCGACTGCTGCCACAGCACCCCTGTGAACGATGCGCTGATGGCGCTGTCCGAGGGTGAGGTCAGTGCGGTAGTGGAAGATGCCGGCGTGCAGTACGTGCTGCTGCGTGCGGAGCTGGATCTGGATACCGTGGCCTATGTTCACTTTGAAGAGGAGTACAGCCGCCGCGTCAGCGAGGCCGTTGTGGAGTACAACGCAAAGGTGATGGAGAAAATCGATGTGGCTGCCTTCTATACCAAGTATGGCCAGCTGCAGCAGAGTCTTTACAACTCCTTGATGCAGTGATAACCGACCTGTAGTCGAATTGACGGAAAAGCTGAAAAAAACTTGACGATACTTACAATCTTTCTGGTAAGACCACTTTAGCTGTTGATTTTAGCGAAAAAAATAACTACAATAGTTACACTGTTATACCTCAAAATGGGGGAAGACTGTTTAGGAACAAAATTTATTATATTTTTATCATTCAGGAGGAAAAAATCATGAAGGAACTGTATGTAGTGAATTGCTGCCGTACCGCCGTGGGTTCTTTCGGTGGTTCTCTCAAGGATGTCAGCGCCGCAGATCTGGGCGCCATCGCTGTGAAGGAAGCACTCAAGCGCGCCAATGTGGCTCCCGAGGCTGTGGATGAGGTCATGTTTGGCTGCGTCCTGACTGCTGCTCAGGGCCAGAACGTTGCCCGTCAGGTCTCCGTCAAGGCCGGCATTCCTTATTCCGTCCCCTCCTACACCGTGGGTATGGTCTGCGGCTCCGGCATGAAGTCCGTGATCGAGGGCGCCCGCTCCATTCTGGCCGGCGATGCTGACATCATTGTCTGCGGCGGTACCGAGAACATGAGCGCTGCTCCCTATGCAATGCCCAACGCCCGTTACGGCGCCCGTATGGGTCACACCAAGCTGATCGACACCATGATCAAGGACGGTCTGTGGGACGCTTACAACGATTATCACATGGGCACCACCGCCGAGAACATCAACGACATCTGGGGCATCACCCGTGCCGAGCAGGATGCTTTCGCCGCCGCCTCTCAGCAGAAGGCTGAGGCCGCTCAGGCTGCCGGCCGTTTCGATGACGAGATCGTTGCCGTTCCCGTCAAGGTGAAGAAGGAGATCGTGGAGTTCAAGAAGGACGAGTATCCCAAGGCCGGCGTTACCGCTGAGAGCATCGCCAAGCTGCGCGGCGCTTTCCCCGTCCTGCCCGAGACCGCCGATGTGGTGCATACCTTCGAGCTGACCGGCGTCCACGCTGACGATGCCAACCAGCATGTCCAGCGCGTCACCGCTGCCAACGCCTCCGGTATCAACGACGGTGCTGCCGCCATCATTCTGGCCTCCGGTGAGGCTGTTGCCAAGTACGGCCTCAAGCCCATGGCCAAGCTGATCGGCTGGGGCCAGGGCGGCGTCGATCCCAAGATCATGGGTGTCGGCCCCGTGCCCGCTTCCCGTCAGGCCATGGCCAAGGCCGGTGTCACCATCGATGAGATCGATCTGATCGAGGCCAACGAGGCCTTCGCTGCACAGTCCATCGCTGTGGGCCGTGAGCTGGGCTTTGATACCGCTAAGCTGAACGTCAACGGCGGCGCTATCGCCATCGGCCACCCCGTTGGTGCCTCCGGCGCCCGCATCATCGTCACTCTGCTGCACGAGATGATGAAGCGCGACGATGCCAAGAAGGGTCTTGCCACTCTGTGCATCGGCGGCGGCCAGGGTGTTGCCACCATCTTCGAGAAGTGCTAAAGAAAAACGCAAAAAAAGAAAGCCCGAACGGGCTTTCTTTTTTTGCGCTTATATGCAGGAGCGATCACGCCTCTTCCCGCGTCAGCTTTTTGATCCACTTATATCCGCGGAACCGCAGGAAGGTGGGCAGACCCTTGAAGATCTGATCGGACTGGATGACCATCACCACGGCGGGCACCGACCAGTGCCACCAGAAGGCACTCATAAAGCTCAGGGGCATCACGATGAGCCATGTGGAGACGATGTTCATGTACATGGTGAATTTGGCGTCGCCGCCGCCACGGATAATGCCGAAGCTGACGGGCATCTGGTAGCTCATGCCCACCATGATGACGCTCATGATGACCATCAGTGTGTCTGCCAGTTCGTAGGTGCTGGGCGTGAGGCTGTAGAGAGACAGCAGGGGACGGCGCAGCAGGAGAAGAACAACACCCAACACCAGACCGATGGACACGCTCAGCACACTGAGCGTTCGTCCGTCGGAGCGCACCCGCCGGAGATCGCCCTTGCCGATGGCGGTGCCGATCATAACGGCACAGGCGGCACTCATGGCCTGTACGATCACCTTGAGATACTGGTAGAAGGTGGTGGCCACGCTGTTGGCGGCAATGGCGTCGGAGGAGAGGTGGCCGAGGATGGCCGTCTGCATGGGGACGGAGACGGACCAGAGGAGCTGGCTCAACATAACGGGGGTGTCCACCTTGATAAAGTCCCGCAACAGCGCCCGATCGCCCTTGAGGAAGTTCTCGGAGAAGAGGCAGAGCTTCTTGTCAACCTTTAGCAGGTACACCACCACGATGCCCAGTTCCACGATGCGGGCTACCATGGTGCCAATGGCGGCGCCGCGGATGCCCATCTCGGGGAAACCGAAGCGGCCGAAGATCAGCGTGTAGTTGATGGCCACATTGATGATGAGGCTGGTCAGGGAGGTAATGAAAGCGATGCGCACCGTACCGACACTGCGCAGTGCGGCTACGAAGATGCTGTAGAAGATGAACAGGGGGAAGGTGTATTGCAGGATGGAGAGGTACTCCATACCGGCGGCGATGATGGTTTCATCCGGCGTGAACAGACCCAGCAGCTGATGGGGTATCGCGACACACAGCACCACCACAATGAGACTCAGACCAAGGCCGAACTTCAACGCAATACCGGTAAGACGGCGGATGGGGCTGACACGGTTCTGACCCCAGTATTGGGCGGCCAGCGCCACAAGACCGTCGCCGATGCCGAGGGCCAGCTGCTGCACCACGAAGAAGATCTGGTTTACGGTGGCGGCGCTGCTCAGCGCCGTCTGGCTGTAGCTACCCAGCATGATGTTGTCGGCCATATTGACACTGTAGGCCACCAGATTTTGCAGTGCAATGGTCAGCAAAAGGGGAAACAGTGTGCGGTAAAAGGCCGTATCTTTTGTGAAAAAAGCGTCTTTTGTGTTCATGGGAACGACCCCCTGCAGAAAATGCAAGAAATAACAGCCATCCGGATGGATGGCTGTTTTCTTTGGTTGCGGAGAGAGGACTTGAACCTCTGACCTCCGGGTTATGAGCCCGACGAGCTACCAACTGCTCTACTCCGCGATATTTAGGTACCGGAAATGGTGCCGGTGACCGGACTCGAACCGGTACGGTATTGCTACCGGGAGATTTTAAGTCTCCTGTGTCTACCATTCCACCACACCGGCGGATACTGGCAACGGTTAGGATATCACATTTTGCCTTTTGCGTCAACCCCTTTTTTCAAAATTTCTTCCGACAGCATCTGACAGGCGGCTCGTTTTTTGCCTTTTCTATGGACAAGCGGGAAAAACACTATATAATAGAGATAAAAGCATATGTTGGCAGAGGTGAGTATATGCATATGACGGAGACGATCAAACACCGCGCCGCAGAGCTGCAGAGCCGGATGGTACTGTGGCGGCGAGACTTTCATCAATATGCCGAAAAAGGCTGGTGCGAGATGCGTACCGCCTCGATCGTTGGCCGAGAGCTGACGGAGCTTGGCTATGAGGTGCTCATGGGCGAGGATGCCTGCTGTCGGGAGGGACGCATGGGTGTGCCGCCTGAGGCGGAGCTGGCGGCGCAATACCGCCGCGCCGTGGAGCAGGGGGCCGATGCTGAGCTGGTGGAGCGCACCTGCGGCGGTATGACTGCCGTGGTGGGTATTCTCCGCTGTGGCGAAGGACCTACCATGGCGCTGCGCTTCGATATGGATGCGCTGGGCCTCGTCGAATCGGAGGAGGCTGACCATCGCCCCGCAGCAGAGGGATTTGCCTCTGTCAATGACGGTGCAATGCACGCCTGCGGCCATGACGGCCACACGGCGGTGGGTTTGGCGGTTGCCGGGATCTTGATGGAGTTGAAAGACAGCCTCCACGGTACGGTAAAGCTGCTTTTCCAGCCTGCCGAAGAGGGTGTGCGCGGCGCCGGAGCCATGGTGGACAGGGGCCTCCTGGACGGCGTGGACTATCTGCTGGGCGCCCATGTGACAGAGAATGAGGGTCTTGAGGACTTTGCGGTAGTGCCCGGTTCCAACGGCTCTTTTGCCACGGCAAAGTATGATGTGGTGTTCCGCGGACTTTCCGCCCATGCCGGCGGAGCGCCCCATGAGGGCAACAACGCCATGTTGGCCGCGGCTACGGCGGTGCTGAATCTGCAGGCCATTCCCCGCCATGGAGAGGGGGCTTCCCGCATCAATGTGGGGCGTCTGGAGGCAGGTTCCGGCAGAAATGTCATCTGCGACGAGGCCAAGCTGGAACTGGAGGTGCGCGGCGCCACTGCAAAGGTCAATGACTACATGGCCGGATACGCCCTGCGCATTGTGGAAAGTGCCGCCGCCATGCACGGCTGCACCGTGAGCTATACACCGGTGGGTGCGGCGGATGCCATGGACAGTGATGTGTCGCTGGCGCAGCGGCTGCGCGGTGCATGGGAGAAGGCGGGGCTGGCGGTTGCGCCGCAGGATATGATGGTGCTGGACGGCAGTGAAGATTTTGCCACCATGATGGGCCGCGTGCAGCATCAAGGGGGAGAGGCCACCTTTTTCCGTGTGCTGACACGCTGCTATGCAGGGGCCCACAACCGCCGTTTTGATTTTGAGGAATCCTGCCTGCAAACGGCCGCGCAGCTGTTCTGCACCGCGGTGTATGAATTGATGAAATAATCGGACAGAAGAGGAGAAGAAAGATGAATCCGTTTGAGAATGTGAAGAAGAACTTCGGCTTTGGCTGTATGCGCCTGCCCATGGTGGACGGCGAGGTGGACTGCGCGGAGTTCACCAGAATGGTGGATGCCTTTTTGGAGGCGGGCTTTAACTATTTTGATACCGCCCACGGCTATCTGGACGGCAAGAGCGAAACGGCACTGAAGACGTGCCTCACCTCCCGCTATCCCCGTGAGAAGTATATCCTGACCAACAAGCTCTCCACCAACTTTTTCGAGACCAACGAGGAGATCCGTCCGCTGTTTGCCGGCCAGTTGGAGGCCTGCGGTGTGGAGTATTTTGATTTCTATCTGATGCACGCCCAGAATGCCGAGCGGTTCGTCAAGTATAAGAATTGCCGCGCCTATGAGACGGCGCTGGAACTGAAGGAGGAGGGCCTCATCCGTCATCTGGGCCTTTCCTTCCACGATAAGGCTGACGTGCTGGATCAGATCCTCACCGAGTATCCTCAGGTAGAGGCAGTGCAGCTCCAACTCAACTATGTGGATATGGAAGATCCCCTGGTGGAGAGCCGGAAGTGTCTGGAGGTCTGCCGTAAGCACGGCAAACCCGTTATCGTGATGGAGCCGGTGAAGGGCGGCGCACTGGTGAAGCTGCCGGAGGACGCCCAGCAGGTGTTTACTGCGCTCGGCGGTGGCAGCAATGCCTCCTATGCCATTCGTTTCGCCGCGTCCCAGGAGGGGGTCGCGATGGTGCTCTCCGGTATGGGCAGCATGGCCATGATGGAGGATAACGTCAGCTTCATGCAGGAGTTCCGTCCTCTTGACGAGGGCGAGCAGGCAGCAGTAACGAAGGTCTGCGATATCTTCAACTCTCTTGGCGGCATTTCCTGCACGGCCTGCCGCTACTGCACCGAGGTCTGCCCCAAGGGCATTCCCATCCCTGACTTCTTTATGTGCATGAACGGCAAGGTGCGCTTTGACGATCCCGGCGCCACCTTCTTCTACCATGAGTTGCGAAAGAATACCGGTGTCAGCGCCGCAGACTGCATCGAGTGCGGTGCCTGCGAAAACGCCTGCCCGCAGCATTTGGAGATTCGTTCGCTGCTCAAAGATGTTGCCGCCGCCTTTGGCGAGTGAGAAGGAAAAAAGAGAATGGACGAGAAGAAGACACCCTGCCTCTCCTGCGTAGATTGCCACGTATACCACTGCCACTACCAAAACAGCCACTATCCCGAGTTCTGCCTGACCACCAACATGAATCAGGAGACCTACAAGCGCGCGATGGATGCCCTCAACGGTGAGGATAACCGCGTTGCCGTGGCGGCGGCGCAGGTAGAGTATGAAGGCTACGGTAAGCGCACCCGCGTGGAAGAAGTGATCCAGTTTGCCAAGAAACTGGGAGCGAAAAAGCTGGGCATCGCCACCTGCCTCGGCCTTATCGAGGAGTCCCGCACGCTTACCAAGATCCTGCGGATCAACGGCTTTGAGGTCTATGGCGTGGTGTGCAAATGCGGCGCAACGCCCAAGACGGACATCGGCATTCCTGCCGAGTGTGATGCGGTGGGTGCGAATATGTGCAACCCCGTGCTGCAGGCGGAGCTGCTGAATGATGCCGGTACAGAGCTGAACCTTATTATGGGTCTGTGTGTGGGGCACGACAGCCTCTTTATCAAGCACTCCAACGCCCTTTGCACCAACGTGGTGACGAAAGATCGCGTGCTGGGTCACAACCCCGCTGCGGCCCTCTACACCTCGGGTATGTATTACCAGCGTCTTTTTAAAGAGCAGGAGTAAAAACAAATGGGAGAACAGCCGCCTCGCGCGGCTGTTCTTTTTTCTTGAAAAAGGAAATTGAGTATGCTAAACTGGAGAGCACAGTGGGTCGCAGACCTGCTTTTACATAGATGTTCCTACCCACAGAATTCCATATAGAATGGAGGGAATCCCATTATGAACCATGCATCCGGTTGGGATTTTACAATGGCGAATTATGACGCCGTTTGGGCGTTTATGGTGCAGCTTGGATTGCTGCTTTTGTTCCTGGTGCTGGGTAATGTGTTGCGCCGTACCATCCCCCTGTTCCGCAAGTGCCTGATCCCCTCGGCACTGCTGGGTGGTGCGCTGTTGCTGATCGTGAATATCATTACCAAGCAGTTCGGTTTTACCATGGTGGATAACCGCCTTATGCAGGTGATCACCTATCATTGTCTGGCCATCGGTTTTGCCGCCATGTCTCTTAAGACGGAAAAGAGTGCCCACAAGACCCGCAAAGCACAGGTAGTGGAGTTCGGCGCTCTGCAGGGCGGCACCTATATGCTGCAGGCCTTCGTCGGCCTCGGCATCACCGTGATTTTGTTCCTGCTGACCCGTTACGGTAAGAATGTTGTCTCCTATATTTGCGGCTTGATCCTGCCGTTGGCCTTTGGTCAGGGCCCGGGCAACGCTCTGAGCTGGGACATCAATTTTACCAACACCCCCGCAGCCCAGTTTGCCGGTAACGGCAGCTTCGGCCTGTCTCTGGCCTCCATCGGCTTTGTGGTGGCCTCTGTGTTTGGTGTGCTGTACATCAACATCCAGAAAAAGCGCGGTGATCTGAAAGTTCGCAGCGCCCGCCCCGACAACGGCCAGGTGGTCGATCAGACCAACCCCACCGGCAGCGAGATCCCCGACAATGAGTCGGTGGATAAGTTCACCCTGCAGGTCGGTTTCGTGGCGTTGGCCTACGCCATCGCCTTTGGCTTTATGTATCTGCTAGGCATCCTGTCCGATTTTACCAACAGCATTGCCTGGGGTTTTAACTTCCTGTGGGCCTCTCTGGCGGCCATGCTCATCAAGTTCATTGTCAAGCATCTGCGCCGCAGCAATGTGATGCACCGCGACTACATCAACAACTATCAGATGGACCGCGTTTCCGGCTTCGCCTTCGATATGATGATCGTGGCCGGTGTGGCGGCTATTGAGATCAACGATATCAAGAACTACATCCTGCCCATCGTGATCCTCAGCCTCGTCGGTACGCTGGTCACCCGTGTGTATATCCGCGCCGTGGCCAAGGAGTGCTTCCCCGGTCTGGAGCACGAGTTCTTCCTCATGTGCTTCGGCACCCTCACGGGCACTGCCTCCAACGGCATGATCCTGATGAAAGAGGTGGATCCCGGCCTGCGCACCCCCGTGTCCAGCCTGTACATCCTGTCCAACTTCCCGGCCATGGTGATGATCGCACCGCTGCTGTTCCTGTTGGGCTTTGCCGGTCAGTCCCTGACCAACGCCCTCATCGCCTGCGGTATCTTCTTTGTGCTGTGGGTAGTTTATTCCATCTATCTCTTCCGCCGCCGCATCTTTAAGAAGAAGTATAACGGTGCCACGGCAGAAGCGTGGACGGAAGAGGAATAAAATACGACCATTCCAATAAAAAAACAGACACCTTCGGGTGTCTGTTTTTTTGCTTATTCACCTTTTTTGTGAAGCTTGCGGTAGTCCATGGGACTGAGCTGATGTGCCGCGCGGAAGGCATCTGCGAACCGACGGCTGTTGTTGTAGCCCACCTGCTGGGCGATCTCATAGGTTTTCATGTCGGTGTCCAGCACCAGATGAAGGGCCTGTTCCATCCGCACGCGGGTGAGATAGGCCTTGTAGTTCTGGCCCGTTTCGGCCTTGAAATAGGCGCTGAAATAGTGGGGGCTGACGCAGGCCACCTCTGCCAGCGTTTTCAGAGACAATTCTTCGGCGTAGTGTTCCTGAATATACTTTTGCGCCCGCACGATGTCAGCAGTACTGCGGCGGCTGGCGGCTTTATATACATCCGGAAGCAACTCACGATAGTAGTCCAGTACTGCCTGGCGCAGTGCCTCGAAAGTGTCACAACTTTCCAACAGATGCTGCAGCGAATCCTGCCGCTCGGCAAAGCTGCCGGGAAGGAGGCGGTTGGCGTAGAGCTGCTGGCACAGATTGCCGGAGAAAATCATGGTGCGGTTATAGGTGGCCACACGGTTGTTGTAGTGCAGGTCGGCGATAATGTCCAAAACCTGCTCCACATCCTGTTCCAGTGTGCCGGTTTTAGCCACGATATTTTCAAATACCTGCTTTACCGCCGCATCAAAGTCCTCGTTGGTGTAGGTGGGGGTGTGGGGTGTGCCGTCCCAGTGGAGGATCTGACACTGGTCAAAGTAGTACAGGTCAAAGGCGCGGGCGGCGTCCTCATAGGTGCGCATCAGTTCCTCGGCGCTGTGGCATAGGCGCCCCACACCTACGCGGAGAGTGTAGCCTGTTTTAGCTCCCGTACGATCCATAGCGGCGGTGAGGATGGCGTCAATATCTTCGCCGGGGGAGAAGATACCCATCAGGCAGGCGCGGTTTTCCTCTTTGCGGAGGAAGCAGCCGTAGCCGTCCCGCTCCAGATCGTCCCGCACCGTGTTAAAGGCCACGAAGGTCTGTAGCAAACGCCGCTCATAGGGGAGCTGCTCCAGCTGATGAACGCTTTCGCGGCTCAAACCGAAGCAAAGACCGGCAAAGACAGGGGAGTCCTTACCGCCCAACAAGGAAGTAAAGCTCTGGTAAAGATCGGTGCCCATGAACTCGTGACCCTCGGTTAGCTGAGCGAAGAAGTCCTGCATAGGCAGGGGGGTGTGTCGGAACAGTGCTGCTGTAGAGCTGTCAGCCATGAGACCCAGCGCCTTGCGCACTGCTTTTTCCAGCGCTTCAGAGGATACGGGCTTGAGGAGATACTCCACGGCACCGCCGGAGAGGGCCTGACGCACATATTCAAACTCTTCATAGCTGCTGACGAAAATGAATTTTGGTGCATCCGGTCCGCTTTTGTGGCGAGCCAACAGATCCAGACCAGAGAGACCGGGCATGCGGATGTCGGTAACCACCAGGTCGGGCCGCGTCTCTAGAATCATCTGTTCAGCCTGTGTGCCATCCAGCGCTTCGCCCACCACCTCAATGTCCAGCGCTTCCCAATCAATGAGGCGGCGCAGGCCGCGGAGGATTAGATTTTCGTCATCTGCCAGCAGTACTTTCCACATGGGGATCCTCCTCTCTCCAAACAGGCAGGCGGATGGTTACCACCACGCCCATGTTCTCGTCGCTGTCGATGGTAAAGCCGTATTCGCTGCCGCAGTTGATTTTGATGCGGTCATAGGTGTTTTTCATGCCGACGCTGACGATGCCGGCCTCGTCCTGTGCGCCAATAGGCGAGTTTTCCAGGAACTGACGAATGTGGGCAAGTCGCTTGCTGTCAATGGGAAGTCCGTCGTTAAAGACCATAATCTGCAGCACCTCGCCGATGCGGGCGGCGTCAATCAGGATCGTGCCGCCGCCGCGTTTTTCCTTCAAGCCGTGCTTGACGGCGTTTTCCACAAAGGGCTGCAGCAGTAATGAGGGGACAAATAGGCCCAGATCGCGATCTTCGACTTCGATACGGATGCGGATTTGTCCCTCCGAGCGGATGCTCATCAAATAGCCGTATTCCTGCGTGATGTCCAGCTCTTGCCGCAGTGTGACACGCTTTTGGTGGTTGCTCATCATGTGCCGCATTTGGCGGGAGAGACTTTCAATCAAACGAGCGGTTCGCTGGTCGCCGCTGTCCAAAGCGTTCATGCGGATCATATCCAGCGTGTTGTAGAGATAGTGGGGCTGGATTTGCATTTTCAGCGCGTTGAGCTCAGCATCCCGCTGGAGAATCTGGGCCATATACACCTCGTCAACGGTGCTGCGGAGTTCTTCCACCATTTGGTTGAAGCCGTTTCCCAGATATTCCATTTCGTCTCCGCTGTGGATGTCTACCCGTGCCGTCAGATTGCCGCTGCGCACTTCTTCCATGGCGCGTTTGAGTTGGCGGGCAGGCGTACTGATACGGCCGCTGAACAGAAGACTCACCGTCAGTACCAGCACCACCGCGAAGAACAGCAGCAGGGCGAAGTAGGTGCGGTTTGAGGTGTGAATGCTGTAGAGTTCGCTGCGGTCAAACGAGACCACCAGAGAATACGGCACGGTGCCGATCGGCTGATAATATACGGTGTAGTCGCCTTCGGTGAAGCTGCCGCTTTCGGCAGCGAGATTCTCGGGAAGCAGCTGTTCGTTTTCCGGATAAAGTTGGTAGACTGCGCTGCCGGTATCGTGTGCAACGATGGTGACGTTGCCGCCGGCGCCCAGCTGCAGCGTTGCGAGCAGCTCGTCCAAAGCCTCGGTGCGCAGATCAATATACAGCGTGCCCAGAGAGACGGTGCTTACCGCGTAGAGCGAGCGGGTGTCCATATAATTGCGTCCCAGCGTCAGTACGCGGTCGGAAGAGCCGCTGCACCACTCTCCTTCGTTGGCAACGGGGAGGATGCAGAGTTGACGCAGATCATCACCGACGGCAGCAGGCGTGGTGTGTCGGGCGGTGGACGTCAGACGCAGCGCCTTTTGCTGACTATAAAAGCGGCTGTAGGTGGTGCCATCGGGGCGGACAAAGTAGGCGGCAGATATCGAGGAATCTGTCTGCAGCAATCGCTCCAGCATTGATCCGACGGCGTTTTGCCGCTCACTTTCCGGAAGTGTGTCCCGTTCGAGAATTTCCCAAAGGGCGTTGTACGAACCGGTGGAGTAGTCATAAAGCAAACTCATGGAGGAGTCGATGCTCTCTACCAGCGCGCATACCTTGTTGTGGGCGAAGAAGTTGGCCTCCTGCATGTTGCTTTCGATGGTGCGCTGGGCGGTGTTTTCGTAGCTGCGCATCAAAATAAGGCAGACCAACAGCAGCGGCAGTACGCCGATCACCAGAAAGGCTAAGGCCAGCTTCTGAAAAGTAGATTGCGGTTTGAGAAAATTACGGCGCATATGCCACCTCCTGTGCCAGTGCCTCGCGCCAATATTCATTTGCTGCGGCCTGCGTCTGCGCTACCGTCAGTTCTCCGGAGCACATACGGCTGATCAGCGTCAGGAGGTTCTTTTCGAAGCCGGGAGGTGTGTTTTCGTCGCCCACATAAGCGTGGATGCGCTGATCGGCATTGGTGCGGTCCACGTTTACTTTTTGCAGCAGCGTGTGGGAGGGAAGGCGATCGCGGCTGCGGTCGTTGAGCATGGAAAACCCGGCCATTGCCGTATAGATCTCCTCGTAGAGTCCTTCGGAGTAGAAGAAGGAGAGGAAGGAAACGGCGGCCTCATAGCGTGCCGGATCGGCGGCGCAATCGGCCGTTACCGTCCAGAACACGTCAAGGCTCTCACCGGCCACGACGACACCGTCTTCATTGGGGAGATAAAACCAACCCAGCTCCAGCGCGGGATTCTGCGACAGTACGTCGGGGATCATCCAGGAGCCGGAAAAGACCATGGCCACCTGTTCCTCCGCCATCAAATAGGACAAAGAGCCGTCGGGGGTGGAGGGCCAGCTCTCATCCACGAATCCCATGGCAAACAGCTCGTTGAGATGCGTCAGCATCGTGGTGATCAGCGGATCGCTCCAATCCCGCTCGCCGGAAGAGCACTGGGCGAGGAAGTCCGGTTCGGCACTGAGAATATCGGCGCGGAGGAAGTAGTTCATCCAGTGCTCAAAGTGCCACAGATCCTTGCCGCCCACGCCCAGCGGTGTGACGCCGTTGTCTTTCAGTGTGCGGCACAGGGAGAGGAACTGCGCATAATTTTGGGGGACGGAGAGGCCAAGCCGGTCAAAAACCGCCTTGTTATAGATGATGCCGGCGGTGGTGCCCAGTGCGCAAACACCGTAGGTATTACCTGCCACGGTGCAGGTGGTGTCCACCTGATTCGTCAGTGTCTCCGGCAGCGGGGCGATCAGTCCGCTTTCGGCCCATACATAGGGCTCTTTGATCTGCACCACATCGCCCAGCTCGTCCCGCGCGGCAAGGCGGAACAGAAGATCTTCATACACCGTGTCCTCATAGTAGATCTCGTACTGTACGTCGATGTGCGCGTTTGCCTCCTCAAAGCGGCGGATGGCGTCTTCGACGCAGGCGTTCCACTGGCTGTTCTGATAAGCGTATACCAGCGTAATCGTTGTTTGCTCCGGGTCGGTATCACGGTGAGCGGATGTTGTATCGTCGCGTGAGAGGAACAGGAAAACAAGGACGCCTGCGCACAACACTGTGGCAATAATGCAAAAAAGCAGGCCTTTTTTCATGCGCACCTCCATGGAAAGAAATTAGGATATAGTATCATCATAGCATATTGGATGGCGCTCGTCAAAGAAAATCCCACAGCCGTAAGGGAGAAGCTGTCGGTTTTTTTGAAAAAAGTGCCTTTTTTTGTGAACAGGTTCGATCGAGGTTGCCTTTTAAATGTATTAGTGGCAGAATAAGCGGGTAATGGCAAGAAAAGTTTGCTTCCGCGGCGTAAATCGCAAACGCGTGAAGCGCATTTGTTAAGACCAAGGAGAAAACCTCTTATGAAAACGTTGTATGCACAGGTAGAATACGGTAAAGTTACGCTGCAGGAGAAAGAGCTGCCCGCTCCCGGCCCCGGTCAGCTGCTGCTGAAGGCACACTACAGCACCATGAGCCCCGGCACCGAGCAGGCTCTGATGGGCGAGCACATCGTCCCCCTGCCCACCAGCGTGGGTTACAGTATGTGCGCCACCGTCGAGGAGATCGGCGAGGGCGTGGAGGGCTTCGAAGTGGGCGACGTGGTGGTCACCACCGGCGAGCACGCCCAGTACCTCATCATGGATGCGCTGAACTGCACCCCCGCCCCCAAGAACGTGGACAAGGCACAGGCTGCTTTCTGGAATCTGGGCCATACCGGTCTGTACGCCGTGCGTCAGGCTGACATCAAGATGGGCGAGGCCTGCGTGGTGCAGGGCCAGGGCTTCGTGGGCGCTATGACTGCGCAGATGGCCCGTCTGGCCGGCGCTTGCCCCGTTATCATCACTTGCCACCACGACAACAAGCTGGAGGCCAGCAAGGCTGTGGGCGGCATTGACTACGCCATCAACACCAAGACCGACCCCGAGGGTTTGGAGAAGCTGCTGGATGAGCTGGGTCTGGAGATCCCCGTGTTCTTCGAGGCCACCGGCCAGCGCAGCGCCCTGCTGCAGGCTGCCAATCTGGTGGGTGAGCGCGGCCGCGTCATCATGATCTCCCAGTGCCACGGTCAGGATATGCCTCCTCTGGATGAGCCCCTGATGATGAAGGGTGCCAGCCTCATCGGTACCTACGTCAACTCCCGCCCCTTCGCTCTGCGCCGCGCCGATCTGGAGATCACCGGTGTGTGGCCCCCCGTGCTGAACACCAAGCTGCGCCGCTTCAACAGCCTCATGGGCAACACCGTGGACGAAGATATCCGCGTGTTCCTGAATATGCTGGCTTATGGCCGTCTCGACATCAGCCCCCTGATCTCTCACCGCTTCAACTATAAGCAGATGACCGAGGCCTATGAGATGGTGTGGAAGGGCGATCGCAGCCTGACCGCCGGCCTCATCGAGTGGAATGACTAAGAAATACACCGATTACGATAAGGAGAACTGACGATGAAGAATCATATGGTAAAAGCACTGCATACCGGCATCAGCGTGTCCGACATGGAGCGCTCCCTGAAGTGGTATAGCGATGTTCTGGGCTTTGAGCCCACCGGTAAGGATTTCTATGCACCTCCTCTGGGTGCCCGTATCGCCTTCATCCGCGGTCTGGGCGGCTATGAGATCGAGCTGTTCCAGTACGATGCTCCTAAGGCCATCCCCGAGGATCGCAAGACCCCCAACACCGATCTGCAGACCATCGGCACCAAGCATCTGGCCATCCAGGTGGCCGATATGGCTGGCTTCAAGGCCAAGGCCGTGGCTTACGGTGTGGACATCGCCCACGAGGTCACCATGACCGGCGAGTCCGTGATGTTCATCCGCGACCCCGACGGCGTGCTGGTGGAGCTGATCCAGCCCCCCGTGGAATAAGTCCCGTCCCCAAAGGACAGCAACCAAGGTTTTATCAGCATACGCTGTGAAACAAATATTTTAAAGGAGAAATGAATATGAAGAAGTTTCTTGCTCTGATTCTGGCTCTGGCTATGGTTCTGAGCCTGGTCGCCTGCGGCGAGAAGGCTCCCGTTGACGAGGGCACTCCCGATGACGGCGCAGCCGTGACCGAGGGTTTCGTCTGGAACGGCAACAAGGAAGTCTGGGCTGTTCTGCCCGTGTCCGGTGTCCCCGGCCTGAGCTGGAACACCGACTTTGCCGGTTACTTTATGGAGAAGCAGGGTTGGACCTACGTCTCCAAGGATGCTCAGGGTGACCCCTCCAACCAGGTCAGCCTGATCGAGGACGCCATCGCTGCCGGTAACGTCGGCGCCCTGATCGTCCCCGCCATGGTCGCTCCCATGCTGCAGGATGTCTGCGCCCGCGCTTATGACGCCGGTATCGCCATCGCTTTCCTGGGTGCCAAGGCCGACTATCCCATCGCTGGCTGTGTCTACACGCTGTACTCCGTGGCCGGCGTCTACGCTGTCAAGGCTGCTGAGGACTGGGTCCAGAAGCGCGTCGCCGAGGGCGGCAATGTTCCCACCAACGCCGATGGCAAGTATGAGGTCGCTGTTGATACTTACTACGACATCGAGGACGGTATCTTCAAGTCCAACGCCTTCGTCTGCACCGTTGACGAGTCCGACATCCTGGTGGGTGTTTCCAACACCACCTCCTATGGTAACTCTCCCGTTACTACCGCTTATGACAACGCCAGCGCTGTTCTGGCCGCCAACCCCGACTGCCGTATCTTCATCGCCTATGAGCCCGATGAGGCTATGGGTATCGAGTCCTACATCAGAGACTACGCTGAGCAGAACGGTCTGGATCTGGCCGACTTCTGCGTGATCTCCGGCTATGCTGAGGATGCTACTTTCCGCGGCATGTGGGCTGAGGCTCAGGCTGATCCCTCCTCCACCGCCATCAAGGGCTACGCTACCTTCGGCGGCAAGTGCAACGAGGAAGAACTGGCTGAGTGCATCGAGGTCAGCGGTGAGGCAACTTGGGCTGCCTGCTATGCTACCGGTCGCTCCCTGGCTACCATCCTGCTGGGCTCCTGCGGCGGCTTTGAGGGCTACACCTGGAACTACGGCGACATCTACTGGGATGACGTCGATGCCACCAACATCTATGGCTTCACTCTGGGCTACAAGAACGGCGACGTGAACGTCGGCGAGAAGTATCAGACCGAGGAGCGCATGGGCTCTTTCTAAGCAACCCCCTTTCCGATTTTTTCACTGAATCCATTTCACTGAATAACTGAGTAATGAATCGGGGCGGCAATCGTCAATGCGTTTTGTCGCCCCGGTTCTTTACCGAACAGAAAACTTTAGCGACAGGAGGAATCGCTCTTGGAAAACATAAAGCCGATCCTTTCATTGAAAAATATCAAGAAGGTTTTTCCGGGTGTTGTGGCACTGAATAATGTTTCCATCGACTTCTACCCCGGAGAAGTTCACGCTTTGATCGGCGAGAACGGAGCGGGAAAATCCACCTTCATTAAGACCATCACCGGCGCGTATACCCCCGACGGCGGCACCATTACGCTGGAGGGAAAAGAGTATACGTCTATGAACCCTGCCCTTGCCAGAGGTGCAGGCATTGAGTGTATTTATCAGGAGTTTAACCTGATCGATGTGCTGAGCGCTGCAGAGAACATCTGCTACGGCGAGCGCTACGGCAAGCTGGTCAACCAGAAGAAAATGCGTCAGATCGCACAGGAGATCTTTGATGATTTCGGCGTGGACATCAATCCCGACACGCTGGTGCGCGACCTGACCCCCGGCCGTATGCAGATCGTGGAGATCGCCAAGTCCGTCTCCAAGGACTGCAAAGTATTGATTCTCGATGAGCCCACTGCTCCGCTTTCTGTCGCAGAAACGGAGATCCTGTTCCGCATCGTGCGGCAACTGAAGGAAAAAGGTGTTGCGATTATCTTTATCTCCCACCGTCTGGACGAGGTGTTTGCACTGACCGACCGCATCTCCATCCTCCGCGACGGTGAATACATCACCACCCTCAACACGGCAGAAACCAACCGTGCCGAGCTGATCCGCTACATGGTGGGTCGCGAGATGACCGCTACCTTCCCGCCCCGCAACGCCACCATCGGCGACGTGGCACTGGAGCTGAAGCACCTCTCCGGCAACGGTGTCAGCGACATCTCCTTCACCGCCCGCAAGGGTGAAGTGGTGGGCGTGTCCGGTCTCGTGGGTGCCGGCCGTACCGAGATCATGAAGGTGGTCTACGGCGCCGAGAAGCGCCAGTACGGTGAGGTCTATGTCAACGGCGAAAAGGCCGACATCCGCTCCCCCCGTGACGCCATGTATAAGTACGGCATCTGCCTCATCCCCGAGGACCGCAAGCGCGAGGGTTGCTTCCTCTCCGAGGATATTTCCTGGAACATTGTATACAACGTGATCGAAAAGATCTCCAAGGGCCTTGTGGTGAACACGGCAAAGGAGAAGGAGATCGCGGAGTATTACGGTCAGGCGATGCGCATCAAGGCGCCGAACCTGAAAACCAAGGTCATGACCTTGTCCGGCGGTAACCAGCAGAAGGTGGTTATCGGCAAGGCACTGGCCACCCAGTCTGAAATCGTCATCTTCGACGAACCCACCCGCGGCATTGACGTCGGCGCAAAGTATGAGATCTATGAGCTGATGAACGAGCTGTGTGAGCAGGGGAAATGCGTCATCATGGTGACTTCTGACATGGAGGAGCTGCTGGGTATGTCCGACCGCATCGTCGTCTTCGGCGAGAAGTGTCTGGCCGGCGAGCTTACCCGTGAAGAGTTCAGCCAGGAGAAGATTCTGGATATGGCGTCCGGCGGCGCAAAGTAAAGAGAGGGCTAAACAATGAAGAAGAAAAATATCAATGTCTCCAATCTCCTGAAGGAGTACATCATGATCCTGGTGCTGATCGGCCTGATCGTTGTGTTCTCCATCATCTGTCCCATTCTGACCAACGGCCGTCAGTTCCTGACCTGGCCCAATATGATGAACATTCTCGGTCAGAACGCCTATCTGATCATCGCCGGTGTGGGCATTACCTTCATCATGCTGGGCGGCGCCATGGACTTGTCCACCGGCTTCCTGCTGTCCACCGTGGGTATTGCCATGACGCTGGTGGATAACGCACTGGGCAATTCCCCTGCCATCTTTGTGGTGACGCTGCTGGTGGGTATTGCACTGTCCGTGCTGCTGTCCGGTATCAACGGCGCTATGTATGCATGGCTCTCCGTGTTCCCCTTCATCATCACGCTGGCAATGCAGTATGTCCTTAACGGTGCTACCTACCTGCTGACCGGCGGTCTTTCCCGTACCTTCCGCGACCTGAACCCCGGCTTCACCTTCCTGGGTGGCGTGAACATCCCCTTCATCGGTGGCAGCTATGTCAAGTCCGGCGTCATCGTGATGATCGTGATGGTCATCATCGGCTCTTTCCTGCTGAACAAGACCTACTTCGGTCGTAACATCTACGCTCTGGGCTCCAACCCCGACGCCGTGGCGCTGTCCGGTGTCTCCGTTGCCAAGATGCGTATCCTGATCTTTGCCGTGGCCGGTATCTTCTTCGGTATCGCACAGACGGTCAACATCGGCCGTATCGGTTCTGCCTCCAACTCCATGGGTATCGGTGCCGAGTTCACCGTCATGGCCGGTGCGATGCTGGGCGGCGTCAAGATGGGCGGCGGCGGCGGTAAGATGAGCAACATGGTGGTCGGTGTTCTGATCATCGCCGTGCTGAACCAGGGCATGAACTTCCTGAACATCAACCAGTACTGGCAGTATGTGGCACTGGGTATCGTGCTGCTGGCAGCCGTTACGCTGGATACCATGCAGACCCGCGCTGCCGTCAACGCAGCCAAGAAGGTCAGCGCACCTGTTATCGAAGCAGAAGAGAAAAAGGAATGATTTTCCATATCGGCCCCTCTTTCTGGAGGGGTCGATATATGCGATAAAATTAACGAGATGAAAGGAATATAATTTTATATGAGCGTCAAATTGGAAATTTTGCGTACAGAGACGGCAAACACCTATACCACCACTGCGCTTGCCTCCACCGTTACCTTTGCTGAGTACAGCGTGGACGGCGAAGTCAAGACCATGACCGCCGCCGACGGCTGCGCCCTCGTGCTGGTGGTGGATGGCGTGCAGCAGGATCTGCTGAGCGGCAAGACCTACGAGGCTGAGGACAGCTTCACCGTCCGTGAGGTGAAGGTCTACCGTATCGGCGGCCCCAGCGCGGCACCCTGGTCCGGTGCTAAGGAAGAGGAGAAGGCCACCTACTGGTTCCGTCAGGCACTGCTGGTGGATGGCGGCAAGATCGTGGCCGACGGTTCCGTTACCGAGGCTATCGTGGGCGGCGAATATGACGAAAAGCATGCCGACGGCATTACTCTGAACGCCAACGGTACCCACTTCAACGGCATTCTGCTGGACAATGGCACCAAGTACACCATCACCGGCGCTACCTTCCTCGCCCACGGCGACGGCGGCGACGATCTGGCCGGTTGGGGCACTTCCGTGATGGCCGATAACCGCTCCGAGCTGGAGATCGCCAACAGCTACTTTGAGCTGGACGGCGCCATCCGCTGCGCCCTGTATGTGGACAACGCCTCCATCGCCGATGTCCACGATACCGTCATCTATACCAAGGAGACGCAGGATACCTGCGCCGAATTTGCCAACCTGACCCCCGGCATGATGAAGCGCGTCCCCTTCGCTCTGGGTATGGAAGGCACTGTCCGTTCCCTCAACGTGATGGCAGACGGTCAGGGCAAGTTCCGCAACTGCATCGTGGTCTCCACCGGTTGGGGCGCTCTGTCCACCGACTCCGGCACGGCCTACGATGAGTGCCACACCTACGCACTGGATGCCGAGGATACCCTCTCCGGCATCGGCACCATGGAAGTGGCACAGGAGGGCAAGGAGTATACCGCCACCAAGACCGTCAACGGCGTGACCTACGGCTTTACCGTGAATGGCTCCGGCTATGTCACCTACGCCGACTCCGGTGTCCACAACCGCTATAAGAATGTGGAGTTCTACTCTCCCGACTACATTCAGGTCATGGGTTCCGGCCCCTCCGGCTCTGACTATATCGATTCCTACCTGCTCAGCGGCCATACCACTTTCATGACCCAGCAGTCCCGTGGCGGCACCTTTAACCTGCTGAACACCAAGGTCGACACTGTGGACGCGCTGATGCAGATCAAGTCCGGCGCTGCCAATACCGGCTTCAGCCATCTGGTGGTGGACGATTGCCAGATCAACTTCTCCGGCACCTCCGCCCGCGCCAAGGACGGTATTCTGGTGGAACTGATCGAGTCCGATGACGCCGGCAACCCCGGTATCACCACCTACACCATCTGCGATACCCCTGCCGAGGCTGAGGCCACCAGCTCTTCCGTGGCTGACAGTTCTGCTACCTTCAAGAACGGTACCTATTTCGGTGATATCTGCAACAGCATCTACAACTACCGCCAGACCCTGAAGGTGACGCTGGAGAACGCCACCCTCACCGGCACTGTCTCCGCCACCCAGGCCGTCCATGTGGATATGGAGGGCAATGTGGTGCCCAACGGCACTGTCCTCAATGCCTTTATGGGCAGCGAGGAGTTTGACCACGCCGACTACTCCGCCGAGAAGGGCGGCTTCAGCGGTGAGTGCAAGCTGATTGGTCACTTCCGCCATACGGCAGCTCCCGTGCTGAACAACTTTATCGACCTGACTATGACCAAGAGTGCCTGGAATATTACCGGCGAGGGCTGGATCAATGCCCTGAGCGTGGATTCTCTGGAGGATCTGGCTGCCGATCAGGCTGTTACCGTCCACGTCAAGGCCCTCACCGTTGGCGGCGAGGTCTATGCCGACGGCATCTACACCACCGGCAACGTGACCGTGGAGGTGGACTCCACCGTCATCGAGGTTAAGGACAACGGCGTGGCTGACTCCGGTCAGACCTACGGCAATGTGAAGTATGCCATCATCTCCGTGATGGAGGACGGCTCCTTCAATTCCAAGGCCTTTACCGTTCGCCGCCAGAATTATGTGGACGGAAACCTGTACTTCACCATCCAGCCTGCCGAGGGCTATCGTGTGGTGAATGTCACCGCCGAGGGTGGTACCCTCGATAAGAACACCGCCGGCGGCGAAGTGGCCGCCTATGAACAGGTGGTGGTTCCCGTTCTGGGCAACAAGGAAATGTCTGTTACCGTCACGGTTGGCTGCTAACCTCCTCTGGCGACCAACTGTGTGCTCTTCCCAATAAAAAACCTCGCCCTATGGGGCGAGGTTTTTTATCTTTTGTCGTCTTTGCGCTGAGCATATGCCCACAGGAGAATGAGCATTGCCAGCAGCATCATACCGGCGAAGAGGAGATAAGAACTCCTGTACTCGTCCGTGCGGTCGGCAATAAGGCCGGGTACCACGGTAAAGAGGATGCCGCCGAGATTGTAGAAGATCTGCAGATGTTTCAGCGTCTTGGGATAGTGGTCTTTGGAACTGAGATCGGCAGCCCACAGAGGCGGGCCTACATTGAACAGCGAGGCACCCAGACCCAGCAGCACGGCCAGTGCCGCACACCAGAAAACAGATGTACCATCCATGCCCAGCACAAGGAAACAGCCGAGGATGAAGATGAAAAAGAGGAGGATGCTGCACCGTTTTGAGCCAATGCGGTCGGCTATTGCGCCGGTGAGGAGCTTGCTGCATACCAGTACAAAGCCGAAGAGGGAGACCATAGAGGCGGCCAGTTCGGTGGAGTACCCCTCCGTACGCATCAATACGGCCATATGCCCCGAGAAGGCCAGACCGGCACCGCCGATCAGCAGCATCATCAGTGCCAGCATACCCATCGCTGTGGGATTGGGACGGAAGGAGACGTGGGAGGCTGTCTGCGTTTTGACTTTTTCTGTTTCGCCGTAGGGCAGCAGCCCCATATTCTCAGGGGCATCCCGCACCACCAGCAGCACGATCACAGCGCTGAGCGCCATGATACCGCTTTGCAGCACGAAGGCGGTAGTCAGAGAATGGCGCACCACCACCGATGAGAGAAGGGGAGCAAACCCCATGGTGGCCACGGCACTTCCTGCGGCGCTGAGTCCGAGTGCAAAGCCGCGGCGGGCATGGAACCAGTTGCCGATCAGCAGCGAGACGGGGTAGATGCAGCCTGCGCCGTATGCGATGCCGGCCAGTGCCGCACCTGCGTAGTAGAGAACGGGGGCGTTGACGGCGGCACAGAACACCAGGGGAAACAGGACACCTACCGCCGAGGCGAAAAAGATACCCCGGCGCAGGGAGAATTTTTCATAGTAAATGCCCACGAAGAAAGTGGTGAGAAACGAGAAGGCGCATCGCACGGAGAGAATGGCGCTGCCCATACTGTCGCTGACGCCCCGCTCCTCAATAAACGGCAGATAGATGGTGAGGATGTTGCTGCACAAGCCCATGTTGCACACGAACAGGAGCAGCGATGCAATACAGATTGCCCAAGCATAGTGCCCGCGCTTCATATCATCACCTCCTCTGTGTGCAGTTTACGCCTTTGCGGGGCGCTTGTAAAGAGGAGAGGGGGTGTACCTTGCAATTTTATTTTCAGGACAGTATAATGAAGAAAAAGGAGGGGTCAATTATGAAAGATCAAGAGTTTATGGCGCAGGCCATCGCACTGTCGAAGCTGGCTGTGGAGCATGGAAACGAGCCGTTCGGCGCGGTGCTGGTGAAGGATGGGGAGGTGGTTTATACCAACGAAAATCAGATCTATACCCGCAACGATCCCACCTTCCACGGAGAGTTCGGTCTGATTCGCCGTTTCTGTGAGGACACGGGCATTACCGATCTGCGGGAGTATACCCTCTATTCCAGCTGTGAACCCTGCTTTATGTGCAGCGGCGCTATGGTGTGGGTGAAGCTGGGCCGTCTCGTCTACGGTGCCAGCAACGACGATTTAGAAACGATTTTGGGCAACGCAGGCTGTAATTGCAGCCAAATGGTGTTTGACAATTCCTTCTGGAAGCCCCGGGTGACAGCGGGTGTTCTGCGTGAGGAGAGCCTGAAGATTTTGAAGGCGTATTTTGCAAAGCACGAGAAGGGCTGAGAGAGGAGTGCGCGATGGACTGTCCGTATTGTCAGCAGGAAATGGAGAAGGGATTTGTAGAGCAGCAGCGGATCACGGTTCCGCTGGAGTGGTATTCCGCCAAGCAGGAGGGTGACTTCCTGTGGAGTCGTCGCAAGCGCATCAAGCTGACCTCGGCGGAGGAACCGTTGGTGGCGTGGTACTGTTGTCGCTGTGGAAAACTCGTTGCGGAGGTGGAGAAAGGATAATTTTTTCTTCGTGGCTTTTGCAACACATCTTTTGGAAAAAGTTTGGTATACTAAGTACAACCAAAACAAAACCAAAGGAGAATACCTCTATGAACAAATATGTCTGTGATCTGTGCGGCTGGGAGTACGATGAGGCTCTGGGCGATCCCAACAATAACGTCGCCCCCGGCACGAAGTTTGAAGACCTGCCTGCCGATTTTGTCTGTCCCCTCTGCGGCGCGGCGAAATCCGCTTTCTCTCCCCGATAAATACAATAAACGAACAAAAACGAGGGAGCAATCGTACGATTGCTCCCTCGTTTTATTGACATTGTTTCCGAAAAATCTGTTATTTTGTTTATCGCTCGCCGCTGCCGCCGCAGGAGGGGCAATCCTTTTCGCCGTTACCGCGGCAGGCATAGCAGTCATCCTCGCCGTCGCCGCCGCAGGAGAAGCAGCGCACACGCTCCGTACTGCTGCTGGAACCGTAGCCGCTATAGTTGGGGGTAGAGACATATTCCTCGGTGTATCCCTTGCCGCTGCAGGAGGTGCAGTCCTTTTCGCCGCTGCCGCCGCAGCTGTTGCAGTCCACCTCTCCGCTGCCGCCGCAGACGGCACAGCGGCGGGGTCGTCTGTCATCATCGTCATCGCCGCCGTAACCGCCGTCCTTGGGGGGCTGTTGGGGCTCACTGCCCCCGAACACCGTGCTGTACTCGTCGGTGTACAGCCATGCGAGGCCGTCGGCAAAGTTGATGGAAAATCCGTTTTTCCTTATGACCATAGCCACTTCGACGTCGTGCACGCCCTCTACATCGGTGGCTTTGGAGGTGAAGCCTACGATGGGCTCCGTGCCGGTGTAGTCAAAATAGTAGACATCCGCGCCGGCAAAGTAGTTGTCGTCGACCCCTGCTCTGTAAGGTGCGGTGAGTCGCAGGGAAAAATGGTACTGCTCTGTCAGCAAGTCCACATATTCCTGCACGAAGGTATCGTCCCGCTTCAAATCATAGAACAAAATGGTGTAGCCGTCCTTCTCATGTTCCTCCTTCGGCCACAGTTGGTAGTTGGAAAAGCTCTCGATGCTGGGCAGAATATAGTCGGCATCGGTTGGGATGATGGGGTCGGCAAAAATGACGCTGCGCTCATCCGTATCCGTCCACACGAGACCGTCGGCAAAGTGGATGGCAAAACCTGTCTTTTTCGCAACGATAACAAGATCAACGTCGTGAACCTCGCCCAATGATGTCGTGTTATTGGAGAAACCGACAATGGGCGCAGTACCGGTATAATCGAGATAGTAGACCTCCGCGCCGTCAAGGTACTTGTCTACGCCCTCTCTATAGGGAGCGCTGGAGCGAAGGGAGAAGTGGTAGTTCTCGGTGAGCAGGTCGAGATACTCCTGAGTGAAAGCATCGTCCCGCCACAAGTCATAAAACACGGTCGTATAGCCGTCCCTGTCTTTTTCCCCCTCGGGCTCCAGCTCGTAGTTGGCAAAGCTCATAATGCTGGGCAGGGTGACATCATCCTCAGCCAAGACCGGCGCAGGCGGGGGCTCTTCGCTGTCAGAGGGAACTGCGGGGGTGGATTCTGTCCCGCCGCAGCCGGAGAGCAGCAGAACTGCCGACAGCATCAACACAAGGCAAAAAGAGAACAAACGGCTTCGCTTCATGGGATATCCTCACTTTCGCGTTTCTCTGCGTATATGTTCATTATACCGCGTGATTATGCGTTCTGCAATCTCTTTGCGCTGTAATCATTGGTTTTAGTGCCCTCGCAGATAAAAAATCCGTTTCAGTTTTGAAACAAAACCGAAACGGATTTTCATGTAATGGGAAAACAAACAGGGGGGACAATCAAGTGTACTGCTTCAGACCCTCGGTGGCAGTCTCCTCGTCAGCGCTGATGGTGACGGTGAACTTCACGCTGTTGTCATGGCTGAAACGATCCAGCCAGCCCAGGAAGGTCTCGACTGCATGCAGATCGTCGTTGCCGGTGATCTTGCACAGGTTGTCCACAAATACATGGGAGATATCGTAATTGCCTGCGTACAGACCGCAAACCAAACCACGCAGACACTCGTAGCTGTTAATGTTGTACTCACCGGCGTTGACCAGACGGACATTGTAGCTGATGTTGTAGGTCATGTCGGCGCTGGGCTCGATGCATACCACGCTGCCGGCCTCGGTGGCCACTGCGGCGTTGATCAGCTCGATAAGCTGCTTCGTTTTACCTGCACCGTTGGAACCCATGATCAATCTAACCATAAGAAATCACACTCCTTCGTCAAAATGGGAGATTAGGATATTGACCCTATGTTAAGGATATCACAGTTCCACAAGAAAAGCAACGAAAAAAACCGCTGAAATTTTTGTGGAATATGCTGTCCTTAGCCCAGTTTGGCCAGCAGCTCTTCGCGGAGCGCCTCATAACCGGGCTTGCCCAGCAGAGCAAACATATTCTTCTTGTATGCCTCCACACCGGGCTGGTCAAAGGGATTGACGTTGAGCATATAGCCGCTGAGGCCGCAGGCGTACTCGAAGAAGTAGATCAGCTGACCGAGCGTGGCCGAATCGTTGACACCGGCCTCCACGATCACATTGGGAACGCCGCCCTCCACATGGGCCAGCAGCGTGCCGTCCATGGCCTGACGGGCGATAAAGTCCATATCCTTGCCCACAAGGAAGTTCAGGCCGTCGCCGTCAGTCTCGTCGTAGGGAACCAGCATCTCGTTCTGGGAGGGGCCAAAGCGCACCACGGACTCGAACAGGTGGCGCTCACCCTGCTGGATGTACTGACCCATGGAGTGCAGGTCGGCGGTAAACTCCACGCTGGCGGGAAACAGGCCCTTGTTCTCCTTGCCCTCGCTCTCACCGTAGAGCTGCTTCCACCACTCGGACATGAAACGGAAGCAGGGCTCGTAGGCGGCCAGCACCTCGATCTTGTAGCCGGCGCGGTACAGAGCCGTACGGGCGGCGGCGTACTGCCATGCGGGGTTGGCTTCATAGTCGGCCTTGGTGCAAATCTCCATCATCTCGGCAGCGCCGCCCATGAGCGCGTCGATATCGATACCGGCCACGGCGATGGGCAGCAGACCCACGGCGGTCAGCACACTGTAGCGGCCGCCCACATCATCGGGCACCACAAAGGTCTCATAGCCCTTGGCGTCGGCCAGAGACTTCAGCGCGCCGCGCTTGGCGTCGGTGGTGGCATAGATGCGGCGGGCAGCGCCCTCTTCACCGTATTTCTTCTCCATCAACTCGCGGAAGAAACGGAAGGCCACGGCGGGCTCGGTAGTGGTGCCGGACTTGGAGATCACATTCACGGAGAAATCCACGCCATCCAGCAGCTCCACCACCTCGTGCATGGCGTCGGCGCTGAGGCCGTTGCCCACGAAGTAGATGTTGGGGGTGTTCTTTTTCTTCAGGTTATAGTTGGGGGAGCACAGGCATTCGATAACGCCGCGGGCACCCAGATAGGAGCCGCCGATACCGATGACCACCAGTGCCTGAGAATCGCTCTGGATCTGTGCGGCAGCGGCCTTGATGCGGGCATACTCCTCCTTGTCATAGTCGCGGGGCAGATTTACCCAGCCGATAAAGTCATTGCCTGCGCCGGTACCGTTCTGCAGGTGGCCCTGTGCCTCGGCCAGCTCGGGGGCGAGGGTCTGGGCGAAGGGCATGGTGACGAAAGATTCCATATTGGCGGTGTTGATGCGGATCATGGAAACATCCTCCTATGTATCAGTATGTGTAATCTTTATAAAAGCTCTATTCTTTATCATACACCGCACAAAAGGAAAAAACAAGTGGGAATGGCGGCGTCAACCGCAGAAGATAGCCATTTGCAGGAGCTGCTTCAGCATTTGCCCCCATGTGAGCTTTTCTACTGACTCTGCTGCCACGAGAGGGATCGTCTTGACGGTTTCGTCTCCGCTGCAGACACAGAGCGTACCGATCCGGTCTCCTGCGGCGATGGGGGCATCCACCGTCTCGGGAAGATCCGCCGTCCGGGTGAGATTGGCGGCCTTGGCTTTTTCCAGCAGAACGGTGCGTTCGCCCTCCGGCAGCGTGACGGCTACGCAGTCCTTTGCGCCCAATGTCACAGCCACGGTGGGAAGCGGCTCGGCGGGAGCGGCATCGGTGAGGGAATAGGTGGAAAAACCGTAGTTGAGGAGCGCTTTGGCGTCGGTGTTGCGCTTGTCGGCGGTCTCACCCTTCATGATCACGGCGATGAGCTCCATGCCCTCTTTTTCGGCGGTGGCGCTGATGCAGTAGCCGGCTCGGTCGGTATAGCCGGTCTTGAGACCTGTGGCTCCGTCGTAGAAGCGAATGAGTTTGTTGGTGTTGCTCAGGCCGAAGGTGCCGTTTCGGATGGTGTCCATCCAGATGGTGGTGTAGTTGCGGATTTCGGGATGATGGAGAAGCAGCTCGCGGCTCATGAGGGCGATATCATAGGCGGAGGTCAGGTGTCCTTCGGCGGTAAGGCCGGTGCAGTTGACGAAATGGGTGTTTTTCATGCCCAGCTCCTGTGCCCGCTGATTCATTTTATCGATGAACAGTTCTGTCACGCCGGAGACATGCTCGGCCAGCGCCACGGAGGCATCGTTGCCGGAGGAGACGCAGAGGGATTTGAGGAGATCATCCACGGAGATCTGCTCCCCCTCGGAGAGAAATACCTGTGACCCGCCCATGGAGGCAGCGTGGGCGCTGACGGTCACCACATCGTCAAGAGCGATGGCACCCTCGTCGATGGCCTCCATCACCAGCAGCATGGTCATGATCTTCGTCACCGAGGCCGGAGCCAGTGCCTCGTGCTCATTTTGGGCGAAGAGCACCTCGCCGGTGGTTTTCTCCATCAGCAGCGCGGCGTGGGAGGTGAGGGGGATCTCCGCGGCACGACAGGGAACGGTGAGGGCGAAAAAGAGCGTCAGGGTGAGAAACAGCGAGCACCAGCGTTTCATAAGGTCAGCCTCCTGATGAGTTGAGTTTGCTCCACTGTATGAAAAATTGTGGAAAAGTATACGCCGAAATTCGCCTTGCAAACGCGACAGGGGTGTGGTATGATAGCAACGTAAAAATGCAGGATTCGTACATCGGTAGTACATCGGCTTCCCAAGCCGAGGAGGCGGGTTCGACTCCCGTATCCTGCTCCAAAAAATAAACGCCCGTGTGGGCGTTTATTTTTTTGGAATAGCAATCGTGGAGTCGAACAGGGCGGCGGTTGAAATGTTCATATTTGTGTGGTATGCTTTGAAAAAATAGAAACTTTTTGAAGGAGGCGCTCTATGACCACCTATCAACCTACCAAACGCTTTGTGACCGTCGCGCTGGTGCTGGCACTGCTTGTGAGTCTTATTGTCACCGTATGGGGCGATACGGGTCCCAAGCCCTCGGTGCGGGTTTCCTTTGAAAACATGGACGATGTCCTCTGTTACGGTACGCTCCTGTCGGAGCAGAGATCCACCGGCCCTGCCAGCGCATGGGACGGCGATCCTGCACACGCGCAGCACAACGGCATGGAGGGCTATGAATATCAGGTGCTGGACGAGGCTGTGTGGCAGAAGTTTGTGGACTACGCCGATGCCGACGGCTACTACTTCCTGCAGGAGGGCTGGCTGGTCACGGAGGAAGAGGGCATCGCATGGACATACTATCCGCCCAATCCTTTTAAGATCCTGCTCTATTTCCCCGGGACGGACACCTTTGTGACCAGCGGCATCTATGAGCGCTACGCCTTCGACAGCTACTTCACCGTGGACATGAACGCGGTGGACGAAAGCGGCCTGCTGCCGGTAAGGCGTGACTATAACGGCGGCGTGGAAGTACTCTCGCTGTTGGCGCGCATCGTCATCACCATTGCGGTGGAACTGGCGGTGGCATGGGCCTTCGGCTTCCGCGAGAGAAAACAGCTGCGGTTGCTGCTATGGATGAACGTAGGCACACAGGTGCTGCTGAATGTGCTGCTGAATCTCATCGCCTTCCACCGGGGCCCGTGGGCGTATGTGGCCTGCTACGTCCTCTTCGAGCTGGTGGTCTTTGTCCTCGAGGCGGTGGTATACGCCGTGTGTATGCGCCGTATCAGCGAAAGGGCAAAGCGAGCATGGGTTTGCGTGGTGTATGCACTGGTGGCCAATGTGCTCTCCTTTGTGGTGGGCTACAACCTATCCCTGCTGTTGCCGGGACTATTCTAACGAAAAACAGCACCTGCCGTGAGTGGCAGGTGCGTTTTCCATGTGTCAGATATCCTCGGCAAAGGCCTCGAAGTCATAGAGGGAGAAGCGGGCCAGATTGATAAGGATAATGGACAGATCCCGCTCCGTCATATTGGGGTTATCGAAGAGAAACAGGGTATACAGCCCGATCAGGCTGGAGGAGAAGATGGTGCAGGCGATGTCGGCGCTGGAGTTGTCGCCCTTTTGGGCGCGAAAGCTGTCGCGGAAGGCATCGGCGATGTTTTTCTTCCACTTGTAGGAAAAGCGGGGGTCGCCGTGCTTGCCCATGAGCGCGCGGATGGTGTCGCCGTTTTCGGTGAGGCAGCGCACCGTAGCGCGTGCCGATTCCAGAGGACGGCTCAGGTCGCCCGAGCGAAAGTCGCAGGCGCGAAAGTTGTTGCACACTTCCCGCAGTTGGTAGAGCACACTATCCTCCACCGCCTCCAAAATTTGGTACTTATCATCGAAGTAGAGGTAAAATGTGGACTTGGCAATCCCGCAGGCCTTACACAGACTGCTGACGGTAATGCCGTCGATGCCGTTTTCGGCATAAAGAGACATGAAGGTGCTGCGGATGTGGCGCACCGTTTCCTGCTTGTTGAACTCGCGACGATTCAGTGCCATGATAAAAACTCCCCTTTTCCTAAAACTCCCTGTGGTTTTATTGTACTACGGCGTGTCCGAGTTTTGCAAGAACAATATAAAAATCGAACCATTTTCATAGAAATGTCCAGCGAAAACACACTTTTAGTCGATGTGTTCTTAACAAACGGCGGAAAAGTGGGTAAACTTAGGCCATAAACTCTCCAAGAAACAGCAGTTAAGAACTCTTTTCTCCTCAAAAACAACAGCGACACCGCAGTGGGGGCTGCGTGTGTCGCTGTTGTTTTTTGCACAAGTTGACATTTTCGGCTCAATCGCCGGGGAAGAAAATACCTGCCCCTTTGCGGGCGGTCTCGATGGTCTCAATGGTGGCGATGGTGGTTTCGAGGCGGGCATATACGGCATCGTAGTCCTCCTCCTGTAGCAGGCGGGTGACCTCCTGCACCTCGTAGTACCAGCGATCCGGGTTATCCTGCAGGTTGACGGTCACATCGCTCTCGCGGGTCACGGTACGGACCGAGCGGATACCGTTGGCGCCGCCCTCGATGTAGATGTAGCCTCTTTCACCCTCGATCTGGAAGAAATTGACGCCCCATGTGTCCTTGGCGCCGGCGTTGGTGCTGACAAATCCGTTGTAACACATGGTCATCACGCCGGAGGTGTCGCACAGTCCCGGATGGCAGTTGGGGTGATAGACGGCGCTGCAGGGCTTCCCGAACAGGAGAATGTTCAGCAGTACATTGTAGAAGTTGATATCCATCAGACAGCCGCCGGCGTAGGCGGGATCGAAGATGGTGGGCACTTCGCCGCGCAGCAGGGCATCGTAGCGGGAGGAGTACTGGCTGTAGTTGCTCATGACCAGTTTGACAGGCCCGATCTTTTTCACCTCGTTTTGCAGCAGGGCGAAGTTGGGGAGAAAAGAGGTGGGGGCGGCCTCCAAAAGAAACAGGCGGCGTGCCCGTGCGATTTCCGCCAGTTCCCGGGCCTGCTCGGAGTGGGTGGTAAAGGGCTTTTCCAACAGGACGTGCTTGCCCTTTTCCAACGCGCGCTTAGCCTGCTCATAGTGGAGAAGGTTGGGTGTGGCGATGTAGATGAGATCGATGGATGGATCGGCGAGGAAGGCCTCCATGTCGGTATACACGTTTTGGCAGTTGTATTTCTCTGCCAGCGCTGCGGCCTTCTCCCGGCTGCGGGAGTAGACGGCCTCCAGAGAGATCCCCTCTGTGCGCTGTACATTGTCCAAAATGGAGTGGACGATCGTGCCGGAGCCGACGGTGCCAAGTCTGATGTGATTCATAGTAAGGAGCCCCTTTTTTCGAATAAAACGCATGGATGGAAAACAAGCACCGCCGCAGGAGACGGTGCTTGTTGAAACGCTGTGCTTAGCCCCACAGGGAGGTCAGCATGGGGATGACCTGCTTTTTGCGGGACATGACGCCGGGAAGGAACACGGTGTTGTCCTTGGGTTCCACGGAGAAGGCGTTGCGGATGGCGTCGTCGCTACCCAGATACAGCAGCTTTGTACCCTCCAGCAGCACGTCCGTCAGCATCAGCATCACCAGATCGTAGCCGCTCTGCTTCTGCATACGGGACATGGCGGCCATCAGTTCATCCTTGCGCTCCAGTACGCGGTCGGAGTCGATGCAGGTGATCTGTCCCACACCAAGGCGGTATTCGGCGATGTGGAACTCCTTGAAGTCGCTGCGCAGCAGCTCTTCCACGGGCTTGTTATCGGAGCTGCCCACAGAGAACAACTCGCGGCCCACATCCTCAAGGGTGACATGGGCGATGCGGGCCATGCGCTCGGCCATGGCGATATCGCGGGGCGTACAGGTGGGGGATTTGAACATGACCGTATCCGAGAGGATCGCGGCGGCCATCAGTCCGGCCATATTGGGGGAGGGGACGACGCCGCACTCCTGATACATGGTGGCGATGATGGTGTTGGTGCTGCCCACCGGCTCGTTGCGGAAATGGATGGGCTGCAGCGTCTGGATATCGGCCAGACGGTGGTGGTCGATGATGGTGCGGATCTCCGCCTGCTCGATGCCGGGCACTGTCTGAGACAGCTCATTGTGGTCCACCAGCACCACCTGCTTGCGGCGGGGCTTGAGCAGGTGATAGCGGGACAGTGTGCCCACGACCTGTTCGTTCTCGTCCAGAATGGGATAGCAGCGATAGCGGCTCTTGAGCACCACCTCACGGACATCGTCGATATAGTCATCCAGATGGAAGGAGATCAGTTCGCCCGTGGCGCAGGGGCGGGAGATGGGGATCGCCTGATAGATCAGGCGGTGTACGCGGCTGGCATCAAAGGGGGTGGAGATGATGCAGGTTTTCCCTGCATTTTCCAACCAGCGCTCCTCGATCTCCGTCTGGCAGAGAATGAGGCAGGCCACCTGCATATCCAGTGCGCGGCGGATCATGTCCGGCTGGCTGCCGCACAGCACGATGCTGTCCTTGCTGTCGAAGAGGAGATGCTCGCAGTTTTGAGGCAGCGCGATGGACACGCTGCCGCTGAGGCTGTCCACGAGATGACCGGCTTCGCCGACGATGCGCCCTTCGATGACGCTCAGCAGGTTGAACATGGGAACCTCTTCCACCCTCGGATCGGAGATGGTATTGAGGCTGAATGTAGCGATGTCGCCGGCGGAGAGCATACCGTAGAGGGTACCGTCATCATTGACTACCGGCAGGGCGGAGATCTTCTGTGCGCGCATGGTTTTCCACGCCCGATCCATGGTGACGGAAGGGCTGAGGGTAGGGGGACGGTCGAAATCCAGATCCCGCACCTGCGTACGGACATTGTTCAGCGGGCGGGGCGGTTCGAAGCCGAAGCGCTTGAGCATACGGTTGGTCTCATCGCTGATGGTGCCGAGATGGGCTGCCACATAGCTGTGCTTGCCCAGTGCATTTTTCAGTGCCGCGTAGGACATGGCTGCGACAATCGAATCGGTATCAGGGTTGCGGTGGCCGGTAACATAGATCTCGTTCATGGCAAAGCGCTCCTTTTCCGTAGGGTTAAGCTTGATGGCAACATTATAATCCCAACTGCCTTGGCAGGTCAACCGAGGAAAATATTTTTTAACGAATTCCCTTGACAAATCCGGTTCTTTCCTGTATTCTATAAACAGTTAGCAGGCGCTAACTGAAATTGAAGTATAAGGAAGGTGTGACAATGGATCTGCGAAGTGCACGCGAGGGCGTGGAGTATATCATCCGTTCTGTTGCCACCGGTGACAGTGAGCTGGAGTCGTTCCTGTTCTCGCTGGGCTGCTACAGCGGCGAGCCGATAACGGTGATCGCACAGAGGAAGAGCAGTTGTATCGTAGCCGTCAAGGACGGCCGCTACAGCATCGACAAGCAACTGGCCGGAGCCATCGGTATTTGAAATACACAGGAATCAGCGGTGCGCCGCTGTATTTCTTACCTCGGTGGTTAGCCTATGCTAACGGAGAATAGAAAGAAAACTCCCAAGGAGGAGATCGTTATGAAAATCGCATTGGCGGGCAATCCCAACAGCGGAAAGACCACCATGTTCAATGCCCTGACCGGACGCAACGAGCGTGTGGGCAACTGGGCCGGTGTCACTGTGGAAAAGAAGGTGGCACCCATCAAAAAGAATTTGTATCGCGGTGCGGATCTGCTGGCGGTGGATCTGCCCGGCGCCTATTCCATGACACCCTTTACGGTGGAGGAGAGTGTGACCGCCACATTTATCAACGAGGCCAATCCCGATGCCATCATCAACATCGTCGATGCCACCAACCTCAGCCGGAGCCTCTTTTTCACCACGCAGCTGATGGAACTGGGCATCCCCGTGGTGGTGGCGCTCAATAAGAGCGATGTGAACGAGAAGCGCGAGACGGCGATCGATGTTGCGGCGCTCTCTTCTGCGTTGCACTGCCCCGTGGTGGAGACGGTTTCCACCGATGCCGGCGACGACGGCCTGCGTCAGGTGGTGGCCGCCGCTGTGGCGCGTGTAGGGGAGAAGCAGGTGGCTCCGTATCAGGCTGTTGAGCAGGAGATCACTGATAAAGAAACGGCCGAGCAGGCAGACCGCGCCCGTTTTGGCTTTGTCAATGCACTGGTCGCCCGCGTGGAGCACCGTAAGGTGCGCAGTCATGTCCGTACCCGGCAGGATGCGCTGGACGATGTGCTGACCAGCAGATGGGCCGGTATTCCCATCTTCGCTGTGGTGATGTTTCTGGTGTTCCAGCTCTCTCAGGCGTGGGTCGGCCCCTGGCTGGCCGATGCGCTGGTGGGTTGGCTGGAGGCAGGACAGGAGGCGCTGCGCGGCCTTGTCAGCGGTGCATCCGACATCGTGCAGGCGCTGCTGATCGACGGTGTCGTGGGCGGCGTTATCGCTGTGGTGGGATTCCTTCCGCTGGTGATGGTGATGTACTTCCTCATGGCGTTGCTGGAGGACTGCGGTTACATGGCCCGCGTCAGTGTGGTGCTGGACCCCATCTTCAAGAAGGTGGGCCTCTCCGGCAAGTCCGTCATCCCCTTCGTCATCGGAACCGGCTGCGCCATCCCCGGTGTCATGGCCTGCCGCACCATCCGCAACGAGCGGGAGCGCCGTGCTACGGCCATGCTGGCACCCTTTATGCCCTGCGGTGCCAAGCTGCCGGTCATTGCCCTGTTTGCCGGTGCGTTTTTTGAGGATGCCGGCTGGGTAGGTACGCTGATGTATTTCTGCGGCATCGTGCTGATCTTCTTTGGCGCGCTGCTGATTAACTGCATCACCGGCTCCCGCTTTGCCAAGTCCTATTTCATCATCGAACTGCCGGAGTACAAAGTGCCCAGCTTCAAGCGTGCGTTCCTGTCTATGTGCTCCCGCGGCTGGACCTTTATCGTCAAGGCTTTCACTGTCATCCTGCTGTGCAACACGGTGGTGCAGGTGATGCAGAGCTTCAACTGGAATTTCCAGCCTATTGCCGAGGGTGCGGAGAACACCTCCATTCTGGCCTCCGTGGCCATGCCCTTTGCCTATGTGCTGATCCCCATCGTGGGCTACCACGCATGGCAGCTGGCAGCGGCCGCCGTCACCGGCTTTATCGCCAAGGAGAATGTGGTGGGTACGCTGGCGGTGTGCTATGGCCTGTCGGGTATGTTCGACCTTGAAGAGCTGTCCATGCTGGAAGGTGCCGGTGTGGAAGTGGCTGCGGCATTTGGCCTGACCAAGGCTGCGGCGCTGGCCTATCTGATGTTCAACCTCTTCACGCCCCCCTGTTTTGCTGCCATCGGCGCCATGAACTCCGAGATGAAGAGCGCCAAATGGCTCTGGAGCGGTATCGCCCTCCAGTTTTCCATCGGCTTCACGGTGGCATTTGCGGTCTACCAGATCGGTACACTGCTGACAGCGGGCACGATGGGTGCGGCCTTTGTGCCGGGCCTCGCCGTGGTGGCGGTGATCGCGGCCATCGTGGCAGTGCTCATCGTTCGCGCCAACCGCACGGCTGACAGAACTGCCCGTGTATTTGTGAAAGAATAAGGAGAATCGACTATGACGGATATCATTGTGATCGCCGCCGTGGTGGTGATCGCCGCACTGGCTGCCGGATACGTCATCCGCGCCAAGCGTCGCGGCAAGAAGTGTATCGGCTGCCCCGAGGGCGGCTCCTGCAGCGGCAGCTGTGCAGGCTGCGACTGCGAAAAAAGACATTGAGTGATACACTCCGTGTATTGTTTGTGTTGTTTTCTGATGAAAAAGACCGTTTTCCGAAAGGAGACGGTCTTTTTCTGCGGATTTCGTACGGATTTGCATGAGATTTCTCTTTACAGAGCAGATTTTATCGGATATAATAATGCAGTTAATGAAGAAAACGCGAAAAGGAGAACGATCACGATGGCCGTTATTGAATACGACGAGTATAGACAGAAACTGCTGGCTCTTGAGCCCATGCTGGGCGAGCTGGAGAAGGCGCTGGGTATTGCCAAGGCCCGCGAGGAGTACGAGGCACTGCAGAAGGAGACGGAGGCCGAGGGCTTCTGGAACAACCTTGAGCGCAGCCAGACCGTCAGCCGCCAGCTCAAGCGTCTGGAGAACAAGATCAAGAAGCATGACCGCCTTGTCTCCGACTGGGAGGATTGCCTGACTCTGTGCGAGATGGCACAGGAGGAGGACGATGCCTCCTTGCTGCCCGATGTCACCGAGGGCTATGAGACGCTGGAGAAGGAGATGAACGAGCGCCGCCTCGCCGCCCTGCTCAGCGGTGAGTACGACTCCAACAACGCCATTCTCACCTTCCATGCCGGTGCCGGCGGTACCGAGGCACAGGACTGGACCGAGATGCTCTACCGTATGTATACCCGCTGGGCCGAGCGCCACGGCTATACCTATCAGGTGCTGGACTACGAAGCCGGTGAAGAAGCGGGCATCAAGTCTGCCACCATCTCCATCGAGGGCGAGAATGCTTACGGCTACCTCAAGAGCGAGAACGGCGTTCACCGTCTGGTGCGCGTCAGCCCCTTCGATGCCAACGCCCGCCGCCAGACCAGCTTTGCCGCGCTGGAGGTCATGCCCGAGATGGACGATGACAGCGAGATCGAGATCCGTCCCGACGAGATCGAGATGCAGGCCTGCCGTTCCTCCGGTGCCGGCGGCCAGCACATCAACAAGACCTCCTCTGCTGTGCGTCTGACCCACCTGCCCACCGGCATCGTGGTGTTCTGCCAGACCGAGCGCAGCCAGTTCCAGAACCGCGACAACGCCATCAAGATGCTCAAGGCCAAGCTGGCTGAGCTGAAGCTGCAGCAGCAGGCTGAGAAGATCAGCGACATCAAGGGTGTCCAGATGAAGATCGAGTGGGGCAGCCAGATCCGCTCCTACGTCTTTATGCCCTACACCCTGGCCAAGGATACCCGTACCGGCTACGAGATGGGCAACATCCAGGCTGTGATGGACGGCGATATCGACGGTTTCATCAACGCCTACCTGTCCATGAAGGCCAACGGCGAACTGAAGTAAAATCAAAAAAGAACCTGTCCATTTTGTGGACAGGTTCTTTTTTGACTTTAGAGGGCTGCGGGCTGCTGCAGCGCACTCGCTGCGCTCGCGCGTTTGCAGACCGAGATGTGTTTTCGCCCACGCACATGTCCCCCAAGGGGACTTCCGTTGGGCGTCGCGGGCGAAAACGATTAGAGTTCTTTCGTCGCTGCGGCGACGAAACTCTGCGAGGCTTTTACTGGCTTTCGCTGTCGGCTTTTGCCTTCTTCTTCAAGCGGAAGATAGGCTTGCCGTTTTTGCGGCGGCGGACGGTGCGGATCACCACGATGACGATCACGATGATGAGCGCCACCCAGAACCAGCTGTAGGCCAGCCAGACGGCGAAGTTCTGCGCGGTGCGGCCAATGGACTTAAGACCGCTCAGGAACGATTCGCCCAGCCGATCACCGAAGGTGACGGGAGCCTGTCCCTGTCCGGAGAGTTCATAGACCTCGCTCAGAGACATATACACCGTGGCGTAATCCACCAGAGAATCGTAGGTACGGAGCGTACCGGTGAGATTTTCGATGGTCCACTCCGTGTCGGAAATGGCGCTTTCGATGGTGATGATATCTTCCATGGACTCGGCCTTCGCCAGCAGTTCCTGCAGCCGCTCCAGCTTCGTCTGTGCCGTCACGAGGCGGGACTGGGTATCGTAATAGCTCTCGGTGATGTTGTCGGCGCTCTCGTTTTTATAGACGAGGTGGCACAGCGTACCCATCCGGGTGCAGAAGGACTCAAACTTATCGGCGGGGATGCGCACCGTGTAGTCGGCGTAGCGGTAGCCGGAGGAGCGGTTGGAGATGCTGCGCTGCTCAAAGTAGCCGCCCATCTCCTTTACCAGTGCGCTGATGTCGGCATCGGCCTCGTCGAAGGACAGGGTCTGCAGATCCATGTTGGCCCGATAGACCATCTTGGCATCCTTCAGCGCGTTGTCGGTGCCGCCACCGGTGGTGGAAGAATAGCTCTCGTAGGCACCGTTCTGCGTCTCGGCCTCTTCCATGGGTGCGGCAAAACCCATCTCCCTGTCTGCGGCAGCATCGTCGCTGTAGAGCATATCCATGGTGGCGCTTTCCGTAGATACTTTGGCGCCGCAGCCAAAGAGCATGAGCGCCATCATCAGTGCAAGGATCACAGCCAAAACTTTCTTCATCGTCAATTCCTCCTTTTTTCTGCGGTTATTTCATCAATCCATATCGCTCAGGACACCCATGAACAGGGGCGTCATTGAGTTGGTTTCCACGATCAGATACACGAAGGGGCGGTCGAGAATGATTTCTACGGGCGGCTCTTCCGAGGGGGCGGCAGCGGCATCGTTGACCTCCACCGCCGTGGCGGCTCCGGCTCTGGTGCCCTGAGGTGTGACGGAGATAGCCGTCTCGTGGAGCACGCGGGAGACGTAGAGGTTGCCCATGGTGGAGCTGCCCATAGCCGTCAGGTCGGCGTTGTCCTCATGGAACAGGTCGGTCATACCCAAGGCTTTCAGCCCATCACTCAGTTCCATAGAGCAATCGTCCTCAAACTGGGGGATGGCGGCGATCACGTCGCGATAGCTGTGGTTTTCCAGCGCATCGCGGAGCGCGTCGGCGCTAAGGGAGGCTACATACTCCTGCACGCTCTGTCCCGGAGGAGGCAGCAAGGCGGCAAAGGCGTAGTCACCGCCGCGGTAGTATTTCAAAAAGCCGCCGGCGTCGTTGCAGGTGATGTAGGTGTGCTCTGCCGAGTGGAGGAAGTCCACCGTCTCGAACTCCCCGTCGGCCTCGGTAAACACGCCCTGACGCACCTGTGTCGGCTGATATTTTTCCTGCCACTCCGCCTCAAAGCCAAGGGCGTTCACCAGATAGATGGCCGCCAGCGGGGAGATCTCGTCCAGGATATCCTCAATCATGCCGTCGGTGTGCTTGTTGACGAAGTTGTTGATGTCACGGACGGTGGACTGGTCAAAAGGTGCGGCATAGGCGGGGGCATGGTAAAAGTCGGTGATGTTTTGCAAAAACGCCTCGTTCACCGTCAGACGGTCCTCCTCGTCCCGCAGCCAGATGGCGTTGGCGAGGTGGAGATCCCCCTGATGTTCTTCGGAGGCCTGCATCAGATAGTGGAAAAAGGTGTTCCAATCCGCCACGTTGCCGCGGAGGGCGGTTTCCATCTGCTCCAGTGTCTCGCCCGATGCGCCGTTCATGGTCATGCCGAGGGCATAGAGGACGGAGAGGGGCGAGATAAGGGCCTCGTCTTCGGTTTGCAGTTGGTACTGCAGGAGGGAAAGCCCCACGGCGGTCGCAGCGCCGGAGCCGTTATAACCGGGGGTGGTGTAGCCGATATCCACGCGAACCTTCGCGCCGTGCTGCGCCGTCAGTTCATGGGACTTGCCGCCTCCGCCGCCGCAGGCGGTGAGACTCAGCACCATCATCAGCGCCAGTGCAAGAGGGAAAAACCGTTTCATCCTGTACCTCCTTTTTTCTGCGGTGTACTATCCGTTTGGTCAGTTACTTACTCGTTAGACGGCGCGGGAAGGGGAGAGGTTCCCGTGAATGTGAAAAATTTTCCGCATAGCGTCCTTTTTGTCTGCATACAGTGAAACGGCGAAAAGGAGTGGTGGAGAATGAAGGAGAATCTGGAGCAGCGCTCGGAGATGCTGGCGCTGTATCTCATCGAAAATCATGCGACGGTGCGCTCCGCCGCAAAGCAGTTCGGCATCAGCAAATCCACCGTACACAAGGACTTGAGCGAGCGATTACCGCTGTGCAACCGCTCGCTGTGGCTGCAGGTGAAAGCGCTGCTGGAGGAGAACAAGGCCCAGCGGCACATCCGCGGCGGCCTTGCCACCAGAAGGAAGTACAAAGGAGTGTAGAGAAAAAAGACCGCCCGAAGGCGGTCTTTTGCGTTTATCCGTGGTAGAGGCGCTTGATCTCGTATTTCGGCTCGCAGGAGACGTTGATGCCGAGGCGGCGGTAGAGCTTAATATCCTCTTCAGAGATAATGACGGAGAAGTGGGCGTCGCAGCCCTTGAGGGCGGGGAGATACTTTTCCACCATGGCGGCGAGGGGATTGGTAAGGCCGGAGATAGCCAGCGCCAGCAGCACCTCGTCGGAATGGAGACGGGGATTGCGGTGGCTGAGGTAGGTGGTCTTCATGCGGCTGATGGGCTCGATGACGGAGGCGGGGATCAGCTCCAGTTTCTTATCGATGCCCGCCAGACATTTCAGCGCGTTCAAAAGAAGGGCGGAGGAAGCACCCAGCAGGGGGGAGGTCTTACCGGTGACCACTGTACCATCGGGCAGCACTATTGCGCCGGCGACCACGCCGGATTCCTCCGCTTTTTTCAAGCTGGCGGCAACGGCGGGACAGTAGTCGGCGGTGACACCTGCCTGCTGCATGACCATTTCCAGCTTGTAGATCAAGGTGTCGTCGCACTTGCCCTTGACCCGATCCACCGCGCCGGTATAGTAGCGGCGGAGGATCTCCAGGCGGCTGGCATCCTGACACACGGCATCGTCCATAATGGCGTTGCCCGCCATGTTAACGCCCATGTCCGTGGGGGACTTATAGGGGGACTCGCCGTAGATCCGCTGGAAGATGGCGTTGAGGAGGGGGAAGACCTCCACATCGCGGTTGTAGTTGACGGTGGTCTCGCCGTACGCCTCCAGATGGAAGGGGTCGATCATGTTTACATCGTTGAGGTCGGCAGTAGCGGCTTCATAGGCAAGGTTGACGGGGTGTTTCAGCGGCAGGTTCCAGATGGGGAAAGTCTCATACTTGGCGTAACCTGCGTTGACACCCCGCTTATGCTCGTGGTAGAGCTGGCTCAGACACGTGGCCATCTTGCCGCTGCCGGGGCCGGGGGCGGTCATAACAATGACGGAGCGGGAAGTCTCGATGTACTCGTTGCGGCCCAGACCCTCGTCGGATACCACATGGGCCACATCGGAGGGATAGCCTGCGATGGGGTAGTGCTTGTAACTCTTCACGCCCAGTGCCGTGAGGCGCTTGATGAAGGCGTCGGTATTGGGCTGACCGGCATAGCGGGTAATGACCACGCTGCCGACATAAAAACCCAGCGAGCGGAACACGTCGATCAGGCGCAGCACATCATCATCGTAGGAGATGCCCAGATCGCCGCGAAGCTTGTTCTTTTCGATATCGCTGGCGCAGATGGTGATGATGATCTCCACCTCGTCGCGCATGGTCTCCAGCATTTTGATCTTGCTGTCGGGCTTGAATCCCGGCAGCACGCGGGAGGCGTGGTGGTCGTCAAAGAGCTTGCCGCCAAACTCCAGATAGAGCTTGCCGCCAAAGCGGGCACGGCGCTGACGGATGTGCTCGGCCTGCAGCTCCAAATATTTTTCATTATCAAATCCGATCTTCAAATCCAATACACCCCCAGTTTACAATACAGTGGACATTATACCCCATTCTTCTCCGATAGGAAAGAGAAAAAGCAAAAACAGGGGCAGAAATGATGTAGAAAAAGCGGCGCAAAATTTGGCAAAACCACCCGTTGCTTTTTTCTCCATAACAGGGTATACTGAACGATACACCCCTATTTTTCAAGGAGGGCTTTTTTTATGAACGGTTACCGTTTCCACATCATGTGGCGCCGCGTAAACGAGGAGGAGTTCCGGGACTTCTTCCAGACCAACGATATTTACGAGGCCAAGGATTTTGCCATGCGCCTTGCCTTTGAAGAGACCAATGTGGTCTATGTGGAAGACACCAAGCTGGGCGAGCGCGTCCGCGATTTTGACGCGGAAAAGTATCGGGTATAACATAATTTCCGTCACCTCTGTCCACACTAGGGCAGAGGTGATTTTTATGGCCAGAAAAAAGCGGGAGGGTCTGCCCTACGACGCCACTCCCGATCTCCATCAGTTCTCCTCTCCGCCGGAATCGGTGGGAGAACTCATCAATATGTACGGCACCTATAATGTCCAGCGTACCAACGACAGTGACAATCTCTTTCCCATGATCGCCCATGGATTGCCGACCCGGTGGAAAGGGATGGCTCTGGGCAAGCAGGCGCTGGAGGAATACGAGAAAAACGAGTGAAAAGACGGGACGGAAGTCCCGTCTTTTCCTTGTGGACAAAACAGAGAAAAAAGTTCCGTTTCTTTACGCATTTAAAGTGCGGATTGGCAGTATATACAAATAAAAGAAAGAAAAATGGTAAGAAAATATAGTTGACTGTCTTTTTGCGATTTCGTATAATGATGATAGACTGGTAAGACCAGTTGGTTTTGTTGCGCCCATTGCGCGGAAGAAGGAGACGGAATGAACACAATTTACACATTGGGTATCGATATTGGATCTACTACTTCCAAATGCGCCATTCTCAAAGACGGCGAGGAACTGGTAGCAACCAGCCTCCAGCGCGGTGGTCTCGGCACCGGTGGACCGGAAGAGGCGCTGGCGGAGCTGTGGAGGAAAAGCGGTCTTTCCCGCGAAAAAATGGACCGCGTGATCGCCACCGGCTATGGACGGAAAAAGTTCTCCAGCGCCGACGGTGAGGTCAGCGAGCTGACCTGTCATGCCATGGGTGGACGATTTATCTTCCCTGATTTGCGTACGGTCATCGATATCGGCGGTCAGGATGCCAAGATCATCTCCCTTACGGCTGACGGAAAGATGAGCAATTTTATTATGAACGACAAGTGTGCCGCCGGCACCGGTCGGTTTTTGGAGGTCATGGCCAACATCCTGTGTCTGGATATTGACGAGCTGGGCGCGATTGCCGCCCGGAGCGACAAGCCCGCACCCATCTCCAACACCTGCACGGTGTTTGCCGAGTCCGAGGTCATCAGCCAGATGGCCAACGGTGTGGAGCGGGCCGACCTGGTGGCAGGCATCTGCCAGAGTGTGGCCACCCGCGTGGCATCCCTTGCCCGCCGCGCCGGTGTAACGCCCCGCGTGTGTATGTCCGGCGGCGTCGCCCGCAACGAGGCGGTTCGCGGCTATATGGCCGAGGCCTTGGGCGTCGAGATCGCCTATGACCCGCTGGCGCAGCATTTCGGTGCCATTGGCGCTGCCTTCTACGGCTGGCGTCAGGCGAACCAGTGTTATTTTGGAAACTTTTAAATATTTCAGGATAGAGAAAACAACAAGGAGGAAACCGTTATGGCAGAAGAAGTCAAGAAGGCACCCAAGCCGGTGGATCCCAATTCCGCCAAGTACAAGCTGGGTAAAATCGCCGCCGATGCCTATACCGATGCCTTCCAGGCAAAGAAGGAAGGCAAGATCGTGGCATGGGTCTCCAGCAACTTCCCCGTCGAGATTCCCGAGACGCTGGGAATCGCCACCGTGTATCCCGAGAACCAGGCAGCCGGTATCGCCGCCCGCGGCGCCGGTGAGCGTATGTGCAACGTGGCCGAAGCCGATGGTTATTCCAACGACATCTGCGCCTACGCCCGCATCTCCCTGGCCTACGCCAAGCTCAAAGAGTGCCCCGAGCAGGAAGTGGCCATGCCCGATGTGGTGCTGTGCTGCAACAACATCTGCAACTGCATGATCAAGTGGTATGAGAACCTGGCCCGCGATCTGAATGTGCCCATGCTGATGCTGGACATCCCCTTCAACCCCGATTACGACGTACCCGATTCCATCGTTGAGTATGTCTCGGCTCAGTTCTGGGATGTGGTCCATCAGCTGGAGAACCTCTTCGGCCTGAAGTGGGACGACGACAAATTCCAGGAAGTGACGGGCTTCTCCTGCCGCGCCAGCCGCGCATGGCTGGCCGCCACCGCCTGTGCCAAGTACACCCCCTCTCCCTTCAACGGTTTTGACCTGCTCAACCACATGGCCGTTATGGTCACTGCCCGCGGCAAGCAGACCGCCGGCGAGGCGATGGAGACGCTGTACAAGGAGTACATGGACAACCACGCCAATGGCACCTCCACCTTCCGCACCGAGGAGAAATACCGTATCATGTTCGAGGGTATCGCCTGCTGGCCCTACCTGCGCGTGACCTCCACGGGCCTCAAGTCCCGCGGCATCAACATGGTCACCACCATCTACGCCGATGCCTTTGGCTTTGACTACGATTCCTTCGAGGGCATGATCCGCGCCTACTGCGCCGTGCCCAATGCCATCAATCTGGAGAAGGCACGCGATAAGCGCATCAAGCTGTGCAAGGACAACAGCGTGGAGGGACTGCTGGTCCATACCAACCGTTCTTGCAAGCTCTGGAGCGGCTTCATGTACGAGATGAGCCGTCAGATCGGCGAGGCCTGCAACATCCCCGTCACCAGCTTCGACGGCGACCAGGCCGATCCCCGCAACTTCTCCGAGGCACAGTACGACACCCGCGTACAGGGTCTGGTGGAGATCATGGATGAGAACAAGGCTGTGAAAGGAGCGATGTGAGTATGACCTATACTGAGATTTTCAATAAGCTCCACGAGGTGGCCCTGAACCCCAAGGCACAGATGGATGCTTACCTTGCCGCCGGCAAGAAGGTGGTGCTGTGCGCCCCTGTGTACACCCCCGAGGAGATCGTCCACGCCATGGGCTTCGTCCCCATGGGCGCATGGGGCGGTGACACCGAACTCAACCGCGCAAAGGAGTATTGCCCCGCATTCCTCTGCTCCATCGCACAGTCCATTCTGGAGCTGGGTATGACCGGCGTGTATGACGGCGCCAGCGCCATCATCATCCCCTCCCTCTGCGACACCCTCAAGACGCTGGGTCAGAACTGGAAATATGCGGTGAAGGATATCCCCTTCATCCCCATGACCTATCCCCAGAACCGCAAGCCCGCCTACGGTGTCAAGTTCACCCGCGCCGGCTACGAGCGCGTGGTCGCTGATCTGGAGAAGCTGGGTGGCAAGTTGGATAACGATGCCCTCCGCGCCTCCTGCGAGGTCTACAACCGCCACAACGCCGCCATGCGTAAGCTGGACGAGGTACTGGCCAAGCATCCCGAGGTCAGCGCCGCACAGCGCAGTGACGCGTTCAAGTCTGCCTTCTTCATGGAGAAGAGTGAGCACACCGCCCTCATCGAGGAGCTGATTGCCGCGCTGGAGGCCGCTCCCGCCGGCCGCGGCAAGATGCCCATTCTCGTCTCCGGTATTCTGGCCGATGCCCCCCAGCTCAACGCCATCATCGACGAGGCCGGCCTGTACATCGCCGCCGATGATATTGCCGCCCAGTCCCGCCAGTACCGCACCGATGTGCCTGCCGGCGACGACGCGATGGAGGCACTGGCACAGAAGTTCTCCAATATGGATTACTGCTCCGTGCTGTACGATCAGGAGAAGCTCCGTGTCAAGCTGATCGTGGACACCGTCAAGGCTCGCGGCATCGCCGGTGTGCTGGTGGTCATGACCAAGTTCTGCGACCCCGAGGAGTTTGACTATGTGCCCATCAAGCAGGCCTGCGAGGCTGCCGGTATCCCCGTCACCATTGTGGAGACCGACCGCCAGATGGCTCACTATGAGCAGGCTCGCACCAATATTGAGACATTCCGCGATATGCTGATGATGTAAAGCGAGAGAAAATAGGAGGAAAGAGTATTATGAGCGAAATCAAGCGCCCCCTGGAAGGTATCAAGGTCGTCGAACTGGCTACCTTCATTGCAGCTCCCTGCTGCGCCCGCTATCTGGCAGATCTGGGTGCCGAGGTCATTAAGGTCGAGGCAACCGGCGGCGATCCCCTGCGTTTCACCGCCGTCAACGAGGGTCGTCCTCAGGACTATCGCGAGGACACTACCTACACCCTGGAAAACGCCAACAAGAAGTGCATTGCCCTGAACACCAAGGCTCCTGCAGGCCGTGAGGCTCTGGAGAAGCTGATCGCCGGCGCTGATATTTTCATTACCAACTGGCGCCAGAACCCCCTGAAGAAGGCCGGCCTCGACTACGAGACCCTCCATGAGAAGTATCCCGCCCTGGTGTACGGTTTCGTCTCCGGCTACGGTGAGAAGGGCCCCGACAAGGATCTGCCCGGCTTCGACTACACCGCATTCTTCGCCCGCGGCGGCGTGCTGGGCACCCTGTTTGACAAGGAGTCCGTCCCCATGCTGACCATCCCCGGCTTCGGCGATCATCAGGTGGGTATCTATCTGGCTGCCGGTATTCTGGGCGCTCTGTATCGCGCCAAGACCTGCGGTCAGGGCGACCGCGTCGTGGTGTCCCTGTTCCACACCGCCATCTGGGACGTCTCCCTGATGCTGCAGGCCAGCCAGTACGGCGATAGCTCCAGCCAGTATCCCATCAGCCGCCGTCAGATCGCCAACCCCCTGACCGTGGCCCACAAGACCAAGGACAACCGCTGGCTGCAGATCGCCATGCCTCAGTACAACCGCCACTATCCCATCTTCATGACCGCTGCCGGCCATCCCGAGCTGGCTGAGGATCCCCGCTTCTATCCCCAGACCAACCTGCAGGCCAATCTGGACGAGTTCTATGCCTTCATGGTGGAGCTGATGGCCACCCGTACGCTGGACGAGTGGTGCGCCCTGATGGATGCCAACGATCTGCCCTACGCCATTGCCCAGACCTGGGATCAGCTGCTGGTTGACAAGCAGGCATGGGCTTCCGGCTGCTTCTATGAGATGGAGTATGAGACCGGCAACAAGCGTACCATGGTGCGTACTCCCGTGGTGTTTGAGGAGACCCCCGAGGCTCCCTACAACCGTGGTCCTTACCTTGGTGAGCAGACCGAGGAGATCCTGAAGAACCTGGGTTACACCGATGAGCAGGTGGCCGCGATGATCGCTGCCGGCGATGCCGCTCAGTTTTCCGAGTAAAGATTCCAAAACGGAGAGTTTTTTAAGAGGAGAATAAAACTATGAAGATCGCTGCTTACGAAGTTCGTCCCGATGAAAAGCCCGTAATCGAGGCCCTCTGCGCCGAATACGGCATCGACCTGGTTTCCACTCCCGCAAATCTCGATCCCTCCACCGCAGCCATGGCAGAAGGCTGCGACGGCGTCACCACGCTGGGCCAGTCCAACTACTGCAACGCCGTCCTCGACGAGCTCAAGGGCTACGGTGTCAAGGTGCTGGCTTCCCGCTGTGTTGGCTACAACCACATGAACTGCGACTATGCCCGCGAACTGGAGTTCCGCCTGTGCAACGGCGCTTACGCACCCAACGGCGTGGCCGAGTACACCGTCATGTCCATCCTCATGTGCATCCGCAAGTTCAAGAAGGCGCTGTATAACACCAACGACAACGACTTCACCCTGAAGGGTAAGATGGGTCGCGAGCTGCGCACCATGACCGTGGGTGTCATGGGCACCGGCAAGATCGGCCTGACCGTTATCAAGTGCCTCTCCGGCTTTGGCTGCAAGATCCTGGCCTACGATGTGTTCCAGAACGACGAGGTGAAGAAGTACGCCGAGTATGTGGACATTGACACCATCTACAAAGAGTGCGATGTCATCACCATCCATACGCCTCTGCTGCCCTCCACTGAGAAGATGATCAACCGCGAGGCCATTGCCAAGATGAAGAAGGGCGTGTGCCTGATCAACAATGCCCGCGGTGAGCTGGTGGATATCGATGCCATCATCGAGGGCGTGGAGACCGAGAAGATCGGCGCCCTGTTCATGGATGCCTTCCCCGGCGAGACCGGCATCATCCATGTGCCCCACAATGACGACATTATCAAGACCGAGGGTATGCCCTACTTCAAGCTGAAGTATCTGCGCTCCTTCGTCAACGTCTACCACACCCCCCACATGGCGTTCTTCACCGAGGAGGCCGCCGAATCCATGGCTCGCTGCGGCGTGGACAGCATCTACGAGATCCTGACCACTGGCAAGTCCAGCCATGAGATCCCCTGCTAACGAACAAAAAAACATTTTATAATAGGAGGAACCCCTGAATGATTCTGGATAAGAAGCATGCAATGCAGCAGAAGCTGTTCCGTCAGTTTGCTGAGACGGAGTTCACCAAGGAGATCCAGGACGAGCTGGACAATACCGGTGAATTTAACTGGGAGATGCACAAGAAGATGGCCAAGTACGGCTTCATGGGCGTGAAGATCCCCAAGGAGTACGGCGGCGCCGGTTGTGACTATCTGACCTATGCTCTGCTGATCGAGGAGTTTGCACGCCAGTGCTCCGTCCTCTCCATCTACGCCAACACCTCTAACTCCCTCGGCGGCGGCCCCCTGATGCTGGCCGGTAACGAGGAGCAGAAGAAGAAGTACCTGCCCCAGGTGGCTTCCGGCGAGAAGATCATCGCCTTCGGTCTGACCGAGCCCGGCGCCGGTTCCGATGCCGGCGGTACCTGCACCACCGCCGTGTACGATGAGGCCACCGAGGAGTTCGTCCTCAACGGCCGCAAGTGCTTCATCTCCGCCGCCCCCATGGCCGACTGGACCATCGTCTTTGCCAAGACCGACCTCAAGGCAAAGGGCAGCAAGGGTATCTCCATGTTCATCGTGGACATGAAGCTCCCCGGCGTGTCTCTGGGTAAGCACGAGGAGAAGATGGGTATCCACGGTTATCCCACCTCCGACGTGGTTCTCGAGGATGTCCGTGTTGGTAAGGATTGCCTCGTTGGCCCCCTGCACAAGGGCTTCCAGTACGCGATGAAGACGCTGGACGGCGGCCGTCTGGGCATGGCCGCTCAGGCTGTCGGTGTTGCCCAGTCCGCTCTGGACGAGGCCGTCAAGTACGCCAAGGAGCGCAAGCAGTTCGGCAAGCGCATCGCCGATTTCCAGGGCATCAGCTTCATGATCGCCGAGATGGCTGCCGATGTGGAGGCCGCCCGTCAGCTGGTCTATCACGCCGCTGAGCTGAAGGACAAGAACATGGACGCTACCGCTGCCTGCTCCATCGCCAAGTACTTCGCCGCCGAGGCCGCCAACCGCTGCGCCTATAAGGCTGTGCAGATCCACGGTGGTTACGGCTACATCCGCGAGTACAAGGTCGAGCGCATCTATCGCGACGCCCGTATTTGCAGCATCTACGAGGGCACTTCCCAGGTCCAGCAGATGGTTATCGCTGCCAGCCTGCTGAACAAGTAAGAAGGAGGTAAAGGAAAATGAAGATTTTTGTTACGGTTAAGCAGGTCCCCGATACCTCCGGTAAGGTGGCCGTGAATCCCGATGGTACTCTGGATCGCGCTTCCATGCAGACCATCATCAACCCCGACGACCTGAACGCCGTTGAGGCCGCTCTGGCTCTGAAGGACGAGCTGGGCTGCAAGGTCATGGCCGTCACCATGGGTCCCCCTCCCGCAGAGGGCATGCTGCGTGAGCTGATGGCTATGGGCGTGGACGAGGGCGTTCTGGTTACCGCCCGTGAGTTCGGCGGCTCCGATACCTTTGCTACCTCCCAGATCCTGGCTGCCGCCATCGACACCTACGGTGTTGAGGCTGATGATATCATTCTGGCCGGCCGTCAGGCTATCGATGGCGATACCGCTCAGGTCGGTCCCCAGATCGCCGAGAAGCTGAACCTGCCCCAGATCTCCTATGCCGGCGAGATCACCAAGGATGGCAACACCCTGACCGTCAAGCGCATCCTGGAGGACGGCTACATGACCGTTAAGGTGAACACCCCCTGCATGATCACCTGCATCAAGGAGCTGAACGCTCCCCGCTATATGTCCGTTCTGGGCATCGAGGAGTGCTTCGACAAGCCTCTGGTCACCATGACCTACGAGACGCTGAAGGATCATCCCCTGATCGACAAGAGCACCATCGGCCTGGCCGGTTCTCCGACCAACATTCTGACCTCCTTTACGCCTCCTCAGAAGGGCGCCGGCATGATGCTCGAGGGCGCCGGCAAGGAGACCACCGACAAGCTCGCTTCCCTCTTGGCAGCGAAGCATATTATCTAAGGAGGAAGAAAATATGGCTTTTAATAGTGCTGATATCGGCGCCTTCAAGAACGTATGGGTGTTCTGCGAGCAGCGCCAGGGCGTGATGATGCCCACTACTTTCGAACTGATCTCCGAGGGCCGCAAGCTGGCCGACGAGCTGGGTGTTGAGCTGTGCGGTATCCTGCTGGGCGACAACGTCGACGGCATCGCCGCCGAGCTGGGCGAGTACGGCGCCGATAAGGTGTACGTGTACAACTCCCCCCTGCTGAAGGACTACACCACCGACGGTTACACCAAGGTGATCGTTGAGGCCGTTGAGGAGCTCAAGCCCGAGGTCCTGCTGTTCGGTGCCTCCAACATCGGCCGTGACCTGGCCCCCCGCTGCGCAGCCCGTCTGCACACCGGTCTGTGCGCCGACTGCACCCACCTGGACATCGATATGCCCAACTACAAGGGCTTCCTGAAGGAAGCATCCACTCTGCCCGAGGAGCGCATTGAGAAGCTGGGCACCGTGAAGATCGCCGGTCAGGATCACGATGTGTCCCGCGACCTGAAGATGACCCGTCCCGCATTCGGCGGTCACCTGATGGCCTCCATCATCTGCCCCCGTTTCCGTCCCGCCATGGCCACCGTGCGTCCCGGCGTTATGAAGCGCCGTGAGTGCAAGAAGAATGTGGAGATCCTGCATCCCGCATTCGAGCTGGCCGCAGCCGACATCAAGACCGAGGTCACCGAGACCGTGAAGGCTGCCAAGAAGCTGGTTGACCTGATCGGCGCCGACTTCATCGTGTCTGTCGGCCGTGGTATCTCCAAGGATGTCGAGGGCGGCATCAAGCTGGCCGAGGAGCTGGCTGAGGTTCTGGGCGGTGTCGTTGGCTCCTCCCGTGCCTGCGTTGACGCCGGTTGGATCAGCGCCGACCATCAGGTTGGCCAGACCGGTAAGACCGTGCATCCCAAGGTCTATGTTGCTCTGGGCATCTCCGGTGCCATCCAGCACAAGGCCGGTATGCAGGATTCCGAGTGCATCATCGCCGTGAACAAGAACGAGTCCGCCCCCATCTTCGAGGTGGCTGACTACGGTATCGTGGGCGACCTGTTCAAGGTCGTTCCCGAGCTGATCGAGTCCATCAAGGCTGCCAAGGCCGGCAACTAAGGACGGATCATTCCAAACTAAAAAAACAGGCTGTCGAAAGACAGCCTGTTTTTTCTTGACCTTTTATGGGGTTTCCGCTATACTGGAAGCAATATGTTATTGTTTCTTAAGGAGGATACTTTATGGCAATTTTTTCGATGGTTGGTCTACTGTTTTTTCCGCTGATCTCTCTGTTGGGTGCCGGTTGGTTCTTCGTTCGCTGGCAGAATTCTGAGCCTGAGGCAGAAAATGCACCCTATGAGAAAAAACGTCTGAAAGGCTGCCTTATCGCCTTTGTGGTGTCGCTGGTGGTGTTTGGTGCGCTGAAGCTGATGTTCCCTTTTGAGATGTAAATCCGTCTGTTATTTTATAACGCCGGAATAAGCAGCTCATTTTTCACGAAATATGCCGCGTTCTTTGCGTCCACCTATGGAAAACTGTTGATTTTTCAGTATTTACACAGGGGATGCATTGTGATATACTATTTTGTGAATTGTTGTGTCTTGTGACACTGAAAAGAGAGATTATACATGGGAGTACAAGTATTTATGAACGTTGAAATTATTGTGTTTGTCGTGTACCTGCTGTTTATGCTGGGTATCGGCGTGTTTTTCTTCCTCCGCTCCAAGGATGGAGGCGACAAGACGTATTTCCTCGGTGGCCGTCAGATGGGTCCCTGGGTCTCCGCTCTGTCCGCCGGTGCTTCCGACATGAGCGCCTGGGTGCTGATGGGTCTGCCCGCTTCTATCTATGCCGCCGGTATCGGTCAGGCCTGGATCGCCATCGGTCTGGGTATCGGCTATACCATCAGCTGGCTGGTGGAGGCGCCCCGTCTGCGCCGCTTCACCATTGCCGCAGATGACTCCATCACCATCCCCCAGTATCTGACCAACCGCTTCCTGTCCAAGAGCAAGGCGCTGCAGATCATCTGCGCCGTCATCTTCCTGGTGGCCTATACCGTGTACGCTGCCTCCTCTATCAAGGCCTGCGGTACGCTGTTCAATACCGTGATCGGTATGGATCCCACCGTGGCTATGTACATCGCCGCCATCATCATCATCGGCTACACCTTCCTGGGCGGCTTCTCCGCCGTGTGCTGGACCGACTTCTTCCAGGGTATGTTGATGCTGGCCGCTCTGCTGGTCGCTCCCATCTTTGCCCTTGCCCTCATCAACGGCGGTCAGGCTGCTACCACCATGGCCGAGCTTCCCGATGGTTACTGGAACCTCTTCACCAACTGGAAGGATGTCCTCTCCGGTCTGGGTTGGGGCCTCGGTTACTTCGGTATGCCTCACATCATCGTTCGCTTTATGTCCCTGCGCTCGGATAAGGATCTGAAGAAGAGCGCCAAGATCGGTATCAGCTGGACTGTGCTGATCCTCATCTTCTCCGTTGCCTCCGGCTGCGTGGGTCACCTGCTGCTGGGCGAGCTGGGCGATAGCTCCACCGTCTTTATCCAGATGGTGCGCTTCATGTTCCCCGCCATCATCAGCGGTATCCTGCTCTCCGCTATTCTGGCCGCTGCTATGTCCACTGCCGACTCTCAGCTGCTGGCCTCCGCCTCCGCTTTCGCCTCCGATGTGTATAAGCCCGTCATCCGTAAGGGCAAGGCCACCGAGAAGGAGATGCTGTGGGCCGGCCGTGTGGTG
>JAFYVA010000045.1 GCA_017549325.1 Oscillospiraceae bacterium
CAGCACTCCAGTGCCTCGGCCAGCACCGTGTGGTTGGTGTAGGCCACGGGATTGGTGGTGATGTGCCATGCCTCGTCCCAGCTGAGGCCTGCGTCATCGATGAGGATACGCATCAGCTCGGGCACCACCAGAGCCGGATGGGTATCGTTGATCTGAATGACATTCTTCTCGTGGAAGTTCTTCAGCGTGCCGTACACCTGAATGTGACGGCGGGTGATGGACTGCACGGTGGCAGAGACAAAGAAGTACTGCTGCTTCAGGCGCAGGGACTTACCCTCTTAGTGATGGTCCTCGGGGTAGAGGATCTTGGAGATCACATCGGCCATGGCCTGCTCCTAGCAGGAGCGCAGATACTGGCCCTGAGAGAAGAGGGTCATGTCGATGGGCTTGGGGGACTTGGCATCCCACAGGCGCAAGGTGTTGACATGCTCGGTGCCGTAGCCGGCCACTTCCATATCGCAGGGGACAGCCAGCACGCGGGTATAGTCCTCGTGCACCACCATCAGGTGGCCGTTATCCCAGCGGGTGCGGATCTTGCCGCCGAAGTGGACCTCCTCCGCCTCCTGAGGCTTGGGCATCAGCCAGGCATCGCCCAGAGGCATCCAGTCGTCGGGCAGCTCCACCTGCTGGCCTTCCACGATCTTCTGGCGGAACAGACCCAGCTCATAGCAGATGGAATAGCCGGTGGCGGGGATCTCCAGGGTGGTCATGCTGTCGAGATAGCAGGCGGCCAGACGACCCAGACCGCCGTTGCCGAGGCCGGCATCGGGCTCCGTGTCGAAAATGCGGCCGGCGTCAAAGCCCAGCTCCTCGATGGCCTCACGCAGCTGGGGCAGCAGCTCCAGGTTGTAGGCGTTCTTCATCAGGCTGCGGCCCATGAGGAACTCAAGGGACAGGTAGTGCACCTTGCGCTGACCCTCGGTCTCTGCTTTCTGGCGGCTGGTCACGCCGCGCTCGGCCATAATGTCACGCAGCACCATCGCACAGGCCTTCAGGATCTCACCGTCGCTGGCCTGCTGCTCTGTGCAGCCGTAGTTCAGTCTCAGTTTCTGGATGATGTTTTCTTTAATTTGTTGCGTAGAATAGGTCATAGGGTTTGTGTTGCTCCTTGCTTACAGGTTTTGATAAATATTATGATAATCACCGGCACTCTTCGTCCAGCTGAAATCATCTTTCATACCGCGCTGACGCACGATATCAAAGCCCTTGCGGTCACCGTAATAGAGTTTGACCGCCTGCTCGATGACACCCAGCATATCCTCAACCTTATAATCATTGAAGAGGAAGCCGGTGCCGTCCTCCTGTCCCACCTGACAGGACTTGACACTGTCGGCCAGACCGCCGGTCTTACGGACGATGGGTACCGTGCCGTAACGCATGGCGATCATCTGGCTCAATCCGCAGGGCTCGCTCTTGGAGGGCATCAGCAGAATATCGGCGCCGGAATAGATGCGGCGGCTGAGCGCCTCGGAATAAGTGACCTGTGCTGCCACACGGCCACCGTAGCGGTATGCCTGAGAACGGAAGAAGTCCTCATAGTACTCATCGCCCTTGCCCAGCACCACCAGCTGCACGCCCATATCCATGATGCGGTCAAAGCCGGCGCAAATCAAATCCACGCCCTTATGGCCCACCAGACGGCTGACGATAGCCAGCACGGGCACATCGCTCTCTTCGCGCAGGCCCAGAGAGACCTGGAGATCTGCCTTGCACTTGGCCTTTCCGGACAGATCCTCAGCGGTATAGGCGAAGGGGACGGAGGGATCAACGGCGGGGTCATAGGAGATCATATCGATGCCGTTGAGAACACCGTGCAGCTTGTAGGACACGGCGTTGACGATAGAGTCGAGACCGTGGGCAAAGAAGGGGTCCCGCAGCTGTGCGGCATAGGTGGGGCTGACGGTGGTAACAGCGTCGGACACCAGCATGGCGCCCTTCATCAGGTTGATGTCGCCGTCCATCGCCAGCGTGCCGTCATTCCACCAACCCTCGTGGAGGCCGAACAGGTCATAGAGGGTATCGGCACCGTAACGGCCCTGATACTCCACATTGTGGATGGTAAACACCGTTTTGATACCGCGAACGGCGTCCCAGCGGGTGGCCACATCCTTGAGATAGATGGGCACAAGCGCAGACTGCCAATCGTTGCAGTGGATCACATCGGGCATACAGTCCAGGCTGGGCAGCAGATTCACCACAGCCTTGGAGAAGAAGGCGAAGCGCTCGCCATCATCGTAGTCACCGTACAGCGTGCCGCGACGGAAATAGTACTCGTTATCCACAAAGTACCAGGTGACACCGCGGTGCTCCAGAGAGAACAGACCGCAGTACTGATGACGCCACGCCACATCCACGTAGATGTAGTTGCGGTAGGTCATCTTCTCGCGCCACTCCTGTGCGATCTGACCGTACAGAGGCAGGATGACGGAGACATTATCACCGTTTTCGGCCAGTGCGATGGGCAGGGAGCCTGCCACATCGGCCAGACCGCCGGTCTTGCAGAAAGGGAATGCCTCAGAGGCTACAAACAATACGTTCATTCAGTATCCTCCCTCTTCTTACAGTGCAGTGTTCTTGGCCACCACCACAGGATAGTGCTCATGGCCCATCATGGAGGTATTCTCAGAGAAGACCACATTCTTGTCGGCGATCACATTGCGCACCATGGCGCCGGCCTTCACCACCGTATCCTTAAAGAGGATGGAGTTGACCACCGTGGCGCCCTTTTCCACCTTGACGCCGCGGAAGAGGATGGAGTTGCGGACGCTGCCCTGCACATCACAGCCATCGGAGATCAGGGAATTAACGCACTCCACAGTGGGGTCGATATAGGTGGAGGCGGCATCGTTCTCCTTGGCGTAGACGGGACGCTGGGGGCAGAAGAGCTCGGCGCGGATCTCGGGGCGCAGCAGCTCCATGGAGCGGTTGTAGTAATCCTGCACCGTATCGATGCGGGCAGCAAAGCTGTCCCACACATAACCGCGCATATTCAGCTCGCCGCACTTGTCCTGCAGGATGTGGCGGCGCCAGCCGTAGCGGTTGTGGGCCATGGCATCGGATACCAGATCCAGCAGCAGATCGCGGCTCATAATAAAGATATTCAGGCTCTGATAACCGGCAGGGGTGTTCACATCGTAGACGGTATCCACGATGCGGCCGGTGATATCCAGTGTGAAATAGGTGTCGGCGGGACGGCCGGACTGAGAGGAGCAGACGCAGGTGATGTCGGCACCGGACTCAATATGGCTGTCCAGCACATCCTTCAGCGGGATGTTGGTAACGATGTCGCTGTCGCACAGCACCACATAATCCTGACGGATGTGGCGCAGGTAATCCATGACGCAGCCCAGTGCTTCCAGCTTACCGCGGAACTGGCCGCCGCCCTCACGGTTCTCCTGATAGGCAAAGGCGGGCAGCAGCTTCAGACCGCCGTACTTGCGGCTCAGATCCCAGTGCTTGCCGGTACCCAGATGGTCCAGCATGCTCTGGCACTTGCCGTGCATGATGACGCCCACATCGGTGATGCCGGCATTGACCATATTGGACAGCATAAAGTCCACTACACGGTAGTCGCCGCCGAAGGGGACGGAACCGTAGATGCGCTGCTCGGTCAGTGTGGCCAGCTCTGTTTTCTTCTCATAGGAGAAAATAATTCCGTGCATTCCTTTCATCGTGCTGCCTCCTCTCCGTGATGCTTATCCAGCATCGTCTTAGGTGCTACCTTCTCGCCTTCGCTGATGCGGGTACGGGGGCCCAGAACGGCGATGCCCCACTGGGCAGGATCTTCTGCCGTATCGGGAGAACCGCCGACCACAGCGTTTGCGCCGATGCGGCAGCCCTCACCTACGATGGCGTAGCTGACCTTGGCACCGTCCTCGATGACTGCGCCGGGCATCACCACAGAGTAGGAAACCTCGGCACCGGCACCCACATAGGTACCGGTGGACAGAACGCTGTTCTTCACCTCGCCCAGCAGCGTGCAGCCACGGGCTACGGCACTGTTGCCGATATCGGCGCTCTCACCCACATAGGTGGGAGGGCAGACCTCGTTGCGGCCGCGGATGGGCCAGCTGTCATCCAGCAGGTTGAGGCCGGAATCGGGAGAGAGCATATCCATGTTGGCATCCCAGAGGCTGTCCAGCGTACCGACATCCTTCCAATAGCCCTCGAAGCGGTATGCCACCATCTTCTCGCCGTCAGTCAGCATGGCGGGGATGATGTTCTTACCGAAGTCGTTGTCGGAGTTCTCGTTTGCCTCGTCGGCAATGAGGTAGGCGTGGAGCTTCTGCCAGGAGAAGATGTAGATACCCATGGAAGCGAGGTTACTCTTGGGCTCCTTGGGCTTCTCGGCGAACTCCACGATATTGTCCTCGCCGTCAACCGACATGATGCCGAAGCGGCTGGCCTCTTCCCAGGGTACCTCCATCACAGAGATGGTGCATGCCGCGCCGGTAGCCTTGTGCAGCTGCAGCATACGGTCATAGTCCATCTTGTAGATGTGGTCGCCGGAGAGGATGGCCACATAGTCGGGGTCATACAGATCCACAAAGCCGATGTTCTGATAGATGGCGTTGGCCGTGCCCTTATACCACACAGCGCCGGTAGCGCTCTGGTAGGGAGGCAGGATATGGACACCGCCGTGGCGGCGGTCCAGTTCCCAGGGCTGGCCGTTGCCCACATACTGGTTCAGTTCAAGGGGGCGATACTGGGTCAGAACACCCACCGTATCGATGCCGGAGTTAGCGCAGTTGGAAAGCGGGAAGTCGATGATGCGGAATTTTCCGCCGAAGGGGACGGCGGGCTTGGCCATGTCGCCGGTCAGCACGTACAGACGGCTGCCCTGGCCACCTGCCAGCAACATTGCAATGCATTCTTTTTTCATGCCTCTTTTCCTCCTGTAGAGCGTTTTGAGAGTCTGTATTTTCCCTGTAAAATGACCGCACCCAGCGGGGGGATGCGCAGTTGGATCGACTGCTCTTCCCCATGGGAGGGGATATGCTCGGTAAAGATGGGCTCGCCGTTCACCACGCCGCTGCCGCCCCAGCAGGCAGCATCGGTGTTGAACAGTTCTTCATACTGCCGCTTGGGCGGAACACCGAAGCGGTAGTTCTCGTGGACCACGGGGGAGAAGTTCACTGCAAAGAGCAGGGATTTTCCTTTGCGGTCAGTGCGGCGGAACACCAGCACATTGTTGGTGTTGTCATCCACCACCTGCCAGTGGAAGCCCTCCCAGTCGCGGTCGTTCTCCCACAGTGCCTTGTGTCTTCTGTAAAAGCGGTTCAGTTCGCGGATGCACTCGTGGGTCTGGCGGCAGTTCTCCTCGTCCAGCAGATACCAGTCCAGCTGATCGCGGAAATTCCACTCGTGCCACTGGCCCAGCTCAGCGCCCATGAAGGTCAGCTTCTTACCGGGATGGCAGAGCATATACGCATAGAAGCTGCGGACGCCGGCAAGCTGCTGCCAGTCGTCACCGGGCATCTTGCCGCGCAGAGAACCCTTCATATGTACCACCTCGTCATGGGACACCGGCAGGACGAAGTTCTCGGAAAAGGCGTACGCCATGGAGAAGGTCACATCGTGATGGTGATCGCGGCGGAAAAAGGGATCCATCTTCAGGTAGTGGCACACATCGTTCATCCAGCCCATATTCCACTTGAGGTTGAAGCCAAGGCCGCCCACCTCGGGAGGATGGGTCACCTGCGGCCATGCGGTGGACTCCTCGGCCACCATCAGCACCGCAGGGTTGACGGAAAAGGCGGTGCGGTTGAGTTGGCGGAGGAACTCAATGGCCTCGAGATTTTCGTGGCCGCCGTATTGGTTGGGCCGCCACTCCTGACGGTCGTAGTCCAGATACAGCATGGAGGCCACGGCATCGACACGGAGGCCGTCGATGTGGTACTCCCGCAGCCAGAAGGCGGCGGAGGACAGCAGGAAAGAGCACACATCGGGTTTGCCGTAGTCAAAAATGCGGGTACCCCAGCTCTTGTGCTCCCACTTGAGCTGATCGGTGTATTCATAGAGGCAGGAGCCGTCGAACTCAATAAGTCCGTGGGCATCCTTACAGAAATGGGCGGGCACCCAGTCCAGAATCACGCCGATACCGGCGCGGTGGAGCCGGTCCACCAAATACATGAAATCGTGAGGTGTACCGTAACGGGAAGTGGGGGCAAAGTATCCGGTGCACTGATAGCCCCAGCTGTCGTCCAACGGGTATTCGGTAACGGGCAGCAGCTCCACATAGTTGTAGCCCATGTCCCGCACATATTTGGCAAGACGGTCGCCGATCTGACGGTAGTTGAGCACTTCGCCGTCCTCGGTTTTCTGCCACGAACCCAGATGCACCTCGTAGATGTTGAGCCGCTCCTCGGCCGGACGCCGGTCTTTCTGCCGCTCCATCCACTTCTGGTCTTTCCACTTGTACCCACCGATGTCATAGAGCTTGCCGTTGGTGGACGGACGGGTCTCCTGATGGAACCGATAGGGATCGGCCTTCCACTGCACAGAGCCGTCGGACTTGGTCACCACATACTGATAGGCATCGTACTGCTTGGCGTGGGCCACGGGCAGTTCCCATGTGCCGTCCTCCAGGCGAACCATCCCCCACTGCTCCCAGCCGCTGAAGTCGCCTGTCAAGGCCACATGGCGGGCGTGAGGTGCCCATACGCGGAAAACCCAGCCCTCCTCGGTGGGGTGTGCGCCGAAGTATTCATAGGCACGGTCCCACACGCCGCTATAGAGCAAATTCTCTCCCATAGCTCGTCTCCTTCTCTCTCCAAAAGTAAAAAAGGTCACACTGCTCCTAATTTTATATCCTGCTCTATTCTACTCCATTTTTGGCCTATCGTCAAGGAAACGAGGTAACAAAAAACAGAGCCATTATGGCTCTGTTTTCGTTTTTTTACCTTGTAAGACCCAAAATTTCCATGATGCTTTCTTCTCTGGCGCGCATTCTGGCCTTTTCCTCACCCTCATCCAGATGATCGTATCCCAACAGATGGAGCACGGAGTGCACCACCAGATAGGCCAGTTCCCGGCAGGAGGAGTGTCCGAACTCCTCGGCCTGTGCCTTCACCCGCTCCATGGACAGGCACATATCCCCCAGAGGGATCAGCCCTGTGGCGGGGTCGGCATCCGTCTCATCGGGCAACTCGCCGGGGGTCAGATCAAACATGGGGAAGCTCAGCACATCGGTAGGTCTGTCCACACCGCGCATCGCCAGATTGACTTCATGGATGCCCGCGTCGTCCGTCACATTCACATTTACCTCGCACCGCAGCGTCATGCCCTCCGCTGTCAGCGCCGCAGTAACGGCGCGGCGGATCAGTGCGCGGGTGAAATATCCCACACCGGAAACATCGGCCGTCACAGAGATCCCGTGTCGCTTTGCCATAGTGCCTGCCCTCTTACTTTCTCTTTTTCTCTTCGTAGCGGTCGTAAGCCTCGATGATACGCTGCACCATCACATGGCGCACCACATCCTCCTGCGTCAGCTTGCAGATGCCCACGCCCTCCACATCCTTCAGCACCTTCATCGCCTCTTTCAGACCGCTGGTCTTGTCGGCGGGCAGGTCGATCTGCGTGATGTCGCCGGTGATGACCACCTTGGAGCCGAAGCCCATGCGGGTAAGGAACATCTTCATCTGCTCACGGGAGGTATTCTGTGCCTCGTCGAGGATGATGAAGCTGTCATCCAGCGTACGGCCACGCATATAGGCAAGAGGTGCCACCTCGATATTGCCCCGCTCGAGGTACTTCTGGTACGTCTCGGCACCCAGCATATCAAACAGCGCATCGTACAGAGGGCGCAGATAGGGGTCCACCTTGCTCTGCAGGTCGCCGGGCAGGAAGCCCAGACGCTCACCGGCCTCCACGGCGGGGCGGGTGAGGATGATGCGGTTGATCTGCTTGTCGCGGAAGGCCGCCACAGCCGCCGCCACCGCCAGATAGGTCTTACCCGTACCGGCAGGGCCTACGCCGATGGTGACGGTGTTGTTGATCACACTGTCCATATACTGCTTCTGGCCGATGGTCTTGGGCTTGACGGGACGGCCCTTGGAGGTGATGCAGATCACATCCTGCGTCAGTTCGGTAATGCGCTCGCTCTGTCCCGAGCGGGCAAGACCGATGACATAGCGCACATGCTGCTCGTTAATGGTCTCACCTTTGGCGCTGAGGGTCAGCAGGGCACGCACCGCCTTCTCCGCCAGCATGACATTTTCCACATCTCCGCTGAGGACGATCTCGCCGCCGCGGTTGACCACCATGACGCCGAACTCCGCCTCCAGCAGACGGATATTTTCATCAAAGGAGCCAAAGACGTCGATGGCCTCTTCCATACGCTCGATACCGATACGCTGTTCCATAGTTCACTCTTCTTTCGTTGACAATCATTCCCCGTAATAAACGGGTCTCTCCATCCCCAGCTGTTCGCGGCACTCCGCCTGCAGCGTCACCACGAGGCTGTCGCCCTCCACGCGGTGGCTGAAGCGGGTTTCCGTCACGCTGCCATCCGCGCCCAGCTGCGCCGTCAGTCGGTGCAGCAGCCACAGTTTTCCCTCGGCAAGGGCCGCTTCTTCACTGCGCGACACCTCCCGCAGCGCGTACTGCACCGTGCGCTCACAGTGCAGGGCAAGCGGCAGTTCTCCGCCAAAGGGTAGTTTTAAAGGATGGGTTTCCGTTATTCTATCACATCCTGTCCCTAAGATGCTACCCCCTCGGAAGAAATTTATCCGTTTGTTTCCCAAAAGGAGCGAAATGCGCGTCTTTTCCCGCAGTTGTTCCCCCTGCTGCATCACCGTCAGCGGCACACGGGCGGTGAGGGTATACCACGTTCTGCCCCACACCTCCCCCGTGGCGTGCATGAAGCGCACACCGCCGAAGCGGCCGTCACTGACGCCTGAAATCAGCAGCTGCCCCGCCGTCACCGTATCGCCTTGTGCAACACAGTTCTTTCCGTTGAGGGCCCGCACCTCCGTCACAAGCCCCGCCTTTCGGGCCACCACGTTGGCAGGCGTATAGGGATCATATTTCTCAGGCGGCCGCTGCCGCTCCACCACCTGCACATGGGCGGTGCAGCCCCGCACATTCACCGACAGCCACGACAGCTCGTGCAGTTCCAGCAGCACATGATTGCGCAGCGACTCCTGATCGATGGACAGGGCTCGCGTGCCGATGTCCACGCCGTGGTGCGCCAGCGTGCGGAGGATCTCCTCTTCCGACACCCGCTCGTTGCCGCTGACGGAGAAAGAGAGGATCACCGATGACCCCACCCACAGCCACAGCAGCGCCAGCACGACCGCAGCCAGAAGCACATAGCGCTTACGCAATCGGCGCAGCATGATCGGCGCCCCCATTCGCGAGAGCACCTCCAGCTCTACCGTCCCCTCCTCTGTGACGGCGCGGAGACGGCGCAGACCTCCGGAGGTCGTGTGGAAGCAGAATGTGTACTCGTCCTCCCACGAGACATTCCAAAAGGGGATACTGTGGGCCGAGCACAGATTCAGTACCCGCTCGGGTGTGACGCTGCGGCAGCGCACCTGCGCCTCACCACGCAGATAATTGACACTTTTCCGATACATCTCCCTACTCCACCAACTCGACCTTCTCGATATGTCCCGTAATACGCAGTTCCTCGTCCGTCATGGCCTGCAGCTGCAGGTTGTTCCCCGTCAGGCGCACGATGACCGATCCGCCGTTGATGTCCACCGCCTCGGTGGAATAGCCCAGTACGCCGCGGTGGCGGTCCATATAGAACGAATAGGTCCCCATCAATTCCATCCGCGGCAGATTGGGTGCCAGCACCGCAGGCAGATCCAGTTTGTCGCTCACCTCCACCGCACGGTGCAGCAATCGCCGGCCTCGCTCCTCCATGGTCCTCCCCTCCTTTTCCTCTCAACTCTATGCACATATCAGGCAAAACTTGCGCCCGAAGGGCATACGGTAGAGCCGAGGTGACAGTGATGGTACGACAATGGCGCAGCTTTCTGATCTTTCTCCCTACGGCGGCAGTGATGGCACTGCTGCTGCTTCGCTCCGCGCAGGCCGCCGAGGCAGTGCGCTCCGGCCTGCGGCTCTGTGCCGCCTCGCTGCTTCCGGCCCTGTTCCCCTTCTTCGTGGCGGTGAGCTTCGCGGTAAACGCGGGACTGTTCCACACGCTGCGGCACGGGAGGATCCCCACCGCGGCAGCCGTGTTCTTTCTCGGTGCACTGGGCGGGTATCCTCTGGGTGGACGGACAGCGGGCGAGGCCTATCGCGCGGGACTTCTGACAAAGAAGGAGGCCGAATCCCTCCTGATGTGCTGCAACAACGCCGGCCCCGCCTTTATTCTCACGGTGGTGGGGCAGAATGTGTTTCAAAGCGCCTCCTCAGGATTGGTGCTGTGGGGCATCCACCTTGCCACAGCGCTGGCACTGTTTTTCCTTTTTCACCGCAGAAAGTGCGAAGCAGCAGTGCAGGATGTCCCGCAGCGTTCACTCGTCGGCGCGTTTCTCTCCGCCGTGACAGGCGCGGCAGAGACGATGCTGCGCCTCAGTGCCTTCGTGGTATTCTTCTCCGTGGCCATGGCGCTCCTCGCCACGGTGTTCGGCCCCGTACCACCCCTTTTGGCAGGTGTTTTGGAGCTGACGGTTGGCGTGACCAATCTTGCAAACGATCGTCTCGGCTTTACCGCCGCTGCGGCGCTGCTGGGCTGGGGCGGCGTCGCCGTCCACGCGCAGACGGCGGCAGTGCTGTCGGACACCGACCTGTCCCTGCGCCCCTATCTGGCAGGCAAGGCGCTCCAGGGACTCCTCTCCGCCGCACTGGCCTGGTGTGCCTATCCTTTCATCTAAAAAAACAAGACCTGTTCGGTTGAACAGGTCTTGCCGTCTATTTCTCATGCAGGTGTTTCCACAGGGTATTGGCCACCGTGGCGGGCAGCACCTGCGCCAGTTCCGCTTCCGTGGCAGCTTCAATGGCGCGGACGGTGCCAAAGTGTTTCATCAGCGCCTTCTTCCGCTCAGGCCCCAGACCTGTCACGCCGTCCAGACGGCTGCGGAAGGTACGCTTTTTCCGCTTCTGCTGTTGGAATGTCAGGGCAAATCGGTGGGTCTCCTCCTGTATGCGGCCGATGAGGGCGAAGATGTGGGGCGACTGGGCAATGCCTAACTCCGCACCCTCTTCCGTCACCAGTGCGCGGGTGCGATGCTTGTCGTCCTTCACCATACCCAGAGTGGGGACGGATATGCCCAGTTCCTGCTGGGCTGCCAGCACCGCGTGTACCTGACCTGCGCCGCCGTCAATGAGCAGCACATCGGGCAGGGGCGGGAACTTCTCATCCTCGGCGTGACTCAATCGCCGCAGGAGAACCTCATACATAGCGCCGTAGTCATCGCCGCCTGACGCCGTCTCCACGGCAAACTTGCGGTAATCCCGCTTTAAGGGTTTGCCATCCACAAAGACGACCATGGAGGCCACCGTGTCCTCGCCGCCCAGATGGGAGATATCGTAGCTCTCTATACGGCGGGGCAGGTCGGGAAGGAAGGCCAGCTTCTGCAAATCCGCCAGCGTACGGTTGACGCGCTCGGACTCGGTGGTGATGCGCTCCACCTCCTCGCGGGCGTTTTGCCGCGCCATGTCCACCAGATGGGAGCGCTCGCCGCGCCGGGGCACATGGAGGCGCACTTTTCGCCCCACACGCTCCGAGAGGGCCTGCTCCAGCGCCTCAAAGCCCTCGAAGTCACAGGGCAGCAAAATTTCCCGAGGCAGCGCATCGCGGCGCAGATAGTACTGGCTCAGCACCGCCGAGAGGATATCGCTCTCCTCGGTGTCGGCGGCAGTGGAGAACACCTCCACCTCGCGGCCCAGCAGGTCGCCGTCCTCAATGTGGAGCACCGCTGCGCCGCACTTGGCCGCGCCGCTGTACACGCCCCACACATCGGTATCGGCGCAGCGGGAGGCGATCACCTGCTGCTGCTTGCTCAGCACCGTCAGAGCGCGGATGCGGTCGCGAAGAGCGGCAGCTTTTTCAAATTCCATGGCCTCCGCCGCCTGCTCCATCTCCTGCTGCAGGGTGGCCGTTACCTGCCGCAGCTTGCCGGAGAACAGGTCCACAGCCTGCTCCATACGGCGGCGGTATTCCGCACCGCCGGGGCCGTCCGGGCGGCAAAATCCATCGCACTTGCCGATATGGAAGTTGAGGCAGGGCCGCTCCTTGCCAATATCGCGGGGAAAGTGGCGGGAGCAGGTGGGCAGCTTCAGGGCAGCCGACACCGCCTGCAGCGCCTGCCGCGTCTCGTGCCGCCCGCCGAAGGGGCCGAAGTAAGCCGCACCGTCCTCAGCCGCCTTGCTGACGAAGGTGAAGCGGGGATATTCCTCGTTCCTGTCCATGCGGACGAAGGGGTAGCCCTTATCGTCCTTCAGCAGGATGTTGAAGCGGGGCTGATGGCGCTTGATGAGGGAGTTTTCCAAAATGAGCGCCTCGAACTCCGAGCGCACCACGATGGTATCGAACTTCTCCACCTGCGAGACCATCATGCGGGTCTTTTCATTGTGGCGCGTGCCCGGCTGGAAATACTGGCTGACGCGGTTCTTCAGTTTCTTGGCCTTTCCCACATAGATCACAAGCCCCGTCTTGTCCATCATAAGATAGACTCCGGGCAGCAGGGGCAAGCTCTCTGCCTTTTCCAGCAGTTCCTGCCGTGTCATCCTCCCTCATCTCCTTTTCCCGTTTCTTATGTGCAGTATACCACGCCTCTCATACTGCGTGCAAGGTTGCTTTTTGTCGCCGCGGGGGCTATAATGGAGAAAATCACCGCACTGCAAGGAGGCGTTTGCCATGATTCAGGATATTGCCCCTCATCGCTTTGACCGCCGCTATGATACGCGCCCCGCCGCCGAAGGCGACATCGCCCTGTGCTACCGCAAGGGCGAAGTGCTGCTGAACGTCTGCGGCGAGGAATACGCCCTGCCCCGCTTCGGCGAGCAGATCCCCCTTTGCGAAAGCCGCCATCTCTTTGAGCTGGATGGCACAGACTGCTTCATGGTGACGGATGTACCTGCGGATGCTCCCGAGGGCTGCCGCTATGTGCCCTATATGGAACTGCGCTCTGTCCGCCCGCAGGAGGTGGCCTTCGCCGCCATTACGGGTGCCCAGCTCCACCGCTGGTACGCCACACGCGTCTACTGCGGGCGCTGCGGTGCGAAAATGGAACCCAGTTCCGTTGAGCGGGCCATGGTCTGCCCCGATTGCGGGCTCACCGAGTATCCCAAGATCTGCCCCGCCGTCATCGTGGCCGTCACCAACGGCGATAAGCTGCTGGTGACCCGCTATGCCGACCGTCCCTTCCGCGGCTGGGCACTGATCGCAGGATTCGTGGAGATCGGCGAAACGCTGGAGGACACCGTCCGCCGCGAGGTGATGGAGGAAGTGGGGCTGAAGGTGAAGAACCTGCGCTACTATAAAAATCAGCCCTGGTCCTTCACAGACACGCTGCTGTGCGGCTTCTACTGCGAACTGGACGGCGACGACGCGGTCACGCTGGATACCGCAGAGCTGAAGGAGGCCCACTGGCTCTCCCGCCACGAGATCCCGCCCCGCAAGAACGAGGCCAGCCTCACCGCCGAGATGATGGAGATGTTCCGAACAAAACAGGTATAAGAAAAACGGGTCTGCCGAGGAAGCAGACCCGTTTTCGTTTTTATTTTGTATCCTCTTCCACATTCCGCGCCTTGGGCAGATCCCAGCGGAAATGGGCGGCGCACAGACGCAGTACGAACACCACCGCAAAACCCACGATATAGCCCCAGCCGATATCGGCCAGACGCACGCAGATGCAGCAGGCAACGGCACCGGCCGCCGCAGCGAGGGCGTAGATATGCTTGATGAAGATATAGGGTACGTCCCCTGCCAGCACATCGCGGATCACGCCGCCGCCCACACCCGTCAGCACGCCCAGAAAGACGCACAGGAGCATATTCTCCCCATGGCCGGCCGACACGGTCACACCCACGCCCACCACGGTGAAGATGCCAAGACCCACCGAATCGCTGAGGAGCAGCAGCAGATCAAAGACGCGGTGGTTGGCAAACAGGGCGCGGCGCACAGCAGGCACAAACATCACCAGCGCCGTGGCAAGTCCCACATAGAGATACACGGGGTTGATGAACGCCGCAGGAGGCAGCGCTCCCAGCAGAATATCGCGGGTAATGCCGCCGCCGATGGCCGTCACAAGACCCAGTACGCACACGCCCAGAATATCCATATTTTTCCGTATGGCGGTGGTGGCGCCGCTGATGGCAAAGGCCACTGTGCCAAACAGCTCCAGAATAAAGGTCAGCTGCTCCATGGTCTCTGTCCTCCCGATGTAAAAATAAAGTCACTTCTCAGTATAGGCAACGAGCAAAAAAAGTCAACTCCCCGCCGAAATTTCCCGTAGACATTCCCATAGAGAAGGGCTATACTGTAAAATGGTGTGATATGCACACGAGAAAATTGCTCAAATGAAAGAAAGTTGAGGATCACCTATGAACAACATTACCAAAACCGCTATGATCACCGTCTGCGGCCGCCCCAATGTGGGTAAGTCCAGCCTCACCAACGCACTGGTGGGCGAGAAGATCGCCATCGTGTCCAAAAAGCCCCAGACCACCCGCAACCGCATTTATGGCGTGGTCAATCGGGACAACACCCAGTTCGTGCTGCTGGATACCCCTGGTCTGCACAAGCCCAAGTCCCGTCTGGGTGACTATATGGTGAAGGTGGTGCGGGAGAGCCTGTCCTCCGTGGAGGCCGCCCTGCTGCTGGTGGAGCCTATCGCCCACGTGGGCGAACCCGAGCGCATCCTCCTGCAGCGCATCCGCGAGGAAAATCTCCCTGCGATTTTGTGTATCAATAAAGTGGACACCGTGGCCGACAAGTCTGCCCTGCTGGAGGTCATTGCCGCCTATAGCGCCGAGTACGACGGTTTCGACGCCATCATCCCCCTCTCCGCCCGCACGGGTGACGGTCTGGAGGAGCTCCTGCGTCAGCTGGAGAAGTACGCACAGGAGGGTCCCCAGCTCTTCCCCGACGGCATGACCACCGATCAGGCCGACGCACAGGTCTGCGCCGAGATGGTCCGCGAAAAGATGCTCCACTGCCTCGATAAGGAGATCCCCCACGGTACCGCCGTGGAGGTGACCCGCTTTACCGAGCGTGTGGACACGGGCATCATCGATCTGGATGTGACCATCTACTGCGAGAAGAAGAGCCACAAGGGCATCATCATCGGTAAGAACGGCGAGATGATCAAGCACATCTCCACCCTTGCCCGCCGCGACATCGAGAAGTTCATGGGCACGAAGGTGTACATGGAGACCTGGGTGAAGGTGAAGGAGAACTGGCGCGACAACGCCCACTTCATCCGTTCTCAGGGTTACGAGGACTAAGGGATGGACAGCGGCAAATTCGTCACTGCAGGTCTTGTCCTGCGGCAGACGGCCACAAAAGAATCGGACTATATCCTGACGGTGCTGACGGCCGACGGTATTGTGAGCGTCATCGCCAAGGGGGCCCGCAGCCGCCGCAGCCGTTACAGCGCCGCCTGCCAGTTTCTGGCCTACAGCGAGCTGACCGTCACCCGCAAGGGGGAGTGGTGCTATCTCAACGAGGCCTCCACGCTGGAGCTCTTTGACGGTGTACGCAGCGACTTCGAGCGTCTGGCACTGGCCTCCTATTTTGCCGAACTGACCGAGTCGGTGTGCCGCGAGCAGTGGGAGGCATCGGAGATGCTGTCCCTCCTTCTCAACGCGCTGTACGCTCTCGGCACGCTGAAAAAGCCCCCGCGCCTGGTAAAGGCCGCCTTCACATGGCGCTTTCTCTCCGCCGCAGGGTTTGCCCCTCTCATCGACGGCTGCGCCGTCTGCGGCTGTGAAAGCCCCGAGCACCCCATGCTGGATGTCCACGAGGGCATCATCCGCTGCGGCGACTGCCCCGCCACGACCGGGTTGAGCATCCCGTTAAGTCAGAGCGGCTTGGCCGCACTGCGCCACATCCTGCTCTGCCCGCCCAAGCGGCTCTACAGCTTCACCGTCCCCGACGGGGCGCTGCAGCTTCTTGACCGCGCAGGCGAAACCTTCTGCAGTGCGCAGCTGGAGCGCACCTTCCGCACACTGGACTACTATAAGGGCATCCTGCCCGCTGAGGAAATCATACCATGAGCCAACTGTTTGAAAAATCGATCCGCACACTGGAACTGCCCACCGTATTGGAGCAGCTCTCCGCCTGCGCCGTCTCCGAGGCGGCGCGGAACAAGTGCCGCCACGCCTTTCCCGCCACCGATAAAGATGATGTGGTGCGTCTGCTGAACGAGACAGACGCCGCCAAGGAGCGGATGCAGCTCCACGGCGCCCCCAATTTCGCCGGTGTCAAGGATGTATCCGCCGCACTGCAGCGAGCCGATCAGGGCGGTATGCTGAACACCCGCGAGCTGCTGGATATCGCCGGCGTACTGACGGCTGCCCGCCGCGTTCGTGACTACGATGCCGAGCGCAAGGGCGAGCCCACCGTCATCGACCGTCTCTTCTCCGCCATCCACACCAACCGCTATCTGGAGGATAAGATCCACGGTGCCATCCTCGACGAGGAGAGCATTGCCGACAGCGCCAGCGCCGAGCTGACCGACATTCGCCGCAAGATGCGCATCGCCGCCTCCAAGGGCCGCCAGATCCTGCAGAAGATCATCTCCTCCCCCTCCTATGCCAAGGTGCTGCAGGAAGCGCTCATCACCCAGCGCGACGGACGCTTCGTAGTGCCCGTGAAGGCGGAGTACAAGAGTTCTCTCCCCGGTCTCGTCCACGATATCTCCTCCTCCGGTGCCACCCTCTTCATCGAGCCCATGGGCGTGGTGCAGGCCAACAACGAGCTGAAGGAATTGGAGGCCCGCGAAGAAAAGGAGATCGAGCGCATTCTGATGATGCTCTCTGCCGAGGCCGCATCCTCCCGCGAGGCCATCGTCTACGACTATGATATTCTCGTCCATCTGGATGTGATCTTCGCCCGCGCCCAGCTCAGCTACAGGATGGATGCCAGCCGCCCCGAGGTGGTGCGCCGCGGCGCCATCTCCCTCAAGCGCGCCCGCCATCCCCTGCTGGATCGGGCCAAGGCCGTACCCATCACGGTGGAACTGGGCAGCGACTACGACACGCTGGTCATCACCGGCCCCAACACCGGCGGTAAGACCGTGACGCTGAAAACGCTGGGACTTTTGTGCCTGATGGCCCAGTGCGGCCTCCACATCCCCGCCGACAGCGGCTCGCAGGTGCGCGTTTTTGACCGCATTCTGGCCGATGTGGGCGACGAGCAGAGCATTGAGCAGAGCCTGTCCACCTTTTCGGCCCACATGTCCAACATCGTGGAGATCATGGACAAGACCGACGAGCATACACTCATCCTCTTCGATGAGCTGGGTGCCGGTACCGACCCCATTGAGGGTGCGGCACTGGCCATTGCCATCATTCAGCACGCCCGTCAGCGCGGCGCCCTCATCGCCGCCACCACCCACTACGCCGAGCTGAAAACCTTCGCCATGACCACCGCAGGCGTGGAGAACGCCTCCTGCGAATTCGATGTGCAGACGCTGCGTCCCACCTACCGTCTGCTGGTGGGCATCCCCGGTAAGTCCAACGCGTTCGCCATCTCCCGCCGTCTGGGTCTGGGTGAGGAGATCATCGAATCGGCCAAGCAGCAGATGGACAGCGAGTCGGTGCGCTTTGAGGATGTGCTGACCCAGCTGGAGGAAAAGCGGCAGCGTCTGGAGAAGGCACAGAACGAGGCCAACCGCCTCTGGCGCGAACGGGAAGAGGACGCCCGCAAGGCCCGCACCTACCGCGAGCAGATGGAGCGGGCAAAGGAAAACGCCCGGTCCAAGGGCGAGGCCGAGGCGCGGCGCATCGTGCAGCAGGCACAGATGCAGACCGAGCGCATCTTCTCCGAACTGGATGAGCTGCGCAAGCAGCAGGCCAAGCAGGCCAACCATCAGGCTCTCAATGAGGCCAAGGCCGGTATCCGCCGCAGTCTGAACGAGGCACACGACGCCCTCTATGTCCGTGAAAAGGAGCAGGCCACGGAAGAGCCCTCCCGTCCCATCGCGGTAGGCGATATGGTGGAGCTCTCCGGTGTCCGTACCGCCGCCACGGTGCTGAACGTCAACTCCGACGGCTCACTCCTGCTGCAGGCAGGCAAGATGAAGATGACCGTCAAACCCGGTCAGGTGCGACTGGTGGAGTCTGCCGAGGAGATCGAGCGGCGCAAGAAGCTCAACGCCGCCTCACAGCGCAAGCAGGCCGCCGTGCAGCTGAACCTCTCCCCCCGCGCCGCCACCGAGCTGGACATCCGCGGTCTGGAGACGCTGGAGGCCGAGAGTGTGGTGGAAAACTACCTCGATGCCGCCGTCCGGGCGAAGCTGGGCAGCGTCACCATCATCCACGGCAAGGGCACCGGCGCACTGCGCAAATCCGTCCACGAGCTGCTGAAAAAGACCAAAACTGTAAAATCCTTCCGTCTGGGCCATTATGGCGAAGGCGAAGCCGGTGTTACGGTTGTCGAGTTCAAATAATCACCGTTTTTGTGGAATATAGCAAAACTCACACGCTTTTTTCGCCTTTGGCTATGATATTTGTGCGTTTGCCCTATTGCAAGAAAGAGTAGAGTTCGCTATAATATGGATAGTATCCTTACGGCAAGCTGTGCCGATAAATGTGATATATAAGGAGAGCAGAGCATGTATACTAAGGAAATCACCGTCAATAACGAAGTCGGTCTGCACGCCAGACCCGCCACCTATTTCATTCAGAAGGCCAACGAGTACAAGTGCGGTATCTGGGTCGAGAAAGAGGAGCGCCGTGTCAACGCCAAGAGCCTGCTGGGCGTTCTGAGCCTGGGCATCGTCAAGGGCGCCACCATCACCCTCATCGCTGATGGCGCCGACGAGGAGGCTGCCGTGGAGGCACTGGCCGAGCTCATCGACAACCAGCTCAACTAACATCTAACAAGTGGAAGGACCCCGTCTCTGCTGAGACAGGGTCCTTTGTTTTTTCAAAAAAGCAGCACCCGACAAGGATTTGTCGGGTGCTGTTGTGTCTTATGTATTCGCGATTAGATGGCGGGGAACTTGATCTCGCGATAGTGCTTAGCCAGATCGGCAGTCTCATGCTTGCGGCTGAGATAGTCGATACGGGTCTTGATGATCTCGTTGAGATGCTCGGCACGGGCATCGTTCTCATAACGGTTACGGATCAGGCCGTTCTCAGCCAGCTCGAACTTGAACTCGCCGTCCTCGCCCTTGACCAGATTGCCGCCGGCGCCGCAGACAGCGCACTCGAAGGGGAACTGGATGCCGTCCCAGTGGACCTCGCCCTTGTAGATCAGGTTGGAGTGGCAGTTGGGGCACATACCGTGACCCTCATCGCCCAGCCAGCCGCGCTCCTCAACGGGAGTCTGGATAGCCTTGATGATGTTCTCGCCCATCTTGTGAGCACGGGCCAGCTGCTCGGGACGCAGCAGAACGTTGCCGGGCAGACCGTTACGGGTGGCCAGCATCTTGTCCACCACATACATGGACTGGGTGAACATGGTGGCAGACATGGCGTCCAGAGTCAGGGACTGCCAGTCGAGGCAGGAACCGCCGTTGGCGATCAGGCCGGCCACGGTATGGGGATCCTCGGCCACATCACCGATCTTGATGCGGAAGGCCAGCTCATAGGCCAGGAAACGCTGAGCGAACTTCAGGTACAGGGAGCTGGGGGTCAGATCGTAAGAGGGAACGGCGATGATGACGCCCTGGCAGGTCTGCATCTCGTTGACGATCTTATCCATATCGTCCTTGTCCTTCAGGATGCAGCCGTGATACTTGTCCTGCTGACCCATCTCGACCTTACCCATCTGCACGGTGCAGCCCTCGCAGCCGGTGCAGTGCTCAATGTGGTAGTCGAACAGGTTGATCATCTTGACCTCGGCGCCGCCCTCCTGGCAAGCCAGCAGCGCTTCCTTCAGCAAAGTCTCAGAGTTGCCGCCGTGACGACCGGCGCAGATACCCAAAACCTTCATAAACAAATCCTCCATCTTTTTCTTTTGGTATAACCTGTACAAAGGATACCATGTTTTCTCTCAAAATTCAAATCGTGTGCCTGTTTTCCCAATGCAATTTCGTTTCAGACTTATGCACTTTCTTTATTGGCAGGCAGACCTTTTAGTTCATCTGTTTTCTGCGGCTCAGGTTCACCGTACCGTCGGTCATGGAAGCCACGCTGTCCAGGCTCTTGCCGGTACCCTCGGCCACGCAGGAAACGGCGTCCTCAGCCACGATGGTGTGGATGCCGGTGCGGGCGGTGACCAGCTTATCAAAGCCATCCACCAGAGAACCGCCGCCGGTCATGACGATACCGTTGTTGGAGATATCGGCCACCAGCTCGGGAGGTGTGCGCTCCAGTACGCCGTGAATGGCCTCCAACACGCGCTCCACAGGCTCCTCGAAGGCCTCCAGCATCTCGGTGGAGGTGACGCTCAGCGTCTTGGGCAGACCCGTCAGCAGGCAACGACCCTTCACATCCATGCACGTCTCCTGCTCCTTGGGGAATACGCAACCGATCTGAATCTTCATCATCTCGGCGGTGCGCTCGCCCACCAGCACGTTGTGCTTACGGCGCATATACTTGACGATGGACTCATTAAACTGGTCGCCGGCCACCTTGATAGAGGTGGACTCCACGACGCCGCTGAGGGAGATCACGGCGATGTCGGTGGTACCGCCGCCGATATCCACCACCATGTTGCCGTCGGGCTTGGCGATATCGAGACCGGCACCGATGGCTGCGGCCACAGGCTCCTCAATGAGGTAGACACGGCGGGCACCGGCCTGAATACCGGCATCCACCACGGCGCGCTCTTCCACCTCGGTGATACCGGAGGGAACGCAGATGATGACACGGGGCTTGAACAGGGAGAAGCCGCCGGTGACCTTGTGGAGGAACTCCTTGAGCATACGCTCGGTCATGTCATAGTCGGAAATGACACCCTCACGGAGAGGGCGGATGGCCACGATATTGCCGGGGGTACGGCCCAGCATGGCCTGTGCCTCGGAGCCGACCTTCAGCAGGCGGCCGGTGTTCTTATCGATGGCCACCACGGAGGGCTCGTTGAGGACAACGCCTTTGCCCCTTACATACACCAGAACGGAAGCGGTACCCAGATCGATACCGATATCTTTCGCCAAAGAAAACATAATTGCACCTCTACAATTCGCTGTATTTATCCTATGGTATACGGCAGATACGCCGTTTTTCCCTAATTAACCATTATACCGATGCTTTTTCCTATTTGCAAGAGTCAGTTTCTATTGTTTGCAGTTTATGCACTACATATTCTGCCCGAAACGGACAGCGCTCATCATTTCTGGCGCACCATACTCAAGGTCAGGCACACCACATCCGCTGCACCCGCCGCTTTCAGCACGCGGGCACACTCTCCGAGAGTGGCGCCCGTGGTGAGCACGTCATCAATGAGCAGCAGTCTTTTGCCCTCGAATGCCGCCGTGTTGACGGCACGGTAGATGCCCAGCACATTGGCGCGGCGGGCGGCATTGTCGTCAATGCCGGATTGGGGCGGATTGTCCACCGTCTTTTCCAGCGTCTCCAGCGGCGCCACATGCCAGTCCACGCAGAGGGAGGCACTGAGCAGACGCGACTGGTCAAATCCGCGCTTTTTTAATCGTTTCTTGCTGATGGGCGCCCATGTGATGGCATCGAATTCCCCGCTGTATCGCTCGGCGGCGCACTGGGCCATCATCCGGCCAAAGCAGTCGAGGCCGCCGGTCATGCTGCGGAATTTCAAATCGTGTACCGCCTGACGGACACCGTCTTCATAATACAGCGGAGCCGTGACGCGCAGAGAGCCCACCGTCCGTTCCTCATCGCAACGGGGGAGCGTTTTTTCACAGTTGTCGCACAACAGCTTCTTTCCCGTCGGTGTTCCGCAGAAGGGGCACTTGCGGGGAAAGAACAGGTCCATCATGCCGCTCATCGTCTTGTTGATGGCATCATTCACATCTTGCCAGCTCACTGTTCACTCGCCTCCTTCAATCTGCGGCGCAGGCCGCTGTAGCGGCGCTGACGGCGGTCATCGGCCGCCATGGCGCCGGGTGTGACATCGTCGCCCACCAGCACCAGCAACTCGCGGGCGCGGGTAATGGCGGTATACAGTACTCCCCGCACCATCAGCGCCGGGGCTACGGGCGCGGATACCAGCACCACCGCCCGATACTCACTGCCCTGTGCCTTATGTACCGTCATGGCATAGGCCAGTTCCAGCTGGGAGAGCATATCGTTGGTGTAGAGGCAGGTACGCTCGTCAAAGCGCACCGTCACCAGTTCGCCGGAGGGATCGATCTCCTCGATGATGCCCACATCCCCGTTGAAGATTCCGGCACCCATGGCGCCGTCGGCGCTCTGCCACACCACATCATAGTTGTTCTTCGTCTGCATGACCCGGTCACCCTCACGCAGTACCAGATCGCCCCAGATCTTCTGCCTCTTGGAAGAGGACGGGGGATTCAACGCCGCCTGCAGGGCGCGGTTGAGATTCACCGTACCGCACACGCCCTTGCGGGTGGGCGAGAGCACCTGGATCTCAGCGGCGGGGATGCCCATATTCTCCGGCAGGCGGGTCTGGCACAGGCCCACCACCGTCTCCACCAGCGCTTCGGGAGCGCGGCGGCGGAGGAAGAAGAAATCGTTTTGATTGTTCTGCAGTTCCGGGGATCGGCCGCAGTTGACGGCGTGGGCGTTGCGGATGATGGCCGAGTTCTGCGCCTGACGGAAGATCTCCGTCAGCGTCACGGCGGGAATCACGCCGCTCTTGAGCAGGTCACCCAGCACATTGCCCGCGCCCACAGAGGGGAGCTGGTCGCTGTCGCCCACCAGGATGAGGCGGCATCCGGGCTTCAGCGCCCGCAGCAGCGCCGCCATCAGTTCCAGATCCACCATGCTCATCTCGTCCACGATCACCGCATCGCACACAAGGGTATCTTTTTCATTTTTGCGGAAGGTGACCTCACCGCTGAGTTCGTTGTAGCTCATGCCGAGGCTGCGGTGGATGGTCTGGGCCTCCCGTGAGCAGAGCTGTCCCATCCGCTGGGCGGCGCGGCCCGTGGGGGCCAGCAGCTGCACCGCAAGACCCATCCGTTCAAAGAGGGTCACGATGCCGCGGACGGCGGTAGTCTTACCTGTACCGGGGCCGCCGGTCAGCACCAGCACACCCTGCTCCGCCGCCAGCGTCACAGCACGGCGCTGCAACGGCGCATAGGTAACCCCCTGCTCTTTTTCAATTTCATCAATGACCTTGTCGGCATCTACCCAGTGCTCCCGCGCCTCGGCGCAGGTACTCCAGAGGCGTGCGGCCACATAGACCTCGGCCTCATACATATGGCGCAGATAACAGCCCTCCACATTGGCGATGGGGCGGCAGACAACGCGCCCCTGTCGGCACAGGTCATCCACGGCCTTTTCCACCGTTTCGGCACCCACATCAATGAGCTGCGCGGTGGCCGCCACCAGCTTGTTGCGGGGCAGGAACACATGGCCGTTGCCCATATTGTGGCTCAGCTCATACAGCACCGCCGCCTCCACGCGGCAGGCATCCTCCCCGTCGAAGCCCATGGAGATGGCGATCTCATCGGCTGTGGAGAATTCCACACCGAAGCGCTCGTGGGCGAGGAGATAGGGATTATCCCGCAGTTTCACCAGCGTCTCTTCCCCATAGGTACGCACCAGCGCCATGGCCATGGAGACGGGCAGCTCGTAGCGGCTCAAAAACTCCGTCACGCGCTTGAGGCCCGTCAGGGCGCGAAAAGCCGAGGAAATTTCGGTCGCTTTCTTCGCGGTCATACCCTTGATGGCGCTGAGGCGCTCCGGCTCTTCTTCGATCACACGGAGGGTGTCGGCACCGAAGCGCTCCACCAGACGCGAAGCCGTGGCAGGGCCCACGCCCTTGAGAACACCGGAGGAGAGATAGGCCATGATCTCCTCTTCATCCTTGGGCAGACGGCGATCCACCGTCTCGGCGGAAAGCTGTGGGCCATAGGTGGCGTGCTCCACCCATGTACCGGTAACGGTCATGCTCTCGCCGGCGGCGGCAAAGGGGATGCAGCCCACCACCGTCACCAGCTCACCCAGATCGGTCAGCAGTGACAAAACCGTATATCCGTTTTCCTCGTTGCGGAACACCACATTCTGCACACTGCCTTCTACAGTGCTGTGTCCGGTCATCGCCCATCCCCTCCTTTCAAAACAACATTACAGTACTCGTTTGAGATATTGGCCCGTGTAGGAGCCCTCCACAGCGGCCACCTCTTCGGGGGTGCCCACTGCGATGATGCGACCGCCGCCGCTGCCGCCCTCGGGACCGAGGTCGATGAGGTAGTCGGCGCACTTGATCACATCCAGATTGTGCTCGATGACCAGCACCGTGTTGCCCGCATCCACCAACCGCTGCAGCACAGAGAGCAGCTTTTTCACATCGTCGGTGTGGAGGCCCGTGGTGGGCTCGTCGAGAATATAAATGGTCTTGCCCGTGGAGCGCTTGGACAGCTCCGTGGCCAGCTTCACGCGCTGGGCTTCACCGCCCGAGAGGGTGGTGGAGGACTGACCCAGACGGACATATCCCAGACCTACATCCGCCAGCGTCTGAAGGCGCTTGGCGATCTTGGGAATGGCAGAGAAGAAAGGAAGTGCCTCGTCCACCGTCATGTCCAGCACATCTGAGATGGACTTGCCCTTATATTTCACTTCCAGCGTCTCGCGGTTATACCGCTTGCCGTGGCAGACCTCGCAGGGGACGTACACATCGGCAAGGAAGTGCATCTCGATCTTCAGTACACCGTCGCCGCAGCAGGCCTCGCAGCGGCCACCCTTGGTGTTGAAGGAGAAGCGGCCCGGGCCGTAGCCGCGCTGCTTCGCCTCAGGCAGCGAGGTGAACAGATCGCGGATATCGTTGAATACCCCCGTATAGGTGGCGGGATTGGAGCGGGGCGTACGGCCGATGGGACTCTGGTCGATGGCGATGACCTTGTCCAGATGCTCCTCACCCTCGATGGCATCGTGCTTGCCGGCGAAGGTTTTCATGCGGTTCAGGTCTGCACCCAGCTTTTTGAAAATGATCTCGTTCACCAGCGAGGACTTACCGCTTCCGGAAACGCCAGTGACACAGGTAAGGGTGCCCAGCGGAACAGAGGCATCCACATTCTGCAGATTGTTCTCCCGCGCGCCCCGAACGGTCAGATACTTGCCGTTGCCGACGCGGCGGATGGCGGGCACCTCGATCTTCTTTTTGCCGCTGAGATACTGACCCGTCAGGCTGTCGGGGTTGGCCATGACCTCCTCCGGCGTACCGGCGGCCACCACGCGGCCACCCAGCGCTCCTGCGCCGGGGCCGATGTCGATGAGATAATCCGCCTGTCGCTGGGTATCCTCGTCGTGCTCCACCACGATAAGGGTGTTGCCCAGATCGCGCAGACGGCGCAGCGTGGCCAGAAGCTTGTCGTTATCCCGCTGATGCAGGCCGATGGATGGCTCGTCCAGAATATAGAGCACGCCCATCAAGCTGCTGCCGATCTGGGTGGCCAGACGGATACGCTGGCTCTCGCCGCCCGACAGCGTACCGCTGGAGCGGCTCAGGGTGAGATAGCTCAGTCCCACCGACTGCAAAAAGCGCAGACGGGTGCCGATCTCTTTCAAGATCTGCGATGCGATCATCTGCTGCTGCTCGGTGAGCTCCAGCGTGTCGAAAAAGGCGATCTCCTCGTCCACCGACAGGGTGGTCACATCAAAGATGGACTTATCGCCCACGGTGACGGCCAGCGCCTCGTTCCGCAGCCGCCGTCCGTTACAGGTGGGGCAGGGGCACTCGGACATATAGGCCTCGATCTCCTTCTTGCTGGCATCGGACTGGGTCTCGCGGAAGCGGCGCTCCAGATTGTTGGCGATGCCCTCAAACGCCTGATGGAGGACGCCCTTTCCGCGGGGCTGATCGTACTCCAGCGTCAGCTTTTCGCCCTTCGTACCGTAGAGGATCACATCCTTCACCGCCTCGGGCAGCTGGACATAGGGGGTGCGGAGGGAGAAATTGTACTTCTTGGCCAAGGCGTCGAAGTACATACGGGAGATGCCGTCGGAGCGGATGGAGTTCCAGCCCGAGGCCACCACAGCGCCGTCGAGGATCGATTTCGTCTCGTCCCCGATCACCAGCGCGGGGTCAACCTTCTGCTGCATGCCCAGACCCGTACAGGTGGGGCAGGCGCCGAAGGGGTTGTTGAAGGAGAACAGGCGCGGTGCCAGCTCTTCGATGGACACGCCGCAATCGTCGCAGGCGTAGTTCTGGGAGAAGTGAATGTCCTCTTCCTCCCGCACCAGGTTGATGCTGACCAGACCACCCGTCAGGTGGGAGGCCGTCTCCACGCTGTCGGTCAGGCGGCTGGCAATATCCTCGCGGACGATGAGGCGGTCCACCACGATGTCGATGTGGTGCTTGATGTTTTTGGCCAGCGTGATCTCCTCGTCCAGCTCATACATCTGGCCGTCCACACGGACACGGACATAGCCGCTGCGGTGGGCATCGGCAAAGACCTTGCCATGCTCGCCCTTGCGGCCGCGCACCACGGGGGCCATCACCTGAATACGGGTGCCCTCGGGCAGAGCCATAATGCGGTCGATGATCTGGTCGATGGTCTGCTGACGGATCTCCTTGCCGCACTTGGGACAGTGGGGCGTACCTACCCGCGCCCACAACAGGCGCATATAGTCATAGATCTCCGTCACCGTGCCCACGGTGGAGCGAGGGTTGCGGGAGGTGGTTTTCTGATCGATGGAGATGGCGGGGCTGAGACCCTCGATGTAGTCCACATCGGGCTTGTCCATCTGGCCCAGGAACATACGGGCATAAGAGCTGAGGGACTCCACATAGCGGCGCTGTCCCTCGGCGTAGATGGTGTCGAAGGCCAGCGACGACTTACCGCTGCCGCTGAGGCCCGTCAGCACTACCAGCTTGTCGCGGGGGATGGCCACATCGATATTCTGCAGGTTGTTCTCCCGCGCACCCTTTACAAAAATTTCTTTCTGCATGGTTACATCCTTACTTAGTCAACGATAATATCCGCCGTGGCGGCGTTCACCAGCTCCATGAGGGCTTCAGGCTTGCACTCCACCTGAAAGCCGATCTTACCCGCGGAGACCATGATGGTATCGAGGATCTCCGCCGTCTCGTGGAACACGGTGGGAAACAGCTTCTTCATGCCCACAGGGCTGCAGCCGCCGTGGACATAGCCCGTCAGGGGCAACAGTTCTTTCTGGGGCAGCATGGCAATGGACTTCTCCCCCACCGCCTTGGCCGCCTTTTTCAAATCGAGGCTCTCGGCCACGGGGATGTCAAAGACATAGTACTGTCCCGAAGCACCCTTGGCCACCAGCGTTTTGAACACCGTCTCGGGATCCTGCCCCAGATAGGCCGCCACGGACACACCGTCCATGGCACCGCCGTCGCTGGGGTAGGTGTGGGCGGTATAGGGGATCTGTTTTTGCTCCAGTGTGCGCATCACATTGGTCTTTTCCTCTTTCACTTTTGCCATATAACCGCCTCCGAACAAATTATTCTTTTGCCAGCAGCACCACGCCGAACAGAACGCAGACGATGCCCAGCACCGTCCAGATATCCATCAGTTCGCGGTAGAATACGATACCCGTCAGTGCCGCCGCCACCGGCTCGACGTTGGCGATGATGGAGGCCTTGCCGCTCTCCACCACCTCAAGGCCCTTGGTATAGAACAGATACGGCAGCACCGTACTGACCAACACCAATCCCGCGATGCCCACCCAGGCGATGCCGCGGGACAGCGTCGGTGCCAGCACTCCCCAGTCAAGGAAGAGCAGCGAACCGATGCCGGCAAAAAAGAACGTCCAGTAGGTCATGGTGAACGTATCGTAATGCTTGAGGCCGTAATGGGCAAAGATGGTATAGGTAGCGTAGCAGAAACCGGCACCGATGCCCAGCAGCAGGCCGGTGGCCGACACCGTCAGCGCGCCGCTCATAATACCGCTCACCAGCGCACAGCCCAAAAACGAGAGCGCCAGCGCGGCGATCTTCCGCTTGGTGATGGGCGCTTTCCACAGCGCAGCGCTCATCAGCACCACAAAGGACGGTGCCAGATACAGCAGGATGCCTGCCACCGCCAGCGAGCAGTGCATCTGACAGTTGAAATACGTGATAGCAAGGCCCAGTACGCTCAACAGGCCCGCCCCCAAAAAGATGGGTACATGGCGCAGCCTGATGACAAACACGCTGCGCTTACAACACGCAAACACCACCGTCAGCACCGCCAGCGCCAAAAAATTGCGGATGGTCACGCGGTTCCACACGCCGACGCCCTGGGCAGCCAGCATACGGTTGAACACACCGATAAAGCCCCAGCAAGCCGCGCCGAGGATGACATAGATATAGGCAAGTCGTTTACTCATTTTTCTGTCTCTTTTCGTAGTTCTATGATCTGGTCACGCAGCAGTGCCGCGTATTCGAACTCCAGCATCTTGGAGGCGGCCTTCATCTCCTTCTCCAAGCGGGCAATGGTCTCCATCCGTTCGGCACGGCTGAGCTTCTTGCGGCTCATGGCCGAGGCCTCCTCCGCCGTGCGGCCGATCTCCACCATCTCGCGGACACTCTTGCGGATGGTCTGCGGGACGATGCCGTGTTCTTCGTTGAAAGCGTGCTGCAGGCGGCGGCGGCGCTCCGTCTCCTCCATAGCGCGGCGCATGGAGTCGGTAACGGTATCGGCGTAGAGGATGACCAGTCCCTCAGCATTTCTTGCGGCACGGCCGATGGTCTGAATAAGGCTTGTCTCGCTGCGGAGGAAGCCCTCCTTATCGGCATCGAGGATGGCCACCAGCGACACCTCGGGCAGGTCAAGGCCCTCGCGGAGCAGGTTGATGCCCACCAGTACATCGAACTCACCCAGACGCAGATCACGGATGATCTCCATGCGCTCCAGCGCCGCCACATCCGAGTGCATATACCGCACGCGGATACCGCTTTGACGGAAATGCTCCGTCAGATCCTCAGCCATGCGCTTGGTCAGCGTCGTCACCAGCACGCGCTCGTTGCGCTGGGCGCAGTGGCGGATCTCGGCGCAGAGATCGTCGATCTGCCCTTCCACGGGACGCACCTCCACGCGGGGATCGAGCAGTCCCGTGGGGCGGATGACCTGCTCCACCAGATTGTCGGCGCGGCTGCGCTCGTACTCGCCGGGGGTAGCGGAGACGTAGATGGCCTGACCCACGCGGGCATCGAACTCCTCGAACTTCAACGGGCGGTTATCAAAGGCACAGGGCAGGCGGAAGCCGTAGCGCACCAGATTTTCCTTGCGGGCGCGGTCGCCGTTATACATGGCCCGCACCTGCGGCAGCGTCACATGACTCTCATCCACCAACAGCAAAAAGTCGTCGGGGAAGAAATCCAGCAGCGTCATAGGAGCCGAACCCACGGGCCGGTTGCCGATGATGCGGGAATAGTTCTCAATGCCGGAGCAATAGCCCAGCGACTGCATCATCTCCATGTCGTATTCCGTACGCTGGCGCAGGCGCTGTGCCTCCAGCAGCATATCGTTCTCCTCAAAATACCGGAGCTGCTCGTCCAGCTCCTGACGGATGACGCCCAGCGCCGTATCCATCTTGTCCTTGGGTGTTACATAGTGGCTGGCAGGGTACACCGCCACGTGCTGCAGGGTGCGGATGGCATTGCCCGTTACGGGATGGAACTCGGTGATGCGGTCGATCTCGTCACCGAAGAATTCCACACGGACGGCCCGGTCCTTATAATAGGCCGGATAGATCTCCACCGTATCGCCGCGAACGCGGAACATATTGCGGCCGAAGGCCACATCGTTGCGCTCGTAGCGGTCTTCCACCAGGCGGCGCAGCAGCTCGTCACGCTCCATCGTCTGACCCGGACGCAAAGAGATCATCATCTTCTGGAAATCGTCCGGCTCACCGAGGCCGTAAATGCAGCTGACGGAGGCCACCACGATCACATCCCGCCGCTCCAGCAGCGCACAGGTGGCACTGAGCCGCAGGCGGTCGATTTCATCGTTGGTAGAGGCATCTTTCTCAATGTAGGTATCGGTGTGCGGAATATAGGCCTCGGGCTGATAGTAATCGTAATAGGATACGAAATACTCCACCGCATTGTCGGGGAAAAACTCGCGGAACTCCTCGCACAGCTGGGCAGCCAGCGTCTTGTTGTGGGCCAGCACCAGCGTGGGGCGCTGCACACGCTCGATGACCTTGGCCATGGTGTAGGTCTTGCCCGAGCCGGTAACACCCATGAGCACCTGCTCACGGAGGCCATTTTCCACACCCTCAGCCAGAGCGGCAATGGCCTGAGGCTGATCGCCGGCAGGACGGTATTCCGATACGACTTTGAACTCCGGCATAGCCTCTCCTTTCTCTTTTTAC
>JAFYVA010000046.1 GCA_017549325.1 Oscillospiraceae bacterium
GCGCCGCGGGCGCGCATGGAGGTAAAGGCCTCGTGGCCGGGGGTATCCAGGAAGGTGATGGGCTTGCCGTTGATCTCCACCTGATAAGCACCGATGTGCTGGGTGATGCCGCCGGCCTCGCCGGAGGCAACGTGGGCGTTGCGGATATAGTCCAGCAGGCTGGTCTTACCGTGGTCAACGTGACCCATAACTACCACAACGGGAGCGCGGGGCAGCAGATCCTCCTCGGCGTCCTGATGGTCGTCGATGAGCTTCTCCTCGATGGTGATGACCACTTCCTTCTCCACCTTGCAACCCATTTCCTCGGCAATAATGGCGGCGGTATCGAAGTCGATCATCTGGCTCAGGGCTGCCATAATGCCGTTCTTCATCAGGCACTTGACCACCTCGGCGCCGGTCTTCTTCATGCGGCTGGCCAGCTCGCCAACGGAGATCTCATCGGGGATCTGCACGGTAACGGGGGTGTTCTTGATGACCTCAAGGCGCGGCTTACGCAGACGGTCGGCCTCTTCCTGACGGCGCTTGTTGCTCTGGGGGCCGTTCTGGCGCTGCTTGGTGTTGCGGAACTTCTCCTTGTTCTGGAACTGATCGGCACCGCGACGGCCGCCCTGACGGCTCTCGGCCATGTCCTGCAGCTTCTCATCGTACTTGGCCATGTTCACATTGGTGGCCTTACGGGTGTCCACCACCTGCTTCTGAGGCACACGGGACACGGGCTGCTGGACAGCGACAGCGCCCTCGGGCTTCTTCTGGCCCTGAGGAGCGTTGGGCTGCTTCTGCACATTGCCACCCTGCTGGGCGGGCTTATTACCCTGCTTCTGGGTATTCTCGACCTTCTTGGTCTCTGCCTTCTTCTCCTCAACCTTGGCACCCTCGGCAAACACCGTGGCAATGCTGGAGATCTGGTTGTGCTGAGTCAGATACTCAAACACCAGAGACAGTTCGCGGTCTTCCAAAACCTGCATATGATTCTTGGGGGTCTCGGCATACTTGGTCAAGATCTCCGTTACGTCCTTCGTGGCGACATTGAAATCCTTCGCCACCTCATGCACTCTGTACTTATTTGCTACGCTAGCCAAATAAAGCCACCTCCATCTGTGTGATGGGATGCGTTACCGCACCCGTTATTACTGTTTCTTCGTCCGTGTTTTGCCGCTGCGCACGTTTTTCTCGTGGCGGGCCTGTTCGCGCTTGCGCTCCAGGGCGCGCTTGGCTTTCACCGCCAGCGCCTCGGCAGCGGGGACGAACTTCTCGTCCTTTGCCGCCAGTTTCTTCACCAGGGCCTCGGCAAAGCCGATATCTGTCACCGCGCACATGGCCACACTGCTGCGGCCCAAGGCGCTGCCCAGCGCATCCTTGTCTGCCGGAACCGTCAGACAAAGGCAGGCGCCTGCTTGCGCGAAGGAAAACGCGCGGCGCTGGGAAGAGGGACCGGCATCCTGCGCCACGAAAATGACGCGGGCCTTCTTGGCGCGGGCAGCGCCGCCCACCGGCTCTTCACCGATCTCCACGCGGCCGGCGCGATGGGCCAGACCCAACATAGAAAGGATATTGTCCATCACAGATCACCGCTTTCCATCTGCTGCTCCAGCGCGTCGTATACCGTCTCGGGGATCGCCATTTCAAAAGCGCGCTCCAAGGCACGGCTCTTGCGGGCTTTTTTCAAACACTCGCCGTCGTGGCACACATAGGCGCCGCGGCCGGACTTCTTACCGCTACCGTCCAGCACGATCTCCCCCTCGGGGGTGCGTACCACACGCAGCAGTTCTTTCTTATCCTTCATGGTCCGGCAGCCGACACATTGCCGCTGCGGGATCTTACGGGGCTTGACAGCCATATCGGCCACCTCCTTGTGTTATCCTCAGCCTTCCTCGCTGTAGGAGGCGGGCTTGATATCGATCTTATAGCCGGTCAGGCGGGCTGCCAGACGGGCATTCTGACCCTCCTTGCCGATGGCGAGGCTCAGCTGGTCATCGGGAACGATGACGCGGCAGACCTTGCCCTCGCTGCCCAGCATGACCTCCACCACATCGGCGGGGGCAAGGGCGGCGGCAATGAACTCGGCGGGGTCCTCGCTGTACTTGATGATGTCGATCTTCTCGCCGCGGAGCTCCTCGACGATGGCGTTGACACGCTGGCCGCGGGGGCCGACACAGGCGCCGATGGGATCGATGTTCTCATCCTCGGACCAGACGGCCATCTTGGTGCGGTTGCCGGCCTCGCGGGCGATGGCGCGGATCTCCACGCTGCCATCATAGATCTCGGGCACTTCCAGTTCAAACAGGCGCTTGACCAGACCGGGGTGGGTGCGGGAAATGAGCACCTGGGGGCCGCGGGTGGAGCGGCGCACCTCAACCAGATACACCTTCACCAGCTGACCCTCGCGGAGGGTCTCGCCGTCCACCTGCTCGTTGAGCGTCAGGACAGCCTCGGTAGACTCGCTGCCGGTGCCGATCTTCAGACCCACGTTGCCGGTGCGGGGATCGATGCGCATGACGGTACCGGTGAGGATCTCATGCTGCTTGGAGTTGAACTCGTCATAGATCATGCCGTGCTCGGCCTCGCGCAGACCCTGAATGATGACCTGCTTACCGTTGCCGGCGGCGATGCGGCCGAACTCCACGTTCTCCACGGGCAGGTTCACGATACCGCCCAGCTCGTGCTTGGCGCTGAGGCGCTTGGCCTCCTCCAGAGAGATCTCGGTGCCGGGATTCTCCACCACTTCCACGATCTCCTTCTGCACGAACATCTTCAGTTCCTGCTTCTCCTCATCCACATCCACGATGACATTCTCCACGCCCTCATGGTCGCGCTTATAAGCAGTGGTCAGGGCCTGAATGATCTTGCCCATCATAAAGGTCTGGGGAATGCCGCGCTCTTTTTCCAGCATCGCCAGAGCCACAAAGATCTCTTCACACTTCATAATTCCATACTCCTTATTGTATTCCAATGATTACAACTTAAAACTCAACACGCAGACGCACCAGCGCCATGTCGGATTTTTCAAATTTCAGCGTCTCGCCGCCGCACTCCACGGTGACAGCACCGTTATCATATCCCGTCAGTACACCGGGGAACTCCTTGCGTCCGTTGACAGGCTTGTAGGTCTTGACCAGCACGGCAGAGCCCATAAAGCGCTCAAAATCGGAGGGGCGCTTCAGAGGACGCTCGGCACCGGCAGAGGACACCTCGAACATATAGCTGCCCTCGATGGGATCCACCTCGTCCAGCAGGTCGCTGACGCGGCGGGACACCGCCTCGCAATCGAGGATATCAATGCCGCCCTCTTTGTCCAGATACAAGCGCAGATACCACTGACCGGCCTCACGGACATATTCCACATCCCACAGTTCGCAGCCGTTTTCCTCCGCCACGGGGGCGGCCAGATCCCATACGATCTCGGTTACTTTTTTCATGTTTCCCTCGTTTCTCAACCTCTCGGGCAAATTTTAACAGTTCAAATTTGCCCAACAAAAAGAGCGGACAGCGATGTCCACTCTCAGTCAACTCTTACTAACATGGCATATCTTATCATAGTTTTTCCCCGATTGCAAGGCTTTTTCTCAAAAAAGAATGCTAAAATGAGACAAAAGACCGCCCGCAGGCGGTCTTTTTATCTCTTTTTTGCGGTTATTCTGTCATGATCTTCAAAATCACGCGGTCGGTCTCACGCATACCCTGCGAGGCCAGCACACCCACGTTGCGGATGGTGTGCTCCACATCCTCGCCCATGATGCCGTGTCCGGCCTTGAAGCTATCGTCGGAGAGATACATATTGTAGCCCAGAATGCCGCACTCCACGCCCATGGCGATCTTGGCGGCACAGGATGCCTTGGCGCCGTCGCAGATGCAGCCGGAGATCATGGCCACGGCGTTCTGCAGCGTAGCGGCAATACCCTCGTAACCGGCACCGCGGAGCCACGCGATACCGCAGCCGGCACCCACACCGGCGCTGACGGCGCCGCAGTAGGCGCTGAGGCGGCCGATACCGGTCTTTTGATGGATGGTGATAAGGTCGGAGAGGGTCACGGCGCGGAGGATGGTCTCCTCGTCCTTGCCCATCAGCGTACCGTAACGCCACACGGGGACAGAGGCGGTGATACCCTGATTGCCGGAGCCGGAGACGATGACCACCGGCATCTCGCAGCCGTTCATACGGGCATCGCTGCCTGCGGCAGCCCATGCGCGGGCCTGCGTCTCCATACTGTCGCTGCCCTTGAGGAGGGTAGAGCCGATGTTGGCGCCCCAGGAATTCTCCAGACCCTCTCTGGCGATGGCGGTGTTCTTCTCGATCTGGCGGCCGATCAGGGGCTTGATCTTCTCCAGAGGTACGGTTTCAGCAAAGGTAATGATGTCCTGAACATTCAGTACGGACTTATCCTGCAGGTTGTCCTCGGCATTGGCGGTGAGGGGCTTTTCCAGCAGGACTTCGTCGTCTTTCTTAATCAATACGATGTTGGTGTGGTTGTTGGCAACCCGCACCGTCGCCGTATGGCCGTCCAGCTTGCCGTGGAGGCAGATGTCCAGCATACAGGGTGTCTCGGGGCAGGTGATGCGGATGGGGGTGCTGTCCAGATACGCCTGAATGCTCTCCACATCCTCTTGCGTTACGTTGGCAATGACCTGCAATTCCGCGTCGGCGTCGCCTGCCACAATACCTACCGCGATGGCAGCGTCGATGCCGCGACGGCCATCAGTATTGGGAACGACCACAGACTTCACGTTCTTGAGGATATTGCCGCTGACCTCAGCCAGCACTTCTTCCGGTTTTCCGCCCAGCACCTTGCGCAACTTGGCAGCACAGTACGCAACGGCGATGGGCTCTGTACACCCGGTTGCCAGGAGGAGTTCTTCCTCCAGGATGGCCAGATAGGCCTCCATTTTTTTCTCGTTCAACATCGTATCGTATCTCCTTTGCATATTTGGTATGTATATTGGTATGGAATTGTTTTTTATTGCAGAGCGGGGACATCGTCCTCCAGCTTCACCCAGTCCTCCACATCCACCACGGTGAATTCCGTCTCGGTGTTGCGGATGACCACTTTCTCGATGCCGGCGTTAATCACAAGGCGGCGGCACATGGAGCAGGAGGTGGCGTTGGGCAACAGTTCACCTGTCCGGGCGTCGCGGCCCACCAGATAGAGGGTGCTGCCCACGGTATCGCGGCGGGCGGCGGAGATGATGGCATTGGCCTCGGCGTGGACGCTGCGGCACAGCTCATAGCGCTCACCGCTGGGGATCTTCATGGCCTCTCGGGTGCAAAAGCCCATGTCCACACAGTTCTGCCGGCCACGGGGCGCGCCGTTATAGCCGGTGGAGATGATCTCGTCATTCTTCACGATGATGGCACCGTACACCCGACGCAGGCAGGTGGCGCGATCCAGCACCGTCTCAGCGATGTTCAGGTAGTAGTTTTCCTTGCTGATGCGTCCCATAATCATTCGCTCCTTTTTTCGCACAGTACTCTAGGATAAATTATACTGGTTTTCCCGCTGTTTTTCAATCGTTGCCCCTTAAAAACACCACCGCAATATCACCAAAATTTGTTTGCTGTTTTTGAAAAAAACATAAAAAGACCCGCTTCACAGCGGGTCTTTCTGGCAAAATGTTCAGTTCAGCTTAAACAGATTGTTGTCGGAGGCAAAGTTGGTCAGTTCGTAGAGGACCAGCACATCGGTGCAGCTGTCTGCAAGCGCCTGTACCTCCTCGCGGCAGTGACGCAGGTCCACGAGCGTGATGGTATCGTAATCCTCCGTCAGGAAGGGCACAAAGCTGTTGGCAAAGCTGTCCTTGATGAGCAGGAGGCTTCGGCCTGTTTCGGCACCCGTGGTGATGACCACCTTGGCATAGTTGCCGCCCATGAAGATCTTGTAGTGGTCCTTCTCCTCCAGTGCCTCCATGCTGTAGATGCTGTTGCTGAGCGTACCGTCGCTATCCACCGACTCGACCTGCACATCGGGCGCGATGGAGAGGGTGTCGCAGACGCTGTCAGGCAGCATCACCTGAGAATACAGCGTACCGCGGAAGGAATCGGACACCTGCTCCAGCTTCCAATCCTGCACCGCATATCCGGTGGCGGCGCACCACACCTCGTAGGCGTTCAGCGCACCCTCCGTGGTCCAGTGGTGGTCGGTGCGGTAGTAGTTCCCCTCACCGGAGAGCACCGATCGGGTATCGATAAACTGATCGCCGAAACGGTCGGTCATAGTGTCAAAGCACTTGCCAGCATCGAAGAGTTGGGCGTTGGCAGGGAGCTTCTCCGGGAGCATATAGGCGGGGGTGGGAGCCATCAGCAGGTGGCAGATCTTGTCGTCATTGGCCTCGAAAAATTTCTCCACCTGCTGCAGGTTCTTGATAAACTGCTTTTCATCGAAGGTGTCGGGTGTCACCTTGGCAAAATAGTGTCCGTCCTCGCCCAGCCAGGTGTTGTTGATCTCCTGTTTGCCCATGAGCTGCTGAGCAGAGGAGGCCGTCTCCATCCAGAAGTCACGCAGGAGGATCTGGTCGGCGGTGTACTCCTCCACATCGGCGGTATAGCTGCCGCCGAAGAGCGCCCGGAAGCTGAACGCGGGACGCTGCTCCAGATAACGGTTCTCATTGGGCGAGAACTGGCGGTCGGGCAGCACGATGGAACCAAGGGAGACGGCGGCCAGAATGGCGAAGATCACCACCAGCGGCAACAGCTCGCGGCGCACGGTTTTTTCGAGGCGGCGGCCCGTTTTCTTTTCATTCATCGCAAGGCCACCTCCTTAGAATCTGAAGTAGAGGAAGGGGTTGTAGCTGTCGCCCACCAAAAAGGCCACCGACAGCAGCAGCAACAGCGCCACGCCCACGGAGCGCAGCGCCACCGCACCGCGCTCACCGAGACGCTCGTCAACACGCTTGAAGGCGCGCAGGGGCAGCGTGGTACTGCCCGCAGCTGCCAGTACCAGCAGCACGGCGTTGGAGCGCAGGAGATAGGCGGCAGCACCGTCCCACGCCGGCGCGGTGAACATGGCGGCGAAGTACTGCCCCAGCTGGGACATATCAGTGATGGCAAACAGCGTCCAGCCAATCATGAAGCAGAAAATGGTATAGATGTGTCCCACAAAGCGGGGGAGCTTATCCAACCACTTCAGCAGGAACAGTTTTTCCACGATCAGCAGCAGGGCGTAGTACAGTCCCCACAGCAGGAAGTTCCAGCTGGCACCGTGCCAGAAACCCGTCAGGCCCCAGACGATCAGCAGGTTCAGGATCTGACGACCCTTGCCCTTGCGGTTGCCGCCCAGAGGGATATAGACGTACTCACGGAACCAGGAGGAGAGGCTGATGTGCCAGCGGCGCCAGAACTCCGTGACGGAGCGGGACTCGTAGGGGTGCTCGAAGTTTTCCAAAAAACGGAAGCCGAAGAGATGGCCCAAGCCGATGGCCATGTCGGAATAGCCAGAGAAATCAAAGTAGATCTGGAAGGTATAGGCCAGCACGCCGATCCACGCCACCACGGCAGAGGGTTCGGACATGGCGGCAATCTCCTCCCACAGGGCACCCACCTGATTGGCGATGAGCACCTTTTTGGCAAGACCCACCACAAAGCGCTGCATACCGCGGCTGGCCTCAAAGACGCTCTCGCGGCGGTGCAGCAGCTCGTGCTCCACCGTCTTATACTGGACGATGGGGCCAGCGATCAACTGGGGGAACAGCGTCACATACGCGCCCACATCCAGAATGTTGCGGCAGGGCTTGACGATGCCGCGATACACATCGATGGTGTAGGACATGGTCTGGAAGGTGTAGAAGCTGATACCAATGGGCAGGGCAAGGCCCAGTGCAGGGATACCTGCGCTGAGGAGGGAGTTGATGTTGTCGATGGCAAAGTCGGTGTACTTGAAGAAGCACAAAATGGCCAGATTGCCCACTACCGACACCCACATGACGGCCTTAGCCCAGCGCTCGTTTCCGCGGTCGCGGAAATGGCCGATGCCGAGACCGTTGCAGTAATCGAACACGGTGGAGAAGAGCATAATGAGGATATACTTGGGCTCACCCCAGCCATAGAAAATCAAGCTGGCGATCAACAGGATGGTATTCCGCGCGCGGCGGGGGCAGAGGAAATACACCAACGCCACCAGCGGCAGGAACAACAGCAGAAACACGGTACTGCTAAAAACCAAGTGCAAACACTCCTTTCAGGAGAGATTAGCGGCATCTTTACACCGCCTTACGGAGAAAGCGGGACAGCGCAGGGCACTGTCCCGTGTTTTCAAAATCAGAGAATATCGTGCAGGTATCCCACCAGTACGCTGGAGCGGATGGCGGAGAGGTTGTTGACAAACAGCACCTCGTCCACGCCGTTGGTCTTGACGAAGTCGCTGATGGAGCCGTCCCAGTAGCGGTAGTCGATGACATGGACGGTCTGATAGTGGTCAACCAGGAAGGGGATAAAGGCGTTGCCGAAGGACTCCTTCACCACCACGCAGGAAGAGCCGTCGGTAACGGCAGGGTTCTGAATGATGGTGTAGGGCTGGTCGCCGCCCACGAAGGTGCCGTACTTGTAAGAGGCGGGGGCGGAGGACTGGTCGTAGATAATGGGCCAGCGGATAACCTGACCGTTCTTATCGGTGTAGTCCAGCGTCGCATCAGCAGACATCGGATAATAGGCCACCACGGTGTCGGGGTTGGCTTTCATCTGCTCGTTCTCGTTGGAATCGCGGTAGAAAGTACCCAGGAAGCCGGGGAACTCCACCGTCTCGTAGCCCTCAAGGGGGTTGGCGGTCTTGCCGGAGAGCTTGCAGAACTCATTGTAGGCATAGTACGCGCCGGTAGCCGTCCAGTGATGGTCGGTGCGGAAGTAGATGTACTCGCCGCGGTGGGCCATCATGGTCTTGTTCAGAGGCACGGAGATGACATTGCTGTTCATAAAGCCGATGATGGCATCCTCGGCACTCTTCTGGTCAGAGAAGACGCTCTTGCCGTAGAGGGCATCGGGCAGGGTGATGCCGCTGCTCAAGGGGGCGGGAATCATGTATACCTTGGCGCTGCCTTCCACCGCGTCAGCCACGGCGTTGATGTTGTCGGCATACTTTTTGGCGGTGGACTCCACATAGGAGTACATCTCAAAGCCCGCATCACCTACACGGTAAACGGCATCGTACTGCTGCTCGTCACCGTCGATCTCGATGGTCACATGCTGCACCTCAGGTTCATCCTCCACCGCACCACCGTCATCTTCGGTGCCGTCATCGGGAGGCAGCACATCCTGCTGCAGATCGTTATCGACGGGATCATCGGCGGGGGTCTTATCCTTGGTCACATTGACGATCACCAGCACGATGGCGGCAACGGCCACAAACAGGGCGATCAAAAAGGGGACAAGACGGGAGTTGCCGCCGCTGCGGCGGCCATGGTAGCGACTCATTTCAGCCATGCCTCCACCTTCTCGGCAGCACCGTCATCACCGGACACGCACAGCACCACGGCGCAGCCATTGCGCTGAAGATACGCCTTGTCAACGCGGGCCACTTCCTCGGGCTGATAGCGGTCGGCCTCCATCTTCAGGTCGGTCAGATACTGCTCCATGGCACTGAGGAGTGCCTGTGCAGCGGCCTCGTCGGCGCACTGGGCGGCCACGACCATCTCGGTGGTGGCGGTAGAGGCCTGATAACCGGCGATGACGGTATCATCGGCCACATCGAAGTAATAGCGCAGATCATCCTCTGCAAAGACCACCATCTCGCTATCCCAGTTGAGGCCGTCCACCAACTCGGACGCCACAGCCTGCGGCTCGATGACCTTATCCTTGCTCTTATCGCCGCAGCCGGCGCACACAGCCAGCACCAGTACCAGAGCCAGCATCATCGCAATGAATTTCTTCATAGTCGTTTTCCCTTTCTTTATCAGGGGTTGCAGGGACAGTTTCCCCTGTTTCCCACGGTTTTATGTCCTCACGGGCGCATACCGCACCCATTGTACTGGAGTATATCATATATGACGGAAGAAATGAAGCAAAAGTTTCCACATTCCTATAAATTTTATGTGTATGAAAAATACTTGCCGTCAAGGTGGCAAGATGGTACAATAATCACCAACAGAAAGGACGGTGCATACCATGAAAACCATCTGTCTGGGTGACAGCCTCACCTTTGGCTACGGTGTTGACAGGGCCGATTGCTGGGTCCGGCTGGCACAGGAAGAGTTGGGCGGAGAGTGGGGCAACGCCGGTGTCTGCGGCGATACCGCCGGCGGCATGCTGGTGCGGCTCAACACACAGGTTCTGCCCCAAAAACCTCAGTATGTTCTGCTGATGGGCGGCGGAAACGACATTCTGCTCACCGGCAGCATCCAACAGGCGCAAAGCGCCATGATGGCCATGGTGCATCAGTGCGCCCATGTGGGCGTTCGCCCCGTCATCGGCATCGGTGCCCCCATCCGCACCGACGGCGACAACCCCTGGCTGCCGCTGACGGATATGGCGCAGGCTGCAAAGGCACAGCGGGAATACACCGCGTGGCTGCGCCTGTTCGTGAAGACCATGCGCCTGCGGTGTGTGGATTTCTGCGCCGCCTTTGAAACTCACGAAAACCCCAAGTCCCTCTACCAGGAGGACGGACTCCACCCCAACGCCGCAGGGCACCTGCTGATGGCCGAGGCGCTGATCGACTCCGGTGTGTGGCGCAAAGAGGTGTGATGACGATGACTTTCCGCTATATTTCTTCGCCTTCCACCGACCCGCGCTGGAATCTGGCGCTGGAAGAGTATGTCTTTGACACATTTCCCCGCGACAAGAGCTATTTTATGCTCTGGCAAAATCATAACACCATCGTGGTGGGCAAAAACCAGAATACCGCCGCAGAGATCAACGGATCGTTCGTGCGCAGCCGCGGCATTACGGTGGTGCGCCGACTCTCCGGCGGCGGCACGGTCTATCACGACATGGGCAACCTGAACTTCACCTTCATCACCGATGCCGGCGATGTGGAGGATATCGACTTTGGCCGCTTCTGCCAAGCCATCGTGGAGGCTCTTGCCACACTGGGCGTGAAGGCAGAGGTCAACGGACGCAACGACATCACCATTGACGGCAAAAAGTTCTCAGGAAACGCGCAGTACCTGCGGGAAGGCCGCATAATGCACCACGGCACACTGATGTTCCGCTCCGATCTGAGCGTGCTGCAGGACGCCCTCCATGTGGACAGGGAAAAGCTCAGCGCCAAGGGCATCGCCTCTGTGGTGAGCCGCGTTACCAACATCGGCGACCACCTGCCTGCCGAGGTGGGCATCGAGGATCTGCGCGCGGCACTGCTGCAGCATATCCCCTGTGAGGATGGCAGCACCCCCTACCCTCTGACAGAAGAGGATATCGCCGCCATTGACGCCATCGCCGCCAAACGCTACGCCACATGGGAGTGGACCTACGGTCACTCGCAGGCGCTGGAGCTGACGCAGAAACGGCGCATCGAGGGCTGCGGCACGGTGGAAGTCTCCCTCAACACCGACGGCGGCATCATCACCGCGCTGGACATCCACGGCGATTTCTTCGGCAACGGGGAAATTTCCGCGCTGTGTCAGGCCCTCGTGGGTTGCCGCTGCGAAGAGGACGCCCTCAACGAGCGGCTCGCGGCCTTGAATCTGCCCCACTACATCCACAACTGCCCGCAGGAAGCCCTCGTCGAGCTGCTGCTGCCGTAATGAAGAAAAACAAAAAACCCGATTGCTTTCGCAATCGGGTTTTTATTGGTGCGCGGTATAGGACTCGAACCTATGACCCCATGCACGTCAAGCATGTGCTCTAGCCAGCTGAGCTAACCGCGCAGACAACGATAGGATTCTATCGCATAAACGCTGTTTTGTCAACACCTTTTTTCTAAAAAAATAAAATTTCTTCTTTTGCCCCTACTTCTTGTGGCTCGTTCCTTGCATTGGTGGCAGGAGTTGTGTTATAATACCTTAATTAAAGTCGTATCATAGCGCCTTCTGTCGAAAGGCAGCGGGCGGGGAGGTTCATTTGGATAGAAAATTCGTTGTGGTATCCGAAGAAGAGATGGCTCTTCAGCAGGAATTTACCAAAAAAATAAAAGCCATCCACGAGGGCGAGGGGCGCGCACCCCGCGCCATGGTGGACACCTTCGGCTGCCAGCAGAACGTGGCCGACAGTCAGCATATTTTGGGTATGCTGGAGGCCATGGGCTGCACCTTTACCGACAAGTCGGGTGAGGCCGATATCATCGTGCTGAATACCTGCGCCATCCGCGACCACGCCGAGAAGCGTGTATTCGGTACGCTGGGCGCCCTGACCCATACCAAGAAAGCCAATCCCAAACAGATCATCTGCCTCTGCGGCTGCATGGCGCAGCGCAAGGAGGTGGCCGAGAAGGTACGCACCTCCTATCGCCACGTGGATCTGGTGTTCGGCCCCCAGGCGCTGTGGAAGTTCCCCCAGCTCCTCCATCAGGTCTACACCCGCACCGGCCGCGTCTTTTCCGTGGAGGACGAGCACGGTCAGATTGCCGAGGGTATGCCCGTCGTCCGTGAGGGTCGTACTCGCGCATGGGTCTCCATCATGTACGGCTGCAACAACTTCTGCTCTTACTGCATCGTGCCCTATGTCCGTGGCCGTGAGCGCAGCCGCAACCCCGAAAAGATCATTGAAGAAGTCCGTCAGCTGGCCGCCGAGGGCTATAAGGAGATCACCCTGCTGGGTCAGAACGTAAACTCCTACGGCAAGGATCTGGACACAAAGTGGGACTTTGCCGACCTGCTGCGTGAGCTGGATAAGATCGAGGGCGACTATCTCCTGCGCTTCATGTCCTCCCAGCCCAAGGACGCCTCCTTCAAGCTCTTTGACGCCATGGCCGAGTGCAAGCACGTGGCCAAGCAGCTGCACCTGCCCGTCCAGTCCGGCTGCGACCGGGTGCTGCGGGCCATGAACCGCCCCTATGACAAGGCGCGGTATCTCGAGCTCATCAACTACGCCCGCAAGGTGATGCCCGATCTGGTGCTGACCTCCGATGTGATCATCGGCTTCCCCGGCGAGACAGAGGCCGAGGCCATGGAAACGGTGGCACTGGTGGAGCAGGTGCGATTCGACGCCCTGTTCACTTTCATCTTCTCCCCCCGTCCCGGTACACCGGCAGCAAAGATGGACGATCCCGTCCCCCGCGCCGAAAAGCAGGTGTGGTTCGACAAGCTCTGCGATGTGCAGAACCGCATCAGCGCCGAAGTCCACGCCGAATACGTGGGCAAGACGCTGCGCGTTCTGGTGGACGGCGAGACGGACGATGCCCGCACGCCCCTGTCTGCCCGCACAGCAGGCGGACGGCTGGTGCATCTGGTGGGTGACAAATCCGCCATCGGCACATACCGCGATGTACGCATCACCGACAGCAACACTTGGGCGCTGTTCGGCGAGATGATCTGATACTGTTTCACTTTTGAGGAAAGGGAGGTGCTCTTATGGCAGAGCTGACCCCCATGATGCAGCAATATCTGCAGATAAAAGAGGAAAATCCCGGCACGATCCTGTTCTTCCGTCTGGGCGACTTCTATGAGATGTTCGGCGCCGATGCCCGCACCGCATCGAAGGAGCTGGATCTGACGCTGACTTCGCGGGATAAAAGTAAGCCCGAGGCCGAACGCACCCCCATGTGCGGCGTGCCCTATCACGCGGCAGACTCCTACATCTCCCGCCTGATCTCCAAGGGCTACAAGGTGGCCATCTGCGAACAGACGGAGGACCCGGCACAGGCCAAGGGCCTGGTCAAGCGGGACATCGTCCGTGTGGTGACACCCGGCACCGTCATCGACGGCACCTGCCTCGAGGACGGAAAATCCAACTTCTGCGCCGGCATCTTCCTCGATGACGACTACGCCGCGCTGGCCGTGTGCGACATCACCACCGGCAAGGCACATGCCACCGCCTTTGCCGGCCCCGAGCGCACCGCACAGCTGCAAAATGAGCTGGCCCGCTTCGCCCCTGCCGAGGCCGTGATGAACGAGGGTGCTTACTTCCACGAGGGACTGCGCACCTTCCTCACCGATAAGCTCAACTGCTACGGCGAGAAGCTGCCCGCTCACCGCTTCGCCGTCGAGGGCGCGGAAAAGCTGGCGCGCCGCCAGTTCGGCGACGACGCCGTATCGCGCCTTCCCCGGGATAATCCCGCTCTCCTGCCCGCACTGGGCGCTCTGCTGGGCTATCTCCACGAGACGCAGAAAACCGACCTTTCCCACATTGACGATCTGGAATACTTCCGCCGCGGCCAGTTTATGGAGCTGGATTTCACCGCGCGGCGCAATCTGGAACTGACCGAGACGCTCCGCAGCAAGGAGAAGAAGGGTTCTCTCCTGTGGGTACTGGATAAGACCAGAACGGCCATGGGCGGCCGTCTGCTGCGCTCCTGGCTGGAGCGCCCCCTCCTCAATGTGACCGCCATCGACCGCCGCAGCGGCGCTGTGGCAGCGCTGGTAGAGAACACCGTGGCGCGGGAAGAGCTGATCCTGTCCCTCAGTACCATCTCCGATATGGAGCGTCTGGTGGGCCGCATTGTCTACGGCAGCGCAGGCGGCCGCGACCTGGCCTCCCTCCGCAGCGCCATGGAGACGCTTCCCATGGTGAAGGCACAGCTGAGCGCCTTTTCCAAGGGTCGCCTTGCCGAGATCGCCGAGCAGCTGGATGACCTCAACGATCTGTGCAGCGACATCGCCATGACGCTGGTGGACGAACCGCCCTTCTCCGTCCGCGAGGGCGAGCTGATCCGCGACGGCTTCGACCCCGAGGTGGATCGCCTGCGCGGCATCCTCCACGGCGGCAAGGATATCATCATCAATATGGAGGCCGCCGAGAAGGAGCGCACCGGTATCCGCACGCTGAAAATCGGCTATAACAAGGTTTTTGGTTACTACATCGAGGTATCCAACTCCTTCCGTGAGATGGTGCCCGAGACATACATCCGCAAGCAGACGCTGGTCAACGGCGAGCGCTTCATCACGCAGGAACTGAAGGAGCTGGAACACGACATCCTCTCGGCAGAGGGCCGTGTAACGGCGCTGGAGTACGAGCTGTTCACCAAGCTGCGGCTCCACATCGCCGCGCAGAGCCAGCGTATCCAGACGGCGGCAGCACTCGTTGCCGAGCTGGACGCACTGTGTTCTCTGGCTGCCGTGGCAGTGAAGCACAACTACTGCCGTCCCATCGTGGACGAGAGCGGCGTGATCGAAATTCACGAAGGCCGTCATCCCGTGGTGGAGCGGATGCGCAGCGATGCCCTGTTCGTGCCCAACGACACCTATATGGGTGCCGAGCGCGAGCGCATCGCCATCATCACAGGCCCCAACATGGCGGGTAAATCCACCTACATGCGTCAGGTGGCGCTCATTACCCTCATGGCGCAGGTGGGCTCTTTCGTCCCGGCCAAGGCCGCACACATCGGCGTGGTGGATCGCATCTTCACCCGTATCGGTGCCAGCGACGATCTGAGCGCAGGACAGTCCACCTTCATGGTGGAGATGACGGAGGTCAGCGAGATTTTGAAATCCGCCACCGCCAACTCTCTGCTCATCCTCGATGAGATCGGGCGGGGCACCTCCACCTTCGACGGTATGTCCATTGCCCGCGCAGTGCTGGAATACTGCGCCGACAGAAAAAAACTGGGTGCCAAGACGCTCTTTGCCACCCATTACCACGAATTGACCGCACTGGAGGGGACACTGCCCACCGTGCGCAACTACAACATCGCCGTCCGGGCACGGGGTGAGGATATCGTATTCCTCCGTAAGATCATCCCCGGCGGCGCCGATCGCAGCTACGGTATCGAAGTGGCCAAGCTGGCAGGTCTGCCCCGTCAGGTGGTGGACAACGCCCGCGTGATCCTGGAGGAGCTGGAGCAGCAGGCGGGCAAGCCCTCGGTGCCCATGATGCCCGAGGAGGAGCAGGTCTCGCTGGAGGCACTGGGCGAGAGCGCCGTCATCGATGCGCTGCGCCGCACACAGGTGGACACCCTCAGCCCTCTGGAAGCGCTGAACCTGCTGTACGAGTGGAAGATGAAACTGCAGTAAGGAGGAACTATGCCTCATATTCAATGTCTGCCGCCCCATGTGGCGGATCTCATCGCCGCAGGCGAGGTGGTAGAACGCCCCGCCAGCGTGGTGAAGGAATTGCTGGAAAACGCCATTGACGCCGGCAGCTCCGCCATCGTGGTGGAGATCCAGAACGGCGGCATGACCTATATCCGCATCACCGATAACGGCTGCGGCATCGCCATCGAGCAGCTGAGCACGGCCTTTTTGCGCCACGCCACCAGTAAGCTCCGCACCGCCAATGACTTAGCTGCCATCGGCACGCTGGGTTTCCGCGGCGAGGCGCTGGCCGCCATTGCCGCCGTTTCCCGCGTGGATATCTTCTCCCGCACCGCAGACAGCGCCGTCGGCGGCGCACTTCACATCGAGGGCGGCACGGCAGGCGAGGCAACCGAGACGGGCGCCCCGCTGGGCACCACCATCTGTGTGCGGGATCTGTTCTACAACACGCCCGCCCGCATGAAGTTTATGAAAAAGGACAGCGCCGAGAGCGCCGCCATCTCCGGCGTGGTGCAGCATCTGGCGCTGAGCCATCCCCATATCTCCTTCAAGCTCATCCGCGACGGACAGGAGACGCTCCACACCCCCGGCGACGGGCAGCTCTATTCCGCCGTCTACGCCGCTATGGGCCGTGATTTCACGCTCTCGCTGCTGCCCATCGAGGGTCGCGGCGGCGAGGTGGAGGTCCGCGGCTTCATTACCAAGCCCCTCCACTGCCACGGCAGCCGCGGCAAACAGGTCCTGTTTGTCAACGGCCGCTTCATCAAGTCCCAGCTGCTGACGGCAGCGTTGGAAGAGTCCTATAAAAACCAGATCATGAAGGGGCGCTTCCCCGGCTGCGTCCTCCATGTGACGCTGCCCCCCGAGATGGTGGATGTGAATGTCCACCCCGCCAAAACGGTGGTAAAGTTCGTCTCTGACAAGGCAGTGTTCGATGCGGTGTACTACACGGTGCTGGACACCCTCAACGGCGAAAAAGCCCCCGTACAGCAAGCAAAAAAGCCCGCAGATGCACCGCAACAGCAGCAGAGTTTCTACCGCACCATGACGGCGGAGGAATTCCGCGCAAAGGCCCCCGCTGCGGAAAAGGTTCCGGAGAAGAAGCCCTTGGGCAGCTTCACCGCACCGCCCAGACGGGAAATCCCCGCTGCACCGCCCGTGCGTCCTTCGGCAGAGCCTGTCGCCGTCCACGATGTGGCCGAAAAGGATGCCCCCTTCACCTATCAGACTGCCTCTACCCGCTATGAGATCACCCCGCCGGTGAAGCAGGAAGCCCCTGCCAAACAGGCGGAGCTCCCTCTGCCCGAGAAAGCGCCCGCCCCCGTGGCGGAGCAGCAGACCATGATGCCCGCGGAGGCCCCGTGGCGCATGGTGGGCGAGGTGCTGAAAACCTATATCATCTGCGAAGATGACAGCGAAAACATCTGGCTCATCGACAAGCACGCCGCCCACGAGCGGCTGCGGTTTGACGCGCTGAAGGCCGAAGATCGCCCCCTCATGTCCCAGCCGCTGCTGACTCCCCTGACGGTGGCGCTGGAGGCGGAGGAATACGCCGCCGCCATGGAAAACCTGTCCACACTGGAGCGGTTCGGCTTCGTGTGCGAGGATTTCGGCAGCGGCACACTGCTGGTGCGGGAGATCAGCGCCGAGGTACGCCTCGAGGACGCCGCCGCCACGGTGGAGGAGCTGTGCCGCAAGCTGGCCGCGGGGCGCGTTGATCCCGATGCCGCGCGGGACGAGCTGTACCACACTATGGCCTGCAAGAGCGCCATCAAGGCGGGCATGACCAGCGGCCATGCAGAGCTGCAGGCACTGGTGGAGAAGGTGCAGTCGGGCGAGATCCTCTACTGCCCCCACGGACGGCCCGTAAAGCACAAGCTGAGCAAATACGAAATCGAAAAACTGTTCAAACGCGCATAAGGAGACGACAACGATGCCTACGGTACTCTGCGTAGTGGGCCCTACCGCTACGGGAAAAACAAAAATGGGTGTGGCGCTGGCCCGCCGTTTTAACGGCGAGGTGGTCAGCGTGGACTCCATGCAGCTCTATCGCGGCATGGAGGTGGGCACGGCTGCCCCCACTGCAGAGGAGACCGAGGGCATTGTACACCACATGGTGGGTGTGGCCGACCCTACGGAAAACTGGTCGGTGGCCAAATATGTCGCCGAAGCCGACAAATGCGTACAGGATATCCTCCGCCGCGGCAAGCTGCCCGTGTTGGTAGGCGGCACGGGGCTCTATCTCGATTCCCTTATCCGCGGCATCGACTTTGCCTCAGGCGAGCAGGGCGGCGAGAAGCGGCTGGAGCTGCAGCAGCGCATGGCCGCCGAGGGTGCCGAAGCACTCCTCGAAGAGCTGCGCCGGATCGACCCGCAGGCGGCGGCAAAGCTCCACCTCAGGGACGAAAAGCGCATTATCCGTGCACTGGAGGTCTATTACGAAACGGGTCAGACCATCACGGCGCACGATGCCGAGACAAAACGCCATCCTCCCCGCTACGATGCCCTCTATATCGGCCTCGATTTTGAAAACCGCGACGATTTGCGCGCGCGCATCGACCGCCGCGTGGATGTGATGGTGGAACAGGGTCTGTTGCAGGAGGTGGAAGCCCTTCTTGCCTCCGATTTGGGCCGCCGTGCCACGGCGTGGCAGGCCATCGGCTACAAGCAATTTCTATCGGTGGCTGACGGAACAGCCACGGTGGAAGAGGCCGTGGAGGAGGTCAAGCTCCGCTCGCGGCAGTACGCCAAGCGACAGCTGACTTGGCTGCGGCGCAATGAGAACATCTTCTGGGTCCGCTGGGAAAAAGAGCCGAATTTCCCCGCAGGCCTCCAAAAAGCGACAGAATATCTCCTGCAGAATGGATTACGATGAACCTCGGCGGGGCTTGCCCCTGCACATATACAGAAACGAGGACATCACCATGCAGAAAAACAACCTTCAGGACATCTTTTTGAACCGCGCGAGAAAACACGCCGTACCTGTGACGCTGTTCTTGATGAACGGCTTTCAGCTGCGGGGCACCATTACGGGCTTCGACAGCTTTGCCGTGGTGCTGGACAGCGAGGGCAGGCAGCAATTTATCTATAAACACGCCATCTCCACCATTGCGCCCCAGCGGGTCGTTTCCTTGGCGGAGGAGTCGGCAGGTACATAAGAGGAGCACTCCATGAAAACCACGCCCATCTTCAAAATACTCTCCGCGGCCGTTTTGCTGGCCGTGGTGTTCTACTTTGCGGTGCAGGGCTATCACTATTTCTCCGACCCGATCAACACCACCTTCGTCTACGCCTCCCACGAGTGGGAGGCCATCGAGACAGAGGGCTTTCTGGTGCGGGATGAAGAGACCTTTCACAGTGATATGACCACGCTGCACCACGCCCTCAGAGAGGGTGAGAAGGTGGGCAAAAATCAGACGCTGGCCATCGCCTTCCCCGACAGCGGTGCACTGAACCGCGTGGAGCGGCTGGACGCACTGGAAATGCAGGCCCAGCAGCTGTCGTTTGCACTGGAATCCTTCCTCGACGGTGATGCGGCCCTGAAGCTGGATGACAACATCCGCGAGGATCTAACCGCCTTCCATCAGGCTATCGCCACCGGCGACTATACCCGTGGCGAGGACGAGCGCACCGCCTTGAAAACCGCCATTTTGAAGCGGGACTACACCTACACGTCTCAGGAGCAAATCGAGTTTGACCTCAACGCGGTGGAGCAGAAGATCAAAGAGGAAGAGTCGCTGCTGAACGGCACCGACATCACCGCGCCGAAAAGCGGCATCTTCTCGGCCGTATGTGACGGCTATGAGGGTGTACTGACTCCCGCTTTGCTGGGCGAGGTGTCCCCCTCTGCCCTGACGGCGATACAGCCGGAGGCACAGCGCGCCAACGTGGGCAAACTGATCTACGGCGACACATGGTACTATGTCACCGTCATTACACAGGAGCAGGCGCAGATGCTGGAGGACCGCTCCGCCATATCCGTGCAGTTTGCCAAGGGCTTCACCGCACCGTTTTCCATGGCCGTCCGCCACATCTCCGAACCGGAAAACGGCAAGTGTGTGCTGTGGCTCAGTACACGGGAATACATGGCCCAGACCACGCTGCTTCGCCAGCAGAGCGCCTCGCTGCTGCTGCATGAATACGAGGGACTGCGTCTGCCGGACAAGGCCCTTCGCGTCAACGAAGAGGGCAAAGCCGGCGTGTACTGCGTGATCGGCGCCCGCGCCCGCTACAAGGGCGTTTCGGTACTGTATCACGGCGACGGCTACGTGCTGGTGCGCCCCACCGACACAGGCGAGACCTCCCTGCTGCGGCAGGGCGACCAGGTGATCGTCACCACCGCTGAGCTCTACGACGGAAAAGTCATCGGATAACGGATCATCACACAGAAAGAAGGATCGAAGACCATGTCTATCAAAGAAAACATTGCCCATATTCGCGCCGAGATCGACGCTGCCGCGCGAGCCACGGGCCGCACGGGCGCCGACATTACGCTGGTGGGTGCCAGTAAGATGAACGATGCCGCCGCCTGTCAGGAGGCCATTGCCGCCGGCATCGATGTGCTGGGCGAGAACCGCGTGCAGGAAATGACGGAGAAGCTGTCGCAGAACGCCTACGACGGCGCTCCCCTCCACTTCATCGGCCATCTTCAGCGCAACAAGGTCAAGCAGGTGGTGGGTAAAGTCGCCCTGATCCAGTCCGTCAGCTCCCTTGCCCTGCTGGACGAGATCGAGAAGGTGGCAGCCAAAATGGAGCTGACGCAGGACATCCTGCTGGAGGTCAACGTGGGCGGCGAGGAGGCCAAGTCCGGCTTTGCCCCCGAGGAGGTCTTTGAGGCCGTGCGCTACGCCCGCACCCTGCCCCACATCTCCCTGCGAGGCCTGATGACCATACCACCTATTGCGGTACATAGCGGTGCCAACATACCATATTTTGAGAAAATTCACGCGCTTTTTGTTGACATCAAGGAGAAAATGTACGATAATAAATGGGAGTATATCTCCATGGGCATGAGCGACGATTATGCTGAGGCAATTCGCTGCGGTGCCAATATGGTACGGGTAGGGTCGGCCATCTTCGGGGCACGGAACTACACCAAATAAACGATACGGGAGGGCCATGTTATGGGTTTCATGGACGAACTGAAGAAGATCATTCACCCCTACGATGACGAGGATTACGATTACGAGGACGAGCTGGAGGTCACCGAACGCGCCGAGAGCCGTGCCACCATTTTTGACGAGCGCCGTGCCGAGCGCAAGGCTGAGGATCGCCAGAACAAGGTGGTGAACATTCACGCCACTGCCGCACTGAAGGTGGTGCTGGTCAAGCCCGAGCGTTTTGAGAACGCCAGCGAGATCGCCGATCATCTGCGCGAGAAGCGCACGGTGGTGCTGAATCTGGAGTCCACCAACAAGGATGTGGCCCGCCGCCTGATCGACTTCCTCTCCGGCGTTGCCTATGCCGGCGAGGGCAAGATCAAGAAGGTTGCCGCCAACACCTACATCATCACCCCCTACAGCGTGGACATCATGGGCGACCTGATCGACGAGCTGGAAAACAACGGCCTGTATCTGTAAGTGATACGGTGATAACGGAGGGATAACCATGTTTACACCCCAGGAAGTTTCCGAGAAAGTATTCCCCAAAGCATCCTTCGGCGCAGGCGGTTACGCTATGGCCGCAGTGGATGAGTTCCTAGACACTCTGACCGAGGACTACACGGGTCTGTATAAAGAGAATGTGGCTCTGAAGGCCAAGCTGAAGGTGTTGGCAGAGAAGGTGGAGGAGTACCGCGCCACCGAGGATGCCATGCGTTCCACGCTGCTGACAGCTCAGCGTATGGCCGCCAAGCTGGTGCAGGAGGCACAGACGGAGAAGGAGAATCTCCTGGCTACGGCCCGCTCCCAGCACGAAAAGGAACTCCGCGCCATGGAGGCCGAGATCAAGGCCGAGGAGCAGAAGCTGGTCATGGCGCAGCAGAATCTGTCCGACTTCATCGAGCGCAGTCGCTCCCTGTGTGAGCAGCACGCCGCTTTCCTTACCGCTCTGCCCGAGCTGGTGCCCGCTGTTGCCGTGGAGGCCGCAGTCGAAGAGAAGACCGCCGATGATATCCAGAGCGATATCCTCAGCGTGTTTGACGTGGCTGAGCCCGCCGTGGATAAGGAGCCCACCATCGTCATGGAGCCCCTGCAGTTCGAGGCCGCCGAGGAGGTGGCTGCCGAGCCCGCAGACGAGGTGTTTATCGATGACGAAGTGATCCCCAGCGACTTCAAGCTGAGCCTTGACGAGCTGAAGTTCGGCCGCAACTACAGCGCCGAGGACTAAGTATGACGAACAAGCCCATCATCGCCCTGCTGTACGACTTCGATAGAACCCTGTGTACGCAGGATATGCAGAACTACACCTTCATCCCCTCGCTGGGATATACGCCCGCGGAATTCTGGCACAAGGCCAATACCTTTGGCTGGGAAAATCGCATGGATGGCCTTCTGGCCTATATGTACACCATGATTGAGGAGTGCCGCAAGCAGGGCATCAACCTTGACCGGGAGTATCTGCGCCGCTGCGGCGAGTCCATTGAGCTCTTCCCCGGCGTGAAGGAGTGGTTCTCCCGCATCAACGCTTTTGGCGAGGAGCAGGGCGTGACGGTGGAGCACTATGTGCTCTCCTCCGGTTTGACCGAGGTGATCGAGGGCAGCGGTATTGCCCACGAGTTCAAGAAAATCTACGCCTGCGAGTTCTTTTATAAGGATGGCGTCGCCTGCTGGCCGAAGCTGGATGTCAACTTTACCAACAAGACCCAGTTCGTCTACCGTATCAACAAGGGCGTGCTGGATGTCAGCGACGACCGCCGTCTCAACGACTCCATGCCGGACGATTCCAAGCGCGTGCCGTTCACCAACATGATCTATTTCGGCGACGGCCTCTCGGATGTGCCCTGCATGAAGATGATGCGCTCCTACGGAGGTCAGGCCATCGCCGTCTATCAGGAGGGCAACCGCGCCGGTGTGGAGGAGCTGCTGGCCAAGGGACGCGTGAACTTTATCTTCCCCGCCGACTACCGCGAGGGTACGGCGCTGGACACCACGGTGAAGAACATTCTGCGGAGAATGGCCATCACCGATGCATTGACCGAGGAGAACGAGCGCCAGCTCCGTTCCATCGGCCAGGGTATCCTGCCCTATCAGGAGACGCTGTTTGAATGAATGCATAAAAATGAGCACCCCTTGTGGGTGCTCATTTTTTTGCTTGTCACTGTTTCTTGTTGTTGCGGATCATGATGATCACCAGCACGACGAGGGCAATGAATGCTGCCACGATCAGTCCGATCATCAAGCCCATATTCATGCGGTCACCGGTCTTGGGCGCAGGGGCGATCAGCAGGATCTCCTCCGCCCAGGCGCTCACCGTCAGAAGCATCATCGTCAAGGTGCAGAGCAGTACTTTCAGCAGATTTCTCATATTGCTTCCTCCTTATATCCGGTTATGACAAATAGTTCAGGGGGTCAACATAGGTTCCGTAATATTTCACAGCGAAGTGGCAGTGGTTTCCGGTAGAAATACCGGTGGAACCCATGCGGGCGATCTGCTGTCCCTTATAGACATGGTCACCTGCACGAACCAGCAGGGAACTGTTGTGTCCGTAAATGGTCTGGAAACCGTTGCCGTGGTCGATGGTGACCGCATAGCCAAGGCCTCCCTGCCAACCGGAAACCGTAACGGTTCCGCCGTCGCTGGCGTAGATGGGCGTACCGTATCCATTGGCGATGTCGATGGCACCATGGTTGGTGCTGGCGCCTCTGGTCGGTGCATTGCGGTATCCGAAGTAGGAGGTCAGCGTACCGTAACAGGGCCAGCGGAAGCTTCCGGTGGGGAACCAGCTGGGACGGGGGATGGTGCCGCTGGCCTGCAGCTCGGTGACAGGCTCGGAAATCGTGACGGCAGCCACGGTCTGTCGGGAGGTCTCCTCACCGTTGGTGTAGGACACGTTCACCGTCACATCGGCCTTTCCGTACACGCCGGGGGAGAGGACTTTGTAATCGCCCTGATACATGGAGTCGTCCTCTTCATACTCCACAGCGAAGGGTACATCGGTCACATAGCGCTGGCGCTCCACGCTGACTACCGTCAGGTAGGGAACGGCATTGGAGATGGTCAGCACATCGCCCACGCGCAGCAAGTCCACATCGTAGCCGGGGTTCATGTCCATCAGCTCTTCCAGCGTCATCTCGTAAAGTCCGGCAATATAGTAGTAGCTGTCGCCGCTCTTCACGGTATAGGTAACTTCGCCGGATTTGGTCTCGTTGAGGATCTCGGCGATCTTACCCAGATTCATCACACGCGCCGCGTCCACATATCCCTCGCGGATCTCCACTTTTTCATCGAAATAGCACTCTACCGTATCCGCCGATACATAGCTTCGTTTCAGCTGTTCCAGAAGCTCTTCCAGTGCGCCGGCGTAGACGGTGGCTGCGATGGGCTCGTCATCGATATACAGGGTATATCCATATTCCACCACGCCGAGCTCATTGGAGAGGATCTCCATCATCTCCTCTTTGCTCTCCACCTCGTTACGGGGCACAACGCCAACGGTGGTTTCGAGCTTGCTCTCATCCACAACATAGCTATTGTCACCCAGCGCCTCACGGGTGATGGTCTCTACATCCTCCACCACCGCGGAAATGGCATTCAAGCCCGAGACGGTTCCCATTTCTGCACCGTCGTAGCTGGCAGTCGTGGCCACCGTGTAGAAAGACAGCACCGCACAGATCGCCACCACACCCAACGCAACGCCGAGGAATGTCACGGGATGGAGTTTCTTGTTGGCAGCGCCGCCGCGCTTTTTTGTCACCGTTTTCAAGCGGCGCAAAGAGAACACATCGGTAATGGCCGTGCCGATACGGGGAAGGCTGCCGGCAAAGAACAGGCACAGCTGTGCCAGTGCGTATTCCGATTCGGGGAAATGGCGTCGATTCGTCTCGCGGTGGTGATGGCGCAGATCGCGGCGCAGCGCATGGAAAAACTTCTCCATCTGCTTGCGCGTTTTGCGCAGCCACTGAGGGATGTTCAACAAGTCGTGGGGTTTATATTCCTCTATGTAGAACAGCCATTGGCGCAAATTGTCCATCCACATCTTCCACAGCGCGGCAACCCCAAGGGGTTTTCGCTTGGAAGCTGCGAGTCTTTTTTTTGTAGTTTGCGTCATGAGTAAATTCACCTAAAAGTTCAAATTTTGTCACAAACGATATGATACACAGAAAATACTGCCCCGTCAAGTTAAAAATCTATGAACTCAACCTTTGCAAAATTTTCCTGTGGTCTCAATATCGCCTGTCCAGCACCTCAATCATAGCCGCAATTGCATGATGCTCGGCATGAGGCAGAATCTGTATGCCCTCTACCGCCTTGACCTCGTCAATGGCGTTTTCCGGGGCAAAGGGAAGTGCTGCGCGGCGCAGCATACCCACATCGTTGGCGTGGTCACCCACGCAGTAAAGGTGTTGCGGCTCGATATGCAGCATCCGGCGGAGCTTGTCCACCATGTCACCCTTGTTGGCACCTTTGGCCGTCAGTTCAATAAAGAACGCAGACGAGGGCAGCACACGCTCATAGTCCTGCACCCAGCTCTGGGCGTTGATGTAGTCGCACAGTGCATTCACCCGCTCGGCCTCGATCTCAAAGAGTACCTTGCTCAGGGGCAGCGGTACCTCCTCCACAGAGGGGAGGATCTGCATGGGTGTTTGCGTCAGGTTCAGATGTATCTGCGTCAGCGTATTGGGCTGCAGGGTGTGGATGGTATCATCGTCGTGATAGAACTCTGCCGCCGCATCCGGCCACGCTGCCAGCACCTCGGCCACATGGGGCAGGACCGAAGGGTCGAGAAAGGCGGTATGGAGATACTTCCGGGCCGAACAATCGTAGATGGCCGCTCCGTTAAACAGTACGGAAGGCCCGTTCATGGGCAGATCACCGCACACACGGGAAAACGAGGGCAGCGCCCGACCCGTGGCCACGGAGAAAGTACCGCCCTCTGCCATGAAATACGCAATGGCCTGACGGTTTTCAGGCGAGAGGGTAGGCATTTCCTTTCCCTGCCGCATTACCATCTCGGTAAAGACCATGGTGTTGTCATAGTCGCTGACGATCAGCACACCGCTGAACTTGCCCATGCTTATGCCTCGCCGCCGTTTCCGGCGTTATTCTTGCTGTGGCGACGGCCACCGCGATGGCGGCGGCGAGGGGCACCGCCCTCTTTCTTCTCGCTCTTGTGCGCCACGGGTGCGCTCTCCCTGGGCTTGGCGGTCTCAGCAGGTGCTGCACCCTCGGGCTTGGGGCGATTGCTGCCGCCGCGTCTGCGGCGACGGGAGGAGCCGGATTTCTCGCTCTTCTCACCCTGCTGGGGCTTGTCGCCCTTATCCTGTGCAGGGGCAGAGGACTTAGCAACAGTGGCCTCTGCTCCTTCACCCTTGCCCTTGCGGCCACGGCCGCCGCGGCTGCGGCGACGGCGTCCCTGACGCTCTTCGCGACCGGTATTCTCCTCTGCCACGGGAGAAAACGCAGACTCGGTGATGGTGGGAATGATGGGCTCATCAGACTCCACGGGGGCCACATAGCGCTCGGGGCGCTTGTTGGGGATCTCGATACCGTCGCGGCTGCCCTTGCCGTTACGCAGCACCCAGATCTCGCTGTTTCGGTAGGTGCGGGGCTGCTCGTTTTTATCGTCAAGCCGGACATTCACCGTCTCTTTCAGCAAATTCACATCGCTGACATTGCCGGGGCCATCGGGGGTCATCACGAAGGACTCCGCCTTGGGCATACGGCGCAGGGCATCTTCGTAGGCGTCCTGCTCGTATTTCAGGCAGCACATAAGGCGGCCGCAGGTGCCGGAGATCTTGGTGGGATTCAGGCTCAGAGACTGGGTCTTGGCCATCTTGATGGACACAGGGACGAACTCGTCCAGATAGGACGAGCAGCAGAAGGGACGGCCGCACATACCCAGACCGCCCAGCATCTTGGCCTCATCACGGACACCGATCTGGCGCAGTTCGATACGGGAGCGGAACACGCCGGCCAGATCCTTCACCAGCTCACGGAAGTCCACGCGGCCATCAGCAGTGAAGAAGAACAGGATCTTGCTGCCGTCAAAGCTGCACTCCACCCGCACCAGCTTCATCTCCAGCTTGTGCTGCTGGATCTTCTTCTGACAGATCTCAAAGATCTCCTTCTCACGGCCGCGGTGATAGGCGGCGGTGTTGCGGTCATTGTCGGTGGCAATACGGATGATGGGGCGCAGAGGCTTGACCACAGCGTCATCATTGACCTCGTGGTTGCCCTCGGTGCACTGGCCGAACTCCACGCCCTGCGCCGTTTCCACGATCACATCCTGACCTGTCTCGATCTTCAGATCACGGGGATCAAAATAATAGGATTTACTGCCGTTTCGAAAACGGACAGATGCTACGATACTCATATGGTTACTTCCTTTCTTCAAGGGAAAATCGTTTTTTCATTTCCGCAGTGCGCGGCGCAGATCGGCCGCCATAGCGCCCAGTACCATGCCCACGTTGACATTGTAGCGACACTGGCTGCGGTACTCCTCAAACATACCGTTCAGACGGTTTAACTCCGCTGCATCGAAGGTGCGCACCAGCAGCGCCACCGTTTCATCTTCCACCGCTTTGCCTCCGCTGGCCAGCAGCGCTTCGGCGGTGAGATACCATGCTCCGTCCACCGTCTCCAGCAGCTCCTCACGCTTCATGCGGCTGTTCTCCAGCCAGATCAGATGGCGCAGCACCGCCTCGCGGCCCTCGGTCAGCACGCGGCACAGGGTCGCGGCGCTCTCGGAGGCATCCTGCTCGCCGCCCGCTATATGCATTTCCACACAGCGGGAACGGATGGTGGGCAGCAGGATATGGGCCGTGGGCGCGCAGAAGAGGAACGCGGCATAGGCGGGGCCCTCCTCTACGATCTTCAGCAGCACATTCTGATCCTGGGGGTTCAGCTGGCGGCAGTCGGGGAAAATGCACACCTTCCGCTCACCCTCGTTGGGACGGATATACACATCGCGGCGCACCTGACGGATATCCTTTACCGCCAGTTCCTTCCGCTCCGTATCCCGCACCCACACCACATCGGGATGGATGTCCTCCATCACCTTGCGGCACTGGGCACAGGCAAGGCAGGGTCGTCCGCTCTCGGCGCGGCACAGATGCGCCGCCGCCGCATAACGGGCTGCAGACGCCGTATCGCCGCTTCCGGCCAGAATGATGGCATGACTCAGCGCCCGCTGGGCAGCAGCAGTGCGGATGGCCTCGGCCCATGTGCTGTTGTAAAGGCCGCTGTGCTCCATACCGCTCCTTCCCGCGCCCGCTGATAGGCGCACGCTCCCAAGTTAAACAGTAGTAGTATACCACAAAACAGACCTGCGCCGCAAGAGAAACTGCGGCAGAATGACAAAAAAAGTTTCAATTCTCATAAAAAGGGAGAAAATATACTTGCTTTTGAGGGAAAAGGCTTGTATAATAAGGCGGTTGAATGGGAAAAGTGTAATTTTCTCATTCAAAACCTTACAAATTTTGCAAAAAGTGTTGTAAAATCTAACTATTTTTTAGCATATGGAGGAAACGCTAATGAGCAAAAAGTTCTGCTACCTGTTCACCGAGGGTAACGCATCCATGCGTGAGCTGCTGGGCGGTAAGGGCGCCAACCTGGCCGAGATGACCAACATCGGTCTGCCCGTGCCTCAGGGCTTCACCATCACCACCGAGGCCTGCACTCAGTACTATGAGGACGGCGAGCGCATCAACGACGAGATCCAGGCTCAGATCATGGAGTATATCGTCAAGATGGAAGAGGTCACCGGCAAGAAGTTCGGTGATACCGAGAACCCCCTGCTGGTTTCCGTCCGCTCCGGTTCCCGCGCTTCCATGCCCGGCATGATGGACACCATCCTGAACC
>JAFYVA010000047.1 GCA_017549325.1 Oscillospiraceae bacterium
ACTGCTCATATTCATGCTGAGAAAACGTCACAGCCACTTTTTTCAGATATGCCGCCAGATCACCTAATCTTGCAATTGCATTCATTTGACCATCCTCCTTTCAGGATATTTTCTTGCTAACCAGAGAGAACTCGAACGACAATCCATCTTCTTAGGAGGGGGATGCTCCATCCTACTGCAAAAAGCCGTCTGATTTTCGTCAGACGGCTCTTTTTACATGCCCTTATAGAATTCTTCCTCAAAGTCCTGAGCGCACTGCCTGCGACAAGTATCGATGATGTGACCATACCGCTCCGTGATCATCTCTGCCTGAGCGTGACCTGAATCACCCTGTACAGCCTTGATGTTGCCACCGGTCAACACCAGTTTGTAACTGATGCTGCTATGTCGCAAACTATGAAAGGACACTACCGGAAGTCCAAGTTGTAGCAATTGCTTTTCCAGTAAACGGGGCAAGGTTTCCTCCGAAAGTGGTCTGCCATTGGAATACCGCAGAATCAGATCCGGCCGGTTTCGCTTGACTGGTTTCAGTGTTTCCTTCCACTTCTGCAATGCATCCAGTACATAATCAGGAAGATATACCGTTCGGATGCTGGATTTGGTCTTGGGGTGCTTCAACACTGTGACCGTCCGCCCCTCATCAAAAACAGCGGGAAACTGATAAAGAATATCCTTTCCATTCAGCACATCCACCGCATCTCTGCGGACCCGTTTTAATGTCTTGCTGAAGGAAACAGTCCCTTTCTGAAAATCTACATCATCCCAGGATAAAGCTAAAATCTCACCCTTGCGCAAGGAACTGGCAAAAGCCAGATGTATTGCAATGGACAACATTTGGTTGTCGCAGTTCTTAAGCAGCGTTTTTATTTCATCTACAGACAGCATCGGAATTTCGGTTGGAAAGGCTTTCGGAACATTTGCTTTCCGAAAAGGGTTCCTGGGCATATACTTCCACAGAACTGCCTGCTCAAATGCACTGTGCAGAAGCTTATGAATGTTCGTCAGTACAGAGAACGTGATTTTGGGATCAGACTGTAATTTGCCATACAACGCTGCGATCACCTTGGGACTGAACTCTGACAGCCGCATGCTTCCCATGAACGGAACGATATAGTTCCGAATGAGTCCTTCGTTGCTGGTGTAGGTGGAGCAAGCCCAGTGGATGCGGCCGTATAACTCTACATATTCCTCCAGGAACTGCGCCAATGTTCCTTCCCGGTACTGCGCCCGCTCTTTCTCATGCTGCTGAATCAAGTCCAGTTGTTCCTTTCGCCTGAGCGCCGCTTCATAGGAATGATAAGTCTCCCATTTTTGTTTCTTCTTACCTCTATCGTATATGGTGTACACAACGCTGAAGCTTTTGTTCCGTTGAACGATTGATGCCATATCTTATACCTCCTTTTTCATTTTGGCGGTTTAAGCATAGCATCCCACTTTTGAAATTATTTTTGATGATGAGTGTCCAAAATGCGGCATTTGAATCGTTATTATAGTTAAACCGAATCAAAGATTCGGAGGACTGAAAACAAAATAATACGGACACTAAGGAGGCTTGTTATGGTTCCAGAAGAAATGTTAAGCGATGAACTATTACGACAAGCAGCAGAAAAATGTGCAGAGGTTATCATCGCCAGTCTGCCAGCCCCTGAAGATTGCAATCACAAGTTTTCCAAACGGTTCGAAGAAAAGATGCAGGCACTGCTCCAGCCAAAGACCGTCTGCATAATAAGCCCAGAGCATATATCCAAATAGCAAGAACGGCGGTGATCTCAGGATCATCGCCGTTTTATTGTTCCGATATTTGTCGAATGCTGGTTGATAATTCCCCGCTGAAGATGTATACTTTAATTAGTAAAATAGCAGAAATACAGGAAGGAGTCTTCCCATGAAACTGTCAAGTTTCTCCGTTATTAATTATAGGAGCATTACTAATGCACGTAAGATTCAAACCAACAACATGACAGTTCTAGTCGGTAAAAACAACGAAGGAAAGTCCAATATTTTGCGTGCCCTCACTTTGGCAATGGATATAATGAAGATGTATTCTTCTGACCCTCGTAGTTTGAGGCTATCCGCAAATTATTTAAAGAGCCGCATTCGGTATGATTGGGATCAAGATTATCCATTGTCCCTTCAAGAACGAAATCCGAATGGTTTTTCTTCTATTGAACTTGACTTCGAGTTGAATGCTACCGATATTTCTGTTATTCGTAATCTTACGGGCATAAGACTTTCTGGACATATTCCGGTACGGGTCTCAGTTAACCATTCGGCGGTTAAGATTGATATTCCCAAGAGAGGAACGCCCGCTTTTGCCAATACAGAAAACAAACTCAAAATAATTGAGTATGTATGCTTTAAGATTGACTTTAACTTTATTCCCGCAGTGCGTACTGAACACGATGCATTGCGTGTTGTTAGTTCGCTTATTGAAAAACAGCTTTCAACTCTGGAATCCAACCCTGAATATGTGCAAGCGCTACATACCATGGAGCGTTTGCAGCAAGATGTATTGAATGGAATTGCTGCACAACTTGTTTCTCCGCTTCAAGAGTTTTTGCCATCTGTTAAAGATGTTCAGATTACTTTACAAAAAGATCAAAGACGTGTACCTCTGCGCCGTAGCGCAAATGTCATTATTGATGATGGAACGCCAACACCGCTACAGCAAAAAGGTGATGGAATCAAGAGCTTAACAGCCTTGGCTATGCTAAACAGCCAAACCTCTCGTGATCGAGTATCTGTGATTGCAATAGAAGAACCTGAATCGCATCTGCACCCTGAAAGTGCACGACAATTGTATGAAACCATTAACGCATTATCGGTAAACCACCAAGTTGTTCTGACAACCCATAGTCCACTTTTTGTTAATCGTGCAAATTTGAAAGAAAACATCATAGTGGATTCTGGTAAGGCAACACCTGTAAAAAAGATTAAAGAGATTCGAGATGTGCTTGGTACAAAAGTCTCCGATAATTTAATCAATGCTGAAAACGTTCTTGTCGTAGAAGGTGAAGATGACAAAATTGTATTAGAGAAGTTACTCCCACAGATGAGTGAAAGCATCAAGAAGGCAATTCAAAACGGAACTCTGATTATTGATGATATGGGTGGTGCTGGTAATTTACCATACAAGCTCTCCTTCTATCGGAATCTGCAATGTAAATACCATGCGTTGTTGGATAATGACGATGCAGGTAGAAGGGCAGGGCAAGATGCAGAAACTCAAGGCTTGCTAAATACCCGTAATACTACGTATACGATATGCAATGGTTCACCTAATGCAGAGTTTGAAGATTGCCTCGAAAAATCGGCCTATGCTGACGCCGTTCTTACGGAGTTCGGAGTAAACTTGAATGTTACTGAGTTTAGGGGCAGCAAGAAGTGGTCAGACAGAGTTGCAGACTGTTTCAGATCTCAAGGAAAGCAATGGAATGATACAACAGAGAAACGGGTGAAGCTTTGTGTGGCAGAAGCTATTCCTTCGGATCCTGCATCTGCCTTGAATCAGCATAAGCGCTCTTCCATTGATGCACTTGTATCTGCTTTGAATTCTATGATTGATTGATGAGTGGCCGCTTAACTTAATAATCTAAACACTGATGCCCGGGGAGCCTTTCGGCCCTCCGGGCATCGTTTACATTAGTGGCGGCGCTATACATAGCTGCGGGAGATGCCGTAGGCGGCGGCTACCTGCCGCTGGGTCTGGGGCTTTTGTCCACCTAAGCCGTAGCGGCGGCGGATGATATCCGCCTCACGCTCCGTCAGCCGCTCCTCCACCAGACGGCGCACCAGCAGGCGCTCTTCGGCATCCTGTAGATCCTCCAGCAGCGTGTCGGCGCTGCCCACCACATCGCTGAGGTACAGGTCGCCCCCATCGCCATCCGTCTCGATGGTCTCACTGAGGGACACCTCCCCCTGCATCTTGCGGCAGAGGCGAAAGTGCATCAGAATTTCGTTCTCGATGCAGCGGCTTGCGTAGGTTGCAAGACGGATCCCTTTATCCGCTTTGAAGGTGTTGACCGCCTTGATAAGGCCGATGGTACCGATGGAAATCAGGTCATCCTGGTTATCTGCCTGAGTATAATACTTCTTGATAATGTGTGCCACAAGACGCAAATTATGCTCCACCAGTGTGTTGCGGGCCTCCATGTCCCCCTCTGCCCAACGGGCGAGGCACTCGGCCTCTTCCGCGGCAGACAGCGGTTTGGGAAAGGAGGACGGCGGCATACTCAGATGCAGCGTTAAAAACAGGCTCTGCTGCAGCAGCAACATGGATAACAGCATACGGAACATCACTCCCCTTTTCTTTCTTCGTAAGGGTATGTGTTCACAGCGCGTCCCTATACGCACAAAAAACTGCCCCGTAGCATTTGCTGCAGGGCAGTTGATTTGTTGTTTCGATGCAGATGTACCGAAGCGTCAATCCAGTTCCTCGTACTCCGTATCGTTGGGGATACGGGCATTCTGGAACTCAAATTCGCCCATCACATCGCAATCGGGGCACTGTCCGAAGCTATCACCCAGCGCTGCCAGGAGACCCAGCTCATACTTGAACTTCTTGCCGCATTGAGGACAGTGATAGTACAGGAAGCAAGGACCCCAGGTCATTACTTCAGGCCCAGGATCTCGCGAGCCTCGGCGGGAGTAGCGGGCTCACGGCCAAACTCCTTGATGACGCGGACGGCGCGCTCAACGAACTGAGCGTTGCTGTCGGCCAGCTGGCCCTTGGCGTACATGACGTTGTCCTCCATACCGACGCGGACATGACCGCCCATAGCGACGGCACCGTACAGCATCTCCATAGCGGAGGCGCCGACGCCGAAGCAGCTCCAGGTGGAGCCGGGGCACAGCTGATCCATGGTGTCCTTCATGAACACCAGGTTCTTCATGCTGCCGGGGATACCGTTGGCGCAGCCCATGCAGAACTGGAAGTGCAGGGGAGCCTTCAGGACGCCCTTCTTCAGATAGTAAGCAGCGTTGGCGATCATACCGGGATCGAAAGCCTCGATCTCGGGCTTAACGCCCCACTCCTGCATATTCATGCCCAGCTCCTCGAGGAACTTGGGATGGTTGATGAACAGACCGGTGTGCAGCCAGTTCATAGAACCGCAGTCGTAGGAACCCATCTCGGGCTGCAGCTCCTTGAGGTGGATCTGACGGGTCTCGTCGGTGGCGTTCAGGTCACCGGAGGTGGTCATATTCAGCACGATATCGCAATCGGGATAACGCTCGCGGATCAGCTTCTTGGTCTCGCGGAAATTCTCGATGTTCATGGTGCCGTTGCCGTTCTCATCACGCATATGCAGGTGAGCGACAGCTGCGCCGGCCTTCCAGCAGGCGTACACGTCATCGGCGATCTCGGAGGGAGTCATGGGGACGTTGGGGTTGTTCTCCTTCTTGGGCCAAGCGCCGGTGGTAGCAACAGTGATGATGCACTTATTCTTCAGAGCCTTCATATCAGCCATGGTAAGTACTTCCTTTCAAATTTAAAAATTAATGAATACGGGGAATGTGTGGGCGCGCAGAACGCGCCCACACATTACTTAGCGTAGGTTCAATTACTTGTTGCGATTGAACAGCTTCTGGATGTACTCCAGGCCGGAATCGCCGTTGCCTTCCTTCTCGCCGTAGCCGGTGCCGCCGTACTTGTAGGTACGGGTGGGAACGCCCTTGACCAGCAGATCCTCGTCGATCTCAGCGGAGCAGCGGGCCATGGAGCCGTCGCCCATGTACCAACGCAGGGGGAAGCAGTTGAAGCGGAACCAGACTCCGGGAGGAATCATGTCCAGATCGCCGCCCAGGTTCTCAACGCCCACGATGCCGTGGCCCAGCATCTGCTTGTGGCAGGGCTCCCAGGTGCCCCAGCAGCCGATGGCTTCCAGATCGCCGAACTTCTCGTCGTAAGCGGCCTGGCCGTGCAGCTTGATGTAGTCGAACTTATCGAACTCAGCCCAAGCCTCCTCACCGAAGAGCATCTTGTACTCGTTGATGATGGTGTCACCGGACTGGCCCAGCAGATCCATACGGGTCATGCCGTTGCGGGACATAGCGGTGTGCAGAGGATGGTCCAGAGCCTGGGAGTCCATAGCAACGCACTTGACCTTATTCTTGACGAACCACTTACCAGCCTCAACACCGGTACCGGCGGAGTAATGATAGTAAGCCTTGGAGTCGTCGAACAGGCGGTGCATACCGGTGTTCAGGCAGACGATCTTGCCTTCCAGGTCAGCCTGGTTGACGCCGTACTTCTCGCAGGCCTCGTCCAGATGCTTATCGGTGATCAGGCCCCAGGGCTCGATGTCGATCTTCAGGACAACGGCGGTGCCGGTGTAAGCGTCGATGGGCATCTCGTCGGAATAACGAGCGCGACGGCCGTCGAACTCATACTCCATCACGTGACGGGGAGCATCGCAGTGAGTACCGGTGTGCATGGTGCAGGTGATGCGCTGAGTCAGCACGCCGCCCTTAGCCATGGAATGAGCGCCAACGATCTCGGGCTTATCGAAATAAGGCCAGCGGGGGATCTCAGCACCAAAGGGATGAGTCAGGTCAACAAATACGGTCTTACCCATTGTAAATTACCTCCAGTAAATAATAATAGTCGTTTTTTGCTTAGTTGTTCTTCTGCTTGGCGATGTAATCGATCAGATACTCGCGCAGGCCGGTGTTGGAAGCGAGGATCTCCTCGGGAGTCCACTCCTGCCAGCCCTTACCGGTCTTGAAGCCGTTATCGCCGCGCTCCAGCATCTCAGCCAGGCACTTGGAAGGCTCGTGATTGTCGGCCAGGTGGGGCAGGATATAGTCGTGGATGTTCTTGGACAGCTGGATGCTGACCAGGTCGGAGTTCTCCATGGGACCCATGACGGGCCAACGCAGGCCGGGGCCGTACTTGCAGGCATCGTCCACGGTCTTGGCATCGGCGATGCCGTTCTCCACCATGTAGAAGGCCTCACGCCACAGGGCGTGCTGCAGACGGTTGGCCACGAAGCCGGGCACGTCCTTCTTGCAGTAGACGGGCTTCTTGCCGCAGACGGTCATCAGCTCCATGGTCTCCTCGATGACCCACTCCTCGGTGACGTCAGACTTGATGACCTCAACCAGGGGGATCAGGTGACCGGGGTTCCAGAAGTGGGCACCCACCACGCGCTCGGGATGGGCGCACTTGGAGCCGATCTCGGTGCAGCTCATGACGGAGGAGTTGGTGGCCAGGATGCACTTATCGGAGCAGTACTTCTCGATGTTGCAGAACAGCTCCTGCTTGGTGGCCATGACCTCGGGAGCGCACTCGATGATGAAGTCGGCGTCGGTATAAGCCTTGGCCTCGTCCACCTCGAAGTGGATGCGGCTGATGATGGCAGCCTTCTCCTCCTCGGTGGCGGCGCCGCGGGAGATCATGATGTCCAGGTTATTGTTGATCATGTCCCAGCGGTCGTCACGCAGAGCGCGAGTCTTCAGCGTCACATGCAGATCGGGGTTGGAGGCGAAAACCTGAGCAAGGGCATTGCCCATCATGCCGCCGCCAACGACAACAACATTCTTAATGTTCATCGTTTGAACCTCTCTTCAATCGGTTTTAAATCAAACCACCAGATAGCCGCCGGAGCAGTCGCAGTTGGCGCCGGTGATGAAGTCGGAAGCTGCGGAGGACAGGAACAGGGAGTAGCCGACGAAGTCGGAGGGCTCAGCCAGGCGGCCCACGGGCTCACGGTTCAGGAAGTTCTTATACACAGCAGACTCGGGATCGAACATCCACTCGGTCAGATCGCTGCGGAACACGGTGGGGCAGATGGAGTTGACGTTGATGCCATACTTGGCAGTCAGGTCGCAAGCCAGGCAGGAGACCATCAGGTCAGCGCCGCCCTTGGAGGTGCAGTAACCGGTGTAGTTGGCCATACCGCGCTTGGAACGCTGAGAGGTGACAACGATCATCTTGCCGCCCTTGACGCCGGTCTCCTCGACCTGCTTGACCATCTGGTGAGCAACAGCCTTGGTGACGACATAGACACTCTTGCAGTCGGCGTCCATGATGTACTGCCAATCCTCAACGGACTGCTCCAGAACGTTCTGGGGCTTGTTGTAGCCGTGGCAGACAGCCAGGATGTCGATACGGCCATACTTGGCGACGCAAGCGTCGATGACCTTCTGGAAATCGTCATAGTCGGAAGGATCAGCGGTAGCGAATGCGCAGTCGATACCCTCGGCCACGAACTCATCCTGCAGAGCCTGCAGCTTGGAAGCGTTACGGCCGGTCATGAAGACCTTGGCGCCGGCATAGCCGTAAGCCTTGGCCAGAACGCAGCCCAGAGCGCCGGTAGCGCCGGTGACGAGAGCGACCTTGCCCTCGACGGAGAACATATTGTTCACAAAATTCTTTTCAACAGCAACCATGGTTGTTATTCCTCCTGTTTTATTTCGTTTGGCACTTATGCCTCGGGGTAGTTGATGATGACCAGCATCTTGGCGGGCTTGCCGGACTCATTCTTCAGGCCGCGGCCCTCATTGGGGGGGAAGGAGATGGACTCGCCGGCGTGGACGACATAGACGTTGCCAGCCTTGTCGGTGATGGTCATCTCGCCCTCGAGAACGAAGTAGACCTTCTCCAGGGGGTTATCATCGTAAGCCCAGTCGGCGCCGCCATCGGGCTCGAACTCGGAGATGCCGATCCAGAACTTGCTGGCACCGGTCTCATCCTTACCGTGATAACGCTTGCAAGTGACACCAAAGTGACCTGCGGGGAAGTAGGGCTCCAGCTCTTCATAAGTACGCTTAACCATAACATGTACTCCTTTCAAATTTGTAAAGTTGGTTAAAAGTCACATTTTTTCTATCTTACAGATATTGTTATAATATAATAAAGTAGTGTTTTCAAACAATTAGGCACTTTTATGTAATCCAATTACCTCCGGGTAAGTAATTACCAAATAGTGTCTTGATTTTTCCATAAAAAGAGTGTATACTCTTTATGCAAAGTGCAATAAAAAACGCGGTATTTTTCCCTCTTTGTGCGAATTGCATAAAATCGAGGAGAAATTTTCTGCATCTGTCCCGGCATGGGAAACGATGGAGTAAGCCGGTTTTGTATTCCTCTGTTTCACGCCGCGGGAGCGGCGCAAAAAGTTAGCGAAAGGAGTGAGCAGCATGGCGCGGAACAAGTTTGAAGGGCCCACCAATCCCTATCACTATGCCCTGCACTGTATTGGAGGAAAATGGAAGATGACCATCCTCCACGAGATCGAAACATACGGCAGTATTCACTTTAACCAGACGCTGAAGGTGCTGCCCATTTCCGAGAAGGTGTTGAGCCAGCAGCTGAAGGAGCTCATCGAGGACGGGCTGGTGCAGCGGAATGTGGACTCCTCCGTCTACCCTCCCGCTGTGGAATATGTGCTGACCGATGCCGGTGCCGAGCTGGTGCCGGTGCTGGATATTCTCTACATCTGGAGCATCCGGCAGATGGATGCCAACGGGCTTCCCATTGACGCCGACGCCTTTGTGGTGCATCAGTCGGAGAAGTTCGTCAACGAGCTCAACGGCATCATGTCCCACAACGGATTCCTGCCCGATGCGCAGCGGCAGGGCGCAAAGAAACGGTACGAATAAAACGCTAATCACCGCAGGGTCTCCCCTGCGGTGATTTTTGTTTATGAGGATAAATTTCCCGTCAACGGGAAGGAAGATCGTGTGAAAGAAACCCGGGAAGGGTGTCTTTCACGAAATGAAATCCAACTGCTCTTTATACTTTGCAAAAGTTTAAAGAGCGCAGCTCCTTTGCAAACATACTGTTTGCAAAGGAGAAGAGCCGCCTCGTATGAGGCGGCTCTTGGATAATATCACGGAATCAGTTTTGTTATGGCTTACTTACGGCCGACCAGAGCGTCATCCAGGGGCTTGCCGGCAGCAGCACGATACTTATCATCGAACTTCTTAACGCGGGCAGGCTTGAACAGCAGCAGCATGATCAGGGAGACCACGCCGGCGATCAGCAGGAAGATGAAGCAGGGACCGGTGTCGGGCATACCCTGAGTCTTGGCAGCATTCATGAACATCAGGGAAGCGATGATCACGGGAGACAGGTTGTTCATCAGGTTGGCCAGGGGGTTGACCTTACCGAACACGGTGGGGAAGTCCTCAATACGCCAGTACTGGACGGAGCCGGAAACGGTGTAGTTGGAGGAAGCGCCCATGAAGATGCCCAGGATCCACATACCGGCGATAACACCGATCTGGGAGCCGGTAGCACCAACGATACCGGAGATGATCATGGCGATAACAGCGATGATCATGGACTTGCGGCAGCCGATCTTGGTGTCGACGATACCCAGCAGCCAGCTGCCGACGATGGCGATGACGGAGTTGATCATCAGAATCATATCGAACTTAGCAGAGGTGGGATCGATACCGACGGAGACGAAGATATTGGTGGTCTGCGTCATCATACCGACGGAACCCATCAGCATGAAGCCCATGGGGATTGCGATCAGCCAGAAGTCGGGGCAAGCCAGAGTGTGGCCCAGACCCCAGACGGAGGTCTTGCGGTTCTCCACCTCGAACTTGGTCATGGCAGCAGCGATCTCGGGAGTCATGGACTTGTCGTTGTCGCGGTAAGCACCGACCATCTCGGGGAAGTCCTTCAGCAGCAGGATGGCCAGGATCACGCCGACGACCACGATGATGAAGAAGGGCATGTAAGCCTTGCGGGCGATGGGAGCGATGGCAGCGATCATAACCTCGGCGGGAACGCCCTCAGCGGCCATACCCATGGACATACCGATAGCCTCGCCCAGGAAGATACCCATCAGAGCGTTACCGACGGGGAAGGCGATGGTGACCAGACCCATGACGGTACCCTTACGACGGGGGAACCACTGGCCGATCAGGATGCCGATGATGAAGGTGGACCAGATGATCACGAACAGGCAAGCCACGAAGTAGCAGACATTCCACAGCTTACCGGGGGTGGCCATCATCACGCCGAAGGAGGCGACGATGGAGATCACGCCCATGACGATGCTGAGGCGATAGATGCTCTTGATCTTGCCGATGAAGGGGGAAGCGATGACCTGAATGACCACGCCCAGAACGGCGGCGATGGTGTAGATCTTGGCAACACCCTGAGTGCCGTTGACGGGATCATAGTAGCTGCCCAGTGCGTTCATGGGCCAGTTGGTGAAGCAAACGAAAGCGATGTAGGCCAGGAACTGATAGATCATCAGGATCCAGCCGCGGGCGCCAAAGCCCTTAACATTCTGATTCATTTTTGTCTCTCCTCAATAATTGTTGTGCGTTTTCATATCCCTCTCCAAAAGAATAGGAAAACAGCGGTTGTTTACCTCCTGAACGGAGGCTGTGTCTTATGTTTGTGCTCTTCCGTGATATTGTTGCAGGGGTATATCGTTTCAATGCGCTTCCCCGTTGTGCAGGGCTATGGCGGAGGGCCGATTGGCCCCCCACCACCCTGACATGAGGAAGAGCATAGACACGCAGGAAACAGGTTAGTTCTTCAGATAATCGAAGTTCTCAAACACGGGGATACCGGTGTACTGCAGCACCTCTTCCTCGCCCTTCAGAGCGCGGATGGCACCGGCAGCCAGAGCTTCCATCTCGAACTCGCCGGCCTGAACGCTGATGGGGGCGATCCAGCCCACATACTCGCTCAGCTGCTCCACCAGATACTTCTCGTGAGAGATACCGCCGGTGAAGATGATGGCGTCCACCTTGCCCTTCAGGACGGAGGCGCAGCCGCCGACAGCCTTGGCCAGCTGACGGATGAAGGCATCGTACACCAGCTTGGCGTACTTATCGCCGGCATTGATCATAGCCACGATCTCGCGGGCATCGGAGGTGCCCAGATGATCGGTCAGACCGCCGTTCTTGACGATGCGGTCATACAGCTCCTTCTCGGTGTACTTACCGGAGAAGCACAGCTTCACCAGGTCGGTGGCGGGCAGCCAGCCGGCGCGGGTGGGAGCCATGGGGCCGTCACCGTTCACGGCGTCGTTGACGCTGCAGTACTTACCCTTGCGGTGAGCAGCCACGGTGACACCGCCGCCGATGTGGCAGCAGATCAGGTTCAGGTCCTCGTACTTCTTACCGATGGAGTTGGCATAGCGGATGCAGTTCTCCTTGTGGTTCAGAGGATGGCCCTTGCTCTGACGATACAGCTCGTGGAAGCCGCAGATGCGCTCCTCGTCGTCCAGCTCGTCAACATCGGGGGGATTGACGCAGAACACCTCGCCGCCGTAGACCTTCTGCATCTCCTTGGCGATCTGGGGGCCAAGGGTGTTGGGGTGACGGACGGTGAAGCAGGCGCGGGCGTGCTCCATCAGCTTCTCGTTGGCAGCGTAGACGCCGCCCTTGAGGCCAACCAGACCGCCGCAGCGGGCAGCGAAGGCATCGACACCCTCCAGAGACACACCGGCGGCATTGACCTCGGCCATGATGGTCTCCATGCGGTAGGGCAGCTGATCACGGATCTCCTTGAACTTCTTCAGCTCTTCGGCAGCGTGATCCACATTGGTGCCCCAGACCTTCTTGTCGTCCTCAAACAGGGCGATCTTGGTGCTGGTGGAACCGGGGTTGATAACAAAAATCTTCATCGAGGTCTCCTCAATTACTCGTCCAGCAGCTCGCAGACGTAGTCGACGGACTCACCGATGGTGGCCTTGCGGCGGAACTGCATGAAGGGGATCTCCACATCGAACTCGTCCTCCAGGACGGTGATCATAGAGGTGTAGTTGGTGGACTTGATGCCGATATCAGCATACTTGGTCTCCTCGGTGTAACCCTGATCGCCCAGCATAGCGGTCAGGCGCTCGATGATCATGTTCAAAACATTGCTTCTTTCTTCCATGGTAGTGTACCTCCAAATATGATTATAAAATAACGATTACTTCTTGCAGGGGACAGGCTTTGCGGGGCCGCGGGGCTTCACAGCGCCGGCCACCACAATGGCATCCTCGTCGCAGGCGCTCATGCACTTACCACACTGGGTGCACTCGGCCTGATCGATGACGTGGATGAACTTCTTCTTGCCCATGATGGCATCGTCGTCGCACTCGTCCATACAATCGCCGCAGCCGATGCAGAGATCCGGCAGGATGTGGTAGGTAACGAACTTCTTGCAGACGCCGGCCTTGCAGCCCTTCTTGGCAACATGGGCGGCAAACTCATCACCGTACTTTTCAAAAACAGCCAGAGCGGTCTTTGCCAGCTCGATGCCGTCCTCGCACAGGGACTGGACTGCCATCAGATTGCACAGCTTGGTAAGCTGAGCCATATCGGTGCCGCGGGAACGCTTGGCAGTGATGTCAGTGAGGGTCAGCTCCAGCTGGGCAGCACCTTCGTAACCGAAGACGCACTTACCGCAGTCGAGGCACTTGTGACCCTTGACATACTCCAGCAGCTCATTGACGGGGCACTGCTTCTCAGTGAGGTTCAACAGCTTCTCGTTCATCAGTTGTCACCTCCGTATTCCATCCACAGCTTCACGGGCTGGAACTGCAGACGCAGATCGCACTGCAGGCAGCGCTCAGACTCGCACTTGGCCTGATCGCAGCTGTAGGTGTGATAGACATCAATCTCGTCCTTCACGCGCTCGTCGGCGGGGCGCAGATCCTGCTCCACACGCTCCAGAGCGGCAAAGCCCTCGATACGGCCGATGTGAGGATCGGCGGAGCGCTCGCACAGCGTCTCGGCGATCTCGCCGTCGCCGCCCAAGTAGCGGTCGATCTCGGCGGTCACCAGACGGCCCTGCTGGATGGCCTTAATGACGAAGCTGATGCCGGTAATGGCATCGCCGGCGGAGAACACGCCGTCCATGCTGGTCTTGAAGCCGTCCAGCACGGGGAAGCCGCGCTCGCTCAGCTCGATGCCGAAGTTATCGAACTCCTGCAGGCCGGTGTGCTGGCCGGTGGCGAACACGACGCTGTCGCAGGGAACGACGGTCTGGCTGCCCTCTTCCACCACTTCGGTGACCTTGCCGGTGGCACGGTCGTAAGTGGAGGAGAGAACGGTGTGGATGCGCAGGCCGGTGACCTTGTCGGGAGTACCCTCGATGGCCTCGAAGGAGCGGCCGGGCAGCAGGTTGATGCCTTCCTCGGCGCCCTCGGTCTGATCGTCCATATCAGCCAGGATCTTATCAGCCTGCTCCAGGCAGGCCAGGTTGACGGTCATGCCCTTACGGACCAGGCTGCGGGCCACATCGTAACCCACGGAGCCGGCGCCGATGACGCAGACGGTCTGACCCAGATAGGACATATCCTTGTTGGCACGGTTGTCGGCCAGCACATCCATAGCGGTGTAGACCTGCTTGAAGTCGGCGCCGGGCAGGGGCAGCTTCTTGCCCTTGCTGACACCCACGGCCACCAGAACGGCGTCGTAGTCCTTCTTCAGAGCGGCCACATCGGTGACCTCGCAGTTGACCTCGGCCTTCACGCCGCAGTCGAGAATGTACTGGATCTCGCCCATCACGTCCTCCAGAGGCAGACGGTAGGCAGGAATGCCGCTGGTCATGGGGCCGCCCAGCTGGGGACGCTTCTCCAGCACGGTGACATCGTGACCAAGCTTATTGAGATAGTAAGCGGCGGTGAGACCGCAGGGGCCGGAACCCACCACGGCAACACGCTTGCCGGTGCGCTCCTTCATGAAACCCTTGGCCTTCCATGCCTGCTCGGGATCGTTCTCCACGGCGAAGCGCTTCAGGTTGCGGATACCCATGGGATCGTTGATGTTGCCGCGCTTGCAGCCGGTCTCGCACAGGTGGTTGCAGATGTGACCCAGCACCAGGGGGAAGGGCACCTTCTCGCGGATGATGGCCACGGCATCACCGGGACGACCCTCGCGGATGGCGCGGATATAGGCGGGAATGTCGATATGGGCGGGGCACTCGGCAGAGCAGGGCACCACACCGTCGGCATAGGAGGAGTACTTGTCCATGAGACCCACAGCGTCCACAATGGAGCCGGTGGGGCACACCTCGATGCAGGCGCCGCAGAAACGGCAGCCGGCCTCGGCCAGGCTCTTACCCTCGGGGACACCGGCATGGATGCCGGAAGCGTCGCGGACATAGTCCAGCACCTTCACGCCGCGCTTGTCCTGGCAGGCGCGGATGCAGCGGCCGCAGCGGACGCAGCGGGTGAACAGGTGGGTGATGAGAGGATTCTTCTCATCGGTGGGCACGGCACGGGCCTTCATGCGCCAGTCCTCGCCGTTGACGCCCATAAACTGGTACAGGCTCTGCAGCTCGCACTTGCCGTACTTGGGGCAGCCGGTGCACTCAGCGGGGTGGGTGGCCAGCATCAGCTCCATAGAGGTCTTGCGAACCGCCTCAGCAGCCTCAGTCTTGGTCTCCACCACCATACCCTCTTCCACGATGGTGGTGCAGGAGGGCACTGCGGTTGCGGCACCGTTCACGGTCACGCTGCACAGGCGGCAACCACCCTTGGCCTCAAGGTCAGGGTGGTCGCACAGATGGGGGATATAAATCCCCGCATCCAGCGCCGCATGCAGAACAGACTGACCTTCGCGTGCTTCGACGGTCTTACCGTCGATCGTCAGTTTGATCATAGCTATTTCGTTTCCTTAGTTGAGATTTGACTTACCAGGCGTTGACCTTGGAGGCGATGTCCTCAGCGGCCATACGACCGGAGTTCAGGCAGAAGCCCATGGTGTTGCCGGGCAGGGTGAAGGGATAGCTGTCGCCGAAGATGGAGCAGGCATCGGTACCGACGCAGTACAGGCCGGGGATGACCTTGCCATCCTCGTTCAGGACCTGCAGCTTGTGGTTGGTCTTGACGCCACCCAGGGAGCCGTAAGCGCCCACGAACTGACGGCAGGCATAGAAGGGGCCCTTCTCGATGGGTTCCATGTAGTGACGATCCTTCTCGAACAGCTCATCGAAGCCGGCGGCGCACATCTCGTTGTACTCCTCGACCTGAGCAACCAGACCCTCGACGTCGATGCCCATCTTCTCAGCCAGCTCCTCGATGGTGTCAGCCTTGTTGACATAGGGATAGCCTGCAGCGATGTCGCGCTCCAGCTCCTCGTCAAACAGGTCGTACAGGTTCTCGGGATGGACGCGGGAGAGGATGTCGGGACCGTGCTTCTTATACTTCTTCAGCAGCTTGGAGTCCATGATGATGAAGGCAGCCTTGCCGGGCTGAGAAGCGATGGCGTTACCGGTGAAGGTGGTGTTCGCGATCTGATCCTCGGGCATGAAGCGCTGACCGTCACGGTTGACCCACAGGCAGGGCTGACGGAAAGCACCGTCCATGACGAAGTGGTTCATGTTGTCGGGCAGCTGATACATGATCTCCATGATCATGGGAGTCTTGGCAGCGCCGACCTCCCAGCACATCTTGATACCTTCGCCGCGCATACCGGGGATGGCGAAGTTGTAGATGGTCTCACCGTACTCGAAGCCGGTGCACTCCTTGATCATCTGGGGATTCTCGCCGAAGCCGCCGGTGGCCACGATGACAGCCTGAGCGCGGGCCTCGATCTCCTCGCCGTTCTTATCCACAGCGATGACACCGACAACAGCGCCGTCCTCGACGATCAGGCTCTTGACGGGAGTCTCCATCTGGAAATCAGCACCGTTGGCCTTGGCGTACTCGGTCAGCTTCTTGTTCATAGCGGTAGCGGCGCGGGGACCGGGACGGCCGCCGCCCTCGGGCTTAACAACGTGCCAGGTAAACTCGCCGTCGGAGTAAGCGCGGGTATCCTCGGGAGCGGTGAACATACGCTCGACACCGGCGAACTCGACACCAACGGTATCCTCCAGCCAGTCGATGGTGGAGCCGGACTTGAAGTAGTAGTCGCGGACCAGACGGGCGTTGACGTTGTAGTGGGTGTAGAACATGTGCTTACGGAAAGCCTCACCGGGGGTCAGAGCGACCATGTGGGCGCGCTGAACGCGAGAACCGATACCCAGGGGGCCCATGCCCATGTTGGCAGCACCACCGGTGGTATTGCTCTTCTCGAACACCAGGGTGTTCAGGCCGTTTTCAGCGGCGGTAGCAGCGGCAGCCAGACCGGAAAGACCAGCGGCGACGACGATGACATCAGCTTCCATCTTCTTCATAGTGGTTAGTCTCCTTCTCATAAAAATATCGTGTTTTGTTTTACGCGCCCTTCCTCATGGTTCGACATTCAAAGCAGACAAAAGATGTCCTGTATTTTCTTCCAAAATGTAGCAAAAACACAAAAACTTTGAGCTATCGACCCAATATGCGCATTATCACATACATTATAAAAAAAGCCATCGGATTCGTCATCCGATGGCTGTCAAATCTGGTATGCGTTACACCCGCTTTTTTGCGACATTTGTCTAACGGCTGTCAATCTCCCAATAAATCGGTATTATCCCCGCTCTCGCGGCCCTTCAAATAGTCGATCAGGTGGAAGGAAAACTCGTAGGAAAACAGGCGGTTCCCATCGTAAATGTTCACGCCCAGCGTCTCCTGAATCTTGTTCATGCGGTAGAAAAAGGTGCTCTTGTGGATGTGCAGCTCCTCCGAGGCCGCCGAGGCACTGCGGCCGCAGAAAATATAGGTGCGCAGTGTATGCAGAAGCTCGGTGCGGTACTGCCTGTCGTAGGCGGCGATCAGACGGATATCGGGGTGGATCTTGGAGCGCATACGGTCGCGGTCATGGCGGGAGAACATATGGCTGAGATATTCCTGCTCATAGTAGAGGATGCGGGATTCCTCGTGGCCGTGCTCAAGGCAGGCCTCGGCCTGCTCCATGGCGTACTTGGCCTGCAGCAGAGAGGTGCAGTAATAGCTGACACCGCAGCTCATGCAGTTGAACTCCAGAAACTTCTCCAGCGCCTGCTGTTCCCTGTCGCGGAAAGCCTTCGGCTCGGCACAGGGCAGCAGGAGGCAAAGGCGGCCGTCCACCACGCCCACCATACCCTCGGGGAAAATGTTCAGCAGCTGGTCATAGTAATACTTGCCTGCTGCATGGACACTCTCGGGATCGTCGAAGGTGAAGGCCAGCATGAAGTAGTAGGGCTGGGACATACGGTTGAGCTGACGGAGTCTGCGCTCGGCAAACTCGTCGGAGCTGAAATGCCCCTCCAGCAGCTCCTGCAAAAAGTACTCGTACTTCAATCCGCTCTCCACGGCGAAGGTATCGTTCTTCTGCATCTCAATGGCCAGAATCTGGGCCAGAAACTCGATGACATCCAGATCCACCTGCCGGAAGCCCTCGGGGCGGCCGTGACAAAAGACGTAGGCCACCACGGCGCGGTTGATACGCACCGGCTGGAACAGGATCTCATTGGGGAAGCGGGCATCGCGCACCACATAGGGGCGATAGGACTCCATGATGCGGGCGGTATGGTTCTTCTTGTCCATCTCCTCCGTCACATCCAGCTTCAGATACTGCTTGCCGTTCATCATGTCGAAGTCGTCGGAATTCATGGTGGCCACGGAGGGCGCCGCCGCCAGCACACAGAAGCTGGTATCACACAGCGTAAGCGGCATTTTCACCATGTCGTAGGTGATCCGCAGATAGTGCTCCAGCGAGTATTTCGACTGTAGTGCAGTGAACAGTTCCCGCATAACACGCTTGGCTTCATTCGTTACCTTGGCGTTTTCCATCATTCGTCTACCTCCGCCCCTGTTTTTCTATAGTATATCCGACAAAGGTAGGAAAAGCAAGAAAAAAGTAATGACGGATGCCAAAAGGCATCCGTCATTTGTTGGAATGCTTCTTTGTTACCGGGACTGCAGCAAAGGCAGCACGTCCTGCGCGAACTCCGCGGGGATCTCGCGGGCGGCATTGTGACCGCCACGGACGTCGTGGAGGGGGCAGCCCAGCAGCTTGGACACGCGCAGGGCACACTCGGAAAGCGGCATACCGACGCTGTCGATGCCGCGGAGAATGGCCAGATGCACCTCGGCGGGAATGGCCGGCACCATCAGGTCATGGTCGAAGCCGTGACGGAACTCATAGCGCATAAAGGTCATGCCGTTGGTCATGAAGTTATCCATCTCCGTCTCGGTCATGGGCTTATCCGCCGTGGAGGAGCTCTCCGAGAGGAACAGCAAAAAGCGGTTCAGCGCACGGGTGTACTTGCCCTTATCCAGCGCCTCGTGGATGGCACGGATATGCTCCCAGCCGTTGAGATCGTCGTCCATCAGGGCGTAGATCGGCGGCTCATGGATCAGCACGCGTTCCACCAGCTCGGGGTGGTAGCCGGCCAGGAAGCCGGCGATGGCACCGCCGCAGCTGCAGCCAATGACCTTTGCCTTCTCACCGGGGGCAAGACTCTCCAGCACGAAGGCGGCATCGTTGCCCTGATCGATGAAGTAGTCCTTGCAGCTCTGACCCGCAGGGTCGGTGCCGCGGACGCTGCGGCCAAAGCCGCTGCGGTCATAGGCGATGACGCGGAAATGCTCGGCAAGGCAGGGGCCCAGTTCATAGAAGAACTCGCTGTCCACAGCGGCGCCGTGGATCAGCAGGAGAGGTTGTCCCTGTCCGACGGTGCGGCAAAAGAAGCTGCTGCCGTCAGCGCGGCAGAGCTTATGTTCCTGCCACTGCATTACTTCTTCAGACCAGCAGCGCGGACGGCGGAGATGACGATGTTGCCCTTCAGCTCAGACACGGGAGCGCCGCGGGAGCAGTCGCACACGATCTTGCGGAAGCCCTGCAGCATGGGGCCGTAAGCGTCGGCCTTACCGAACTGCTGGATCAGCTTGACGGCGATGTTGCCCACGTTCAGGTCGGGCCAGACGACGACGTTGGCGCGACCTGCCACCTTGCTCTCCTCCTTGACCTTCTTGGCGGCCACGGCGGGAACGATGGCGGCATCCAGCTGGAACTCACCCTCGATGGCCAGGTCGGGACGGCGCTCGTTGGCGATACGGGCAGCCTCGATGACCTTGTCGATCAGCTCGCCGGAGCCGCTGCCCTTGGTGGAGTAGCAGACCATGGCGCAGCGGGGCTCCCAGTCCAGCAGAGCGGCGACGGTATCGCAGGCGGAGATGGCGATGGAGGCCAGCTGCTCGGAATCGGGGTTGGTGCACACGGCGCTGTCGCCGATGGCCAGCAGAGAACCCTCGCTGCCCTCGAAGCCGGGGATATCGCAGATACCGATGGAGGAGATGGTAGCGCCCTCCTGCATGCCGATGACGGACTGGGCGGCCAGCAGCACGTCGCCGGTGCTGTAGTCGATACCGGCGAAGGTGACGTCGCACAGATCCAGAGCCTGCATCACCACGGCGAAGTACAGGTTGTTCTTCATGCGGCGGTTCAGAGCCTTCTCGCTGAGCTCACAGGTGGGCAGAGCCAGATACTTGGCGATCAGCTCGGCCTTCAGCTCCTCGTTGACATCCACGAAGGTGAATGCGCTCTCCTCGTAGCCGCGCTCAGCGCACAGAGCCTTCAGCTGGGCAGCGTCGCCCACCAGAACGGGCAGGATGTAGCCTTCCTTAGCGCACTCGTAGGCGGCCTGCATGATCTTCTCGTTGTCGGCCTCGGGGAATGCTACCTTCTGAGGGGCCAGCTTGGCCTTCTCATAAATCTTATCCAGAATGTTAGCCATAGTGATTATTTCCTTCCTGTTTCTCTATTGCAGCAGATCCTCTGCTGTCAGTTCCTTAGTCAATACGGTAAACGGCGCTTTGGCCGCGCAGGTGATGAGGTGTCCGTCATATAGGCGGCTGTCCCAGTACCAGTCCTCCCCGTTGCGGAGCAGGGAAAAGTTCCGTTCATTCAGCGCAAGGCCACAGCCCTCCGCCTTCAGCGCGCTTTCCAGCCGCGTCCACAGCAGACAAAAATCATCGGCACTGCCGTGCTGTGCCAGCCATTCCATCTCCTCTTGCGTCAGCACCTTGCGGGGCAGCACGTCGGGGCGGTGGAGATATTCCACATCGGCGCCCACCTCCCTCTCCGACAGGGCCAGCACGGCACAGTGTCCGGAGTAGGAAAGGCTGAAATGGGGGCCGTGGGGCAAATAGGGCTTGCCGTATTCGCCTATCGCAAACACCGACTCGTCCTCCACGCCCAGCGCGTGGCGCAGCAGTAATCCTGCGGCACACCGGAGCAGACGGTCTTTTTCACGCCACTGGCTCTGCGCCGCAGCGCGGCGCGCAGGGCTGAGAAGCGACAGGGCACGGGGCAGATGGTCCGCCAGATGGCGGGCGTTTGTCACATACAGCGTTACGCTCATCCTCGTTTACCTTGGGTTTTAACGACCAAATCGCCGGAGAGCAGATGCTCCCCGGCGATTGAAGGGATAGTTGGTCACCTCGGGTGCGGGAGCGCAACCCTCGGTAGATGCGTTACGACTTAGCGATAGTCGTAGCCCACGGTCTTATAGCGGGCGGGGATGTAGGGCACCTGCAGGAAGCTGGCGTACTCACCACCGGTGTGGATGATGTGCTTACCCTTGTTCTCGGTATCCCAGGAGAAGGGCTCGAACCAACCGTCGCGGATGTAGTGGCCGGCGATCTGGACGCGGATGCGCTGACCCTTGTGCCAGAAGCGGCTGGAGGGCACGATCTCGATGTCGCACTGGGCGATCTCACCGGGAGCGAGCTTGAGCTCACGCTCGTGCTTCATGACGGGGTTGTAAGCGGTGGACAGCTTCTCATCCAGCTCGCGGTGAGACACGCGGCACTTGCCCCATGCACCGGGATGATGCTCGCCCAGGGTATCCCAAGGCACCCAGTTACCGGCGGCGTCAGCCTTCTGGATGTTGATGAACAGGTCGGCGTCGTCGTTGCCGTCGGCCTCGACGAACAGACGCAGGAACATGTAGCCGGTCAGCTCGGTATCCTCGGTGAACTCCATATCGAACTCAACGAAGCCGGTCTCGCCGTCGTAGGAAACGCTGCTGTGGACGGGGACTTCCTGCTCATGCATATCCATGTGAGCGGCGTCGAGGTAGTAACGACGATACTCGGTGCGCTTGAGGGGGAAGTTGTCCTCGCCGCGGCGGACCTGATAGTCGATATCGAAAGCGTCCATGACGTCGATGCGTACTTTGGGGGTCATCTCCCAGCCGTTGTGGATGTCCTTCAGATAGCGATCATAGAACAGCTTCAGATCCTGCAGGTTCTCGGGGCTGTAGGAATCGGGCCACTCGAAATCACGGTGAGCACGCAGCCACTTTTTGCGGGACTTGCAGCGACGCCATGCGTTGACGGAGCCACGCAGATGGAAGTGGGACCAGCCGGCGGTCTGATACACGGGGATACGGACCTTGGAGAAATCGGGGATCTTGTTGCGCCAGTAGCCGTTCATCAGGGGGTATGCACGACCCATCTCGACCTGGTCATCGACACCGTTGGGGCCGGTGACCTGGGCAGCGATGAACTGGTTGAAGGCCAGAGCGGGGATACCGCCCTCGAACAGGGACTCACGATACAGGTCAGTGGTGGACTCCCAGGGAGCGATGCAGGCCAGGTGGGGAGGGCACTGAGCGGCGATGCCCCACTGGTGGATGGCAACACCGGAGTTACCGGCCATACCGACCTTACCGTTGCACCAAGGCTGCTGAGCAACCCACTCAACGAAGTCGTAGCCGTCCATACCGTCCTGAACGCCGAAGATATGCACATCGCCCTCGCTGTGGCCGGCGCCGCGAACGTCAACGTTGGCAACGGCGTAGCCCTGGTGGCACCAGAAAGCGGGGTCGGGAGACTCAAACTTGGCCAGCTTGGAAACGGTTCCCGGGGGAACGCCCATCAGCTGCCACTCGCTCATACCGTCGCCGGGGCGCTTGCCGAACCAAGACCAAGAGACGATAACGGGGATCTTCTCGGTGACATTGGCGGGACGGAAGATGTCGCAGTAGATCTTGCAGCCGTCACGCAGAACGACTTCCAGATCCTGCTCGCAGATGATGCCGGGAGCGGCCTCATAGGTGCGCTGATTGAAGGGGGGGCAGAAGCCGTGACCCATGCGCAGCATGGGGTCGTCGCTGGCGGAGAGGTCGATGCCGTCGATATCAGCCAAAGGCTTACGAGCCTTCAGATAGATGGCCTCGATCTCCTCACCCATGAACACTTCTTTTCTGGTAAAATGAGTGTTGGGATTCACTTCCATAAGTATACCTCCTGTAGAATTTGTTTATCCTGCACATTTTCAAGGTTTAACAGTATAAATCTATGTTAAATTCGTTCATTTTTCAATACTTGTCCCTCAAACAAATATAGGAAATCCTCCCCTCCCCCGACCCGATTATCCGACAATCATCGGAATACCGAAAATGTGTACTTAAAAAGTTCGCAAAACAGGCAAAATAGCGCTATTTTCAGCATAAAAAATTGCCCGTATTTTTTCGCAAAAACAGCACAAGCAGAGGGCAAATTCCCTCTGCTTGTGCATTATGTCAACTTGTTCGTACCGTAGTCTTAAAAGCCGAAGTATCTCTCTGCATTGCGGTGGCAGATGTCCACCACCAGTTCGCCCAACGCGGCAATATCGCAGGGATACTGTCCCTCCTCCACCAGTGCACCCAGTTTATTGCACAGGATGCGGCGGAAATACTCATGGCGGACGAAGGAGGTAAAGGCGCGGGAGTCGGTCAGCATACCCACAGAGCCGGAGAGCAAGCCCGTCTCCATCAGCTGATCGATCTGCTCCGAGATACCGCGGATGTGGTCCAGAAGCCACCATGCCGCGCCGTACTGCACCTTTGCCCCGTCGGCGGCGAAGTTCACCGCCATGGTGGAGAACACGGCGCTGTCGGCGGGATTGAGGTTGTAGAGGATGGTCTTAGGCAGGCTGTCGGCCTTGTCCACATCGTTCAGGAATGCAGACAGCAGGAACGGATCGGTGGCGCTGCCCACGCTGTCACCGCCGGCATCGGGGCCAAAGGAGGCCAGCAGCTTGGGGCTGTTGTTGCGGATGGGACCCAGATGCAGCTGCATGATGAGATCACGGCGGTGATACTCCCCTGCCAGAAAACGCAGCAGCGCACCCTGATACACGGCAACCTCTTCCTCGGTGAGCGCTTCGCCGCCAAGAGCCTTCGCCATCACGGGAGCGGGATCGCCCACGCCGTAGCGGAAGCGGATGAAGCCGTGGTCGGTGACGCGGCAGCCCACCTCACAGAAGAAGTCGAGGGACTGGGAAAGTGCCTTGCACAGGCTGTCCCAATCGGTGATGGCGCCGTAGCGCTCGCCCAGCTGGGCAACAGCGGCAGGCCATGCACCCTGATCGATGTGCAAAAAGCGGTCGGGACGGAAAGAGGGCAGCGTGGCGAAGGGCACAGCGGTGTCCTCCTTCAGCTTCCGATGCCACTCCAGACTGTCGGCGGGATCATCGGTGGTGCACAACACCTCCACCTTCGCTTTGCTGAGCAGCGACACGGCATCGAAACCCTCGCTGCGGAGCATGGCGGCGGTCTTGTCCCAGATCTCGCGGGCCGTGGCAGCGGTAAGGGGCGTGGTGATGCCGAAATACCGCTGCAGCTCCAGATGGGCCCAGTGGTATACGGGGGAGCCGATGAGGCGGGGCATGACGGCGGCAAACTTCTCGAACTTCTCGTACTCCGTGGCCTTGCCCGTCACATAGTACTCCTCCACGCCGCACACACGCATGGCGCGCCACTTGTAGTGGTCGGCCTCCAGCCACAGCTGGGTGAGGTTTTCATAGCAGCGGCGCTCATAGATCTCGCGGGGATTGAGGTGGTTGTGATAGTCGATAATGGGGCACTCGGCGGCGTAGTCGTGATAGAGCGTGCGGGCCGTCTCTGTGGTCAGCAGAAAGTCACGATCCATGAATGTTTTCATCAAAAGGCCTCCTTGTTGATCCACAGACCCAGCGCGGGATTGGGGATGAAGTACACCTCTTCCCCGTCGGGGAGGGTGTTGTAGCCGTAGATAAGCTTCTCGGGATCGTAGCGGCGGGCCATCTCGTCGTAGTCGGCGGCCCGGAAGCCCACGGACTCGATCTCCTCCTTGGTAATATCCTTCACTGCGTAGGTGATGGTAAAGCGGCCGTCGGAGGAGCCGTGGATGAGATGGGCGGCGGCGCCCATGTTGTCACGCAGGTCCTGATTCTCCGCCTTTTCGAACTGCTCGAGGGTATTGATGCGGCCACGGTAGCCGTACTTGCGGATCAGCTTGTCCACCTGCTCGTCCTCGCCGAAGCGCTCGATGCCGGGTGCCAACACCAGCAGCTCACCGCCGTCGGCGATGGCCATGCGGGTGCGGTAGACGGACTTGTTGCCCAGCCATGTGCTGTGGAACTCCTCAGGGGTGAGATAGACCACGCACTTTTTAATGCCCGTGTCCACAAAGTCGATGTTCTTCTCCTGTGCCAGGGCGATGGCGGCCTCCAGCGCACTGCGCTCTTCACCGATGAAGAGGCCGTGGGTGCGGATGTTGCCGCCGGGTGCGGTGGTAACGGTGAGGGCAAAGACGATGGGACGGTCTTTGAGAAAATGGGTCAGCGCGTAGTCGAAGATCTTGCGCACAGGGGTGTGATCCTTGCCCATCATGCGCTCCATGCCGTACACGGCGCCCACCATGTGGCTCTTGTTGATCATGTCGGCGCCGCCCACGCCCACGAAGAGATTCTTGGCGTGGTTGGCCATACCGATGACCTCGTGGGGCACCACCTGACCGACGGAGAGGATGATGTCATACTTCTCGTCCATCACACGGCGGTTGATCTCCACATCCACCGCATCGTGCCACAGACCCTCGGTGATCTCCTCGAGGTATTCAGCGCTCACCTCGCCGATCTTCATCACATCGGTGCGCCAGTTGTGGGGAAGAAACTTGCCGTAGGGGATGTCGCCGAACATATGTCCGGCCTCGGCCTCGGTGACGGGGACATGGGTGCCCAAGGCCGGCAGAATATCCACCTCGCAGCCCATTTCGGTGAGGGCGTGGTAGTAGACATTGGTGATGTAGCCGGCATTGGAGTGAAAGCGGGTATAGTCGGGGGGGATGATGAGGGCGTGGCGCAGGGTGCGGCCTGCCAGACTCTCCAGCAGAGCCTGACGGATCTCCTCGCGGCTCAGACCGTCCTCAGACTTGGCATAGCGGAAAATCTCCATAGTCTCCCCCGCTTACACGCCGGAGTAGGCGGAGAAGCCGCCGTCCACAGGGATGACCACGCCGTTGACGAAGCCGGAGGCCTGCTCGTCCACTAGGAACAGCAGCGTACCCACCAGCTCCTCGGGCTTGCCGAAGCGGCCCATGGGCGTACCGGCAATGATCTTGCCGCTGCGCTCGGTGGGCGTGCCGTCCTCACGGTACATGAGAGCGTAGTTCTGGGCGGTCAGGAAGAAGCCGGGGGCGATGGCATTGCAGCGGATGCCGACTTTGCTAAAATGGACAGCCAGCCACTGGGTAAAGTTGGAGATGGCGGCCTTGGCGCCGGAATAGGCAGGGATCTTGGTCAGAGGCGTAAAGGCGTTCATGGAGCTGACATTGATGATGGTGCAGCCCTCGCGGCCCACCATGTCGCGGGCAAATGCCTGGGTGGGCAGCATGGTGCCGGCAAAGTTCAGATCCAGCACATAGCGGAAGCCCTCTTCATCGATGTCGAAGAAGGACTTGACATCATCCTCGATGTCGCCCGGCTCAAAGTACTCCTTGGTGGTGCTGGCGCTGGGGTGATTGCCGCCGGCACCGTTGATGAGGATGTCGCACTTACCGTAGATGCGCAGGACTTCCTCATGGGCGGCCTTGACGCTGTCGGCATCGGTGACATTGACGGCCACGCCGATGGCCTCATAGCCTGCGGCGCGGATCTCCTCGGCCAGTGCCTCGGCCTTGGACAGGGTGCGGTTCAAAATGGCCACCTTGGCGCCGCACTGGGCCAGCGCACGGGCGAATTCACTGCACAGCACGCCGGCACCGCCGGTGATGACGGCCACCTTGCCCTGCAGATCAGGCTTTACGGAAAGGTTCATAGGTCGTTCCTCCCTGTTAAATCGTTTTCAGAATTTCATCGATGCCGCAGGCCACGCCGTCCTCGTCGCAGGAGCGGGTCAGGCGGTCGGCGGCGGCTTTGGCCTCGGGCTCGGCGTTGGCCATGGCGATGCCGACACCGGCATCACGGAGCATGGTCAGATCGTTGAGTCCGTCGCCAAAGGCGTAGGTATCCTCGCGGCGCAGGCCCAGATGATCCGCCAGCGCCAGAAGGGCGGCACCCTTATGGGCCTTTTCATCGTTGATCTCGATGTTCTCGGAGATGGACGAGGACACGGCCAGAGCCTCGAACATGGTGGGCAGCGCCGCCATGAGGCGCAGACGCAGCGCGTTGTCGGGCATAAACAGCTGCACCTTCTGCACATCGCGGCCCGAGGCGGTGATGTGCGCCTTCAGATCGGGCACGGGTTTCCGCAGGCGGTGGATCATCTCCCGATAGTGGGGATTGAAGATCATCTCGTCGATGCGCGCCTTGTGTGCAGCGCTCATGAAGGCGTCGTTGTTCTGGTAGCAGTCGTAGAGCACGCGCTGGCTGTCCATGGCGTCCATGATGGCGATGGCACGCGCTGCGGGGATCTCGGCGCTGTAGATGACCTCGCCGGTGAGGATATCCGCCACGGCCGCGCCATTGACGGTGATGGCATAGCGGAGGAAGGGCAGATCACGGATGATCTGAGGCATGCCGCCGAAGAAGCGGCCCGTGGTGGGCACGATGGCAAAGCCGGCCTCATGGGCGTGGTACAGAGCACGGAGGTTGCCCTCCGTCAGCTCCTTGTCGGAGTTGAGGAGCGTGCCGTCCAGATCGAGGGCGATGATGCCCTTGTAATTCTTGTCCATAGTCTTATGCGTTGTAGGCGCTGGAGGAGGTGTTGCCGCCCTTGCCGGTCCAGTTGGTGTGGAAGAACTGGCCGCGGGGAGCGTCGGTGCGCTCGTAGGTGTGGGCACCGAAGTAGTCGCGCTGTGCCTGCAGCAGGTTGGCGGGCAGGGACTCGGTGGTATAGCCGTCGAAGTAGTTCAGCGCAGAGGAGAATGCGGGCACGGGGATACCCACCTTCACCGCGTAGGACACCACCTCGCGCCATGCGGGGACGAGGGACTCGATGACCTGGGCGAAGTACTCGTCCATGATCAGGTTCTCCAACTGGGGATTCTTCTCAAAGGCCTCGCGGATCTTGCCCAGGAACACGCTGCGGATGATGCAGCCGCCGCGCCACATCATGGCGATGCCGCCGTAGTTGAGGTTCCAGCCGTGGGTCTTGGCGGCGGAGCGCATGACGGCGTATCCCTGTGCGTAGGAGATGATCTTGGAGGCGTACAGTGCCTTGCGGATGCACTCGACGAAGGCAGCCTTGTCGCCCTCGAAGGCGGGGACAGTTCTGGTAAAGCGGCGGGCGGCGGCCACGCGCTCATTCTTTACGGCGGAGAGGCAGCGGGAGAACACGGCCTCGCCGATGAGGGTCAGGGAAACGCCCTCGTCCAGAGCGGAGATGACGGTCCACTTGCCCATGCCCTTCTGTCCGGCGGCGTCCAGAATGTGCTCCACCACCGTCTCACCCTTCTCATCCTTGTAGCCCAGAATGTCGCGGGTGATCTCGATGAGGTAACTGTCCAGCTCCGTCTCGTTCCAGGCGGCAAAGACCTGATGCATCTCCTCGGAGGTCATACCCAGACCGTCGCGCATCAGCTGATAGGCCTCGCAGATGAGCTGCATA